>CAXBPX010000001.1:0-52208 GCA_963977625.1 uncultured bacterium
CATGCCTGCTGCCAAGTTACGACCTGTGCGTCCTAAAATAACGACCCGACCACCGGTCATGTATTCCAACGCGTGATCGCCAACTCCTTCGGTGACTGCAGTAGCACCAGAATTTCGAACACAGAAGCGCTCACCAACAATTCCGCGTACAAAAATCTCTCCACTTGTAGCGCCATAACCAATAACATTTCCAGCAATTACATTATCTTCAGATTTAAATTTTGCTTTCTCATCAGGACGCAAAATCACACGGCCGCCGGAGATGCCTTTTCCTACATAATCATTACTATCACCATATAGGCGAATGGTTAGACCATTTGGAATAAATGCACCTAATGATTGACCAGCAGAACCGTGCAAAACTACATTGATGGTATCTGCAGGTAATCCTGCGCCATGATATTTGCGAGTGATTTCAGCGCCCAGCATGGTGCCGACAGTTCGATTTACATTTCGAACCGGCAAATCAATGTTTACTCGTTCCCCATTTTGCAAAGCAGGTTGGGCAAGTTCAATTAATTTATTATCCAAAGCTGCTGCTAAACCATGTTCTTGAGTCGTGGTGTTATGCAAAGGCGAATCAATCTCTGGGCGCACCAGAAGTGGAGATAAATCTAAACCGCTTGCCTTCCAGTGATCTACCGCGGCTTTGGTATCCAACAACTCCACATGTCCAACCGCTTCTTTGATACTTCTAAAGCCAAGTTGTGCCAATAATTCACGAACTTCTTGGGCAATATATTCGAAGAAAGTTTCCACGAATTCTGGTTTGCCATTGAATTTAGCGCGCAGTTCCGGGTTTTGAGTTGCCACACCAACTGGACAAGTATCTAGATGACAAACACGCATCATGATGCAACCAGAAACCACGAGTGGTGCCGTTGCAAATCCAAACTCTTCTGCGCCTAGAAGCGCTGCAATAACTACATCGCGACCAGTTTTTAGCTGACCATCAGTTTGCACCACAATTCGATCGCGCAAACGATTAAGTAGCAAGGTCTGCTGTGTTTCAGCTAAACCTAATTCCCACGGTGCACCAGCATGCTTTAAGGAAGTAAGTGGCGATGCACCAGTTCCGCCATCATGACCTGAAATCAGAACCACATCTGCATGTGCTTTGGAAACGCCTGCAGCCACAGTGCCCACGCCAACTTCTGCTACCAATTTCACATGTACACGTGCATTCTTATTGGCGTTCTTTAAATCGTGAATTAATTGCGCTAAATCTTCAATTGAATAAATATCGTGATGTGGCGGTGGCGAAATTAAACCCACACCAGTAGTTGAGTGGCGTACTTTGGCAACCCATGGATAAACCTTATTTCCCGGTAACTGTCCACCTTCGCCTGGCTTTGCACCTTGCGCAATTTTGATTTGAATATCATCAGAATTTACTAAGTATTCGCTAGTGACTCCGAAGCGACCTGATGCCACTTGTTTGATGGCAGAACGTTTTGAATCTCCATTTGGTAGCGGCGTAAAACGAGATGGATCTTCTCCACCTTCACCGGTATTTGATTTTCCACCTAAACGATTCATGGCAATCGCTAAAGTTTCATGAACTTCTTGCGAAACTGAACCAAAGCTCATCGCGCCAGTTGAAAATCGTTTGACTATTTCTGAAATTGGTTCCACTTCATCAATAGAAATGGCTGGACGCACGCCCTCTTTAAATTTAAATAGTCCGCGTAACGTCATCAAACGTTTACTCTGTTCATCAACTCTGGTTGTGTAACGTTTGAAAACATCAAAGCGCTTATTGCGAGTGGAATGTTGCAACGTAAATACAGTTTCAGGATCGAAAAGGTGTGGTTCGCCATCACGGCGCCATTGATATTCGCCACCAATAGATAAACGTTTAGCACCTGGAATTTCGCCACCTGGTGGATACGCAACGTGATGACGTTTGGTAACTTCCGTTGCGACAGTATCTAAAGTAATGCCACCCAATCGTGAAGTAGTTCCAGTAAAGAATTCATCTACTAACTCCTGAGAAAGACCAATTGCTTCGAAAACCTGGGCACCGGTGTAAGAGGCAATAGTTGAAATTCCCATTTTTGACATTACTTTAAGTACACCTTTACCAAGTGACTTGATCAAATTCTTAACTGCTTTCTCTGCAGTCAAACCCGTAATTACACCTTGGTTAACTAAATCTTCCGCAGTTTCCATGGCTAGATATGGATTTATGGCACCAGCACCATAACCAATCAAAAGTGCCACATGGTGAACTTCTCGTACGTCTCCAGCTTCAACAATTAAACCAACTTTGGTGCGCGATTTTTCACGGATTAAATGATGATGGATTGCTGCCGTAAGCAAAAGTGATGGAATCGGCGCATTATCAGCATCTCCATCACGATCTGAAAGCACAATAATTCGAGCGCCATTTTCAATTGCTTTAGAAACTTCCTTTTTAATCTCTTCGATTCGCTTGCGAAGCCCAGAACCATCGGCTTCTACTGGGAAAAGCGCTTTAACAACATACGCTTCAAGACCTGGAAAATCTCCATCAACGTTTGCATGAATTAATTTGGCAAGTTCATCGTTATCAATTACTGGAAATGCAATTCCAACTTGGCGACAAGAGTTTGGACCAGGATCTAATAGGTTCCATTCAGGACCAACTGCAGAGCCAAGTGAAGTCACCAGTTCTTCACGGATTGCATCTAGTGGTGGGTTGGTAACTTGTGCAAATAATTGAGAAAAATAATCGAACATCAAACGCGGCTTTTCGGAAAGCGCTGCTATCGGGGTATCGGTTCCCATTGAACCAAGTGGTTCCGCACCACTTTTAGCCATCGGCGTAATAATTACCCGAATCTCTTCTTCGGTGTAGCCGAATGCTTTTTGACGTCGTACTACTGAAGCATGCGGATAAATAATATGTTCGCGGTCAGGTAAATCTTTTAGGCGAATCATTCCTTCTTCGACCCATTGGCCATAAGGATGCGCATTAGCTAACGAGTCTTTAATTTCATCGTCTTCAATTATTCGACCAGCTTCAATATCAACTAAGAACATTTTGCCCGGTTGTAAACGGCCTTTACGAGCCACTTTTTCTTGCGGGATATCTAGCACTCCAACTTCCGATGCCAGAACTACGTAACCATCTTCAGTTACCCAAAAACGAGATGGACGCAATCCATTTCGATCAAGCACCGCGCCAACTTGCTTTCCATCAGTGAAAGTAACGCACGCTGGCCCATCCCAAGCTTCCATTAACGCAGCATGGAATGCATAAAAATCTCTACGATTCTTGGGCATTGAAGCGTGGTTCTCCCAAGCTTCCGGGATCATCATCAAGACTGCGTGCGGCAATGAACGACCGCCTAAGTAAAGTAATTCTAAAACTTCATCGAATGATGCGGAATCAGAACCTGCCATGTCCACGATTGGAAAGATTCTTTCCAAATCGCCAGGAATTAAATTTGATTCAAGCAACTCTTCACGTGCTCGCATCCAATTTCGATTTCCTTTTACAGTATTAATTTCACCGTTATGCGCGATATATCGATAAGGATGTGACAACTGCCATGATGGAAATGTATTTGTTGAAAAACGTGAGTGAACAATTGCCAAAGGTGATTTCACTCTTTGGTCATTTAATTCTGGGTAAAACTTACTTAGTTGTCCCGTAGTCAACATACCTTTATAGACAATGGTCGAAGTTGATAATGAGGAGAAATAAACAGGCAGTGTGTGTTCGATTCTCTTTCTTAGACAGAAAGCCATTCGATCAAGCACTAAGCCCGATTCTGCATTTTTACCTGCCACGAAAAGTTGTTCAAACTTTGGCATCACACTTATTGCGGTCTTACCTAAAGTCTTGGCATCAGTTGGAACTTCGCGCCACCCTAAAATAGTTAAATTCTCTTCAGAAGCTAGCTTTTCAATTTCCGTGCGCACATTTGCGCCTGCTTCAATAAATGCGAGCCCTGCTGCATATTTGCCAGCTTCTGGTAGTTTGAAATTTACTTCTGCCCGAAAAAATTCATCAGGAATTCGAATTAATATTCCAGCACCATCACCGGTGTCTGGATCTGCACCGGTGGCACCACGGTGTTCCATATTTTCCAGAGCGCGTAAAGCTTTCTGAACAATCTCATGTTCTGCTTCGCGTTTAAGAGTGGCCACCATCGCGACGCCGCAGGCATCATGTTCGTTGGCAGGGTCGTATAAACCTTGTGCTGCTGGGAAATTTTTAGAAAGCATTCCAGAGCCCCCTCTTAATTAGCGATGGGACGACCTTGGCCCTGATGAGTGCTAAAGGTTAGCAATAAGCGGGCGAAAAGCGGTAAAGATTTTTACCAATTACCCTCAGGTTTATCTCACTTTCCCGCTATGTGGACCCTATTCTGCAAAAGAATTTATGGTTATAACCCAGCGGTATGAGCGAATGCACCAATCGCGCCGGTAATCACCATTCCCAGCACGCCACCAATGACTACACGGGAGGTTGCCTTAACCAGGTGAGTCCCTGCGGTTTTTGCTGAAAGAAATCCTGCAAATGTTAATCCCACAATCGTTACCAAAGTAATTCTGATGGCATTGTTTTCGATAAAGGGTAGATAAAAACCTATAAATGGAATTAAACCGCCAGTGGTAAAACTAAGTGCAGAGGCAAATGATGCTTGTACTGGACGCGCCATTGTGTGTTCGAATTGACCAAGTTCATCACGAAGATGAGTTTCGATCGCGTTGTGGGCATGCATCTGTTCGGCAACTTGTTTAGCTAATTCTTCGCTCAAACCACGATTCATGTAAATCTGAACTAATTCTAGAAATTCACCTTCAGGATTTGTGGCATGTTGATTTTCTTCTAGAGCGCGATCTGATTCTTCTATATCTACTTGAGAACGAACAGATACATATTCACCAACTGCCATAGAGAGCGCACCGGCAGCAATTCCAGCTAAACCGGTAGTAAGAATTACGCTGTCACTTTGCATAGCAGCAGATACGCCAACCATTAGTGACGCGGTAGAAACTAAACCGTCATTTACGCCAAGTACCGCAGCGCGCAACCAACCAGCGCGATGCGCGCGATGTTCCTGATTTCGGCGCATAGTTTCATTTAATGGCATATTTAAATACTATCCTTTAGGACCAATAAGTTTGCGCAATTTTATAAGTGCCGCCCCACCTAATATCAAACTGACCCACTGATTTAGGCGTAAACCGAAATATGTATGTGCGCTATCAATTCGGATACCTTCAATAAAGAATCTATAAGCGCAATATCCCGCTACATACATAGCAAAGATTGAGCCGGCTGGAGCGCTATTTTTTCGTTTAATGAGGAATGCAGCTAGCGCAAAATTGCAGATAGCTTCATATAAAAATGTTGGGTGGTATGTAAGTCCATCTGGTAATTGCAGCGCCCAAGGCAAATTAGTCTGACTGCCATAAAGTTCTGCATTAAACCAATTTCCAAATCTGCCGATTCCTTGCGCAACTAATAACCCTGGTGCCATTACATCTAAAAGGGCGGCAAATGAAATTTCACGATTGTATTTCCAATATGCCGCTAGGACTCCACCGGCAATCGCTCCCCAAATGCCAAGCCCGCCTTCCCAAATTTTGTAGATATCCGAAATGTTTCCGTTGGCGCCAAAGAAATATTCAGGTGAAGTTAATACATGATAGATCCGGGCACCAATCACCCCAGCTGGAATAACCCAAATAGCTAAATCGCTAATTACATGTGGCGAGCCACCTGCATCTAGATATCTTTTATTTGAAATCCAGATTGCGGCGGTTATTCCTAAAATAATGCAGAGCGCGTATGCATGAATTGTTAAAGGCCCAACAGTAAATTGCGATACTGATGGTGTTGGGATGTAACGTGCTATCAATTACTTTTTAAAGACCAGCTTGGAAAATGTCGCTGTGTCAAAGTAGTTTGCTTGAGTACGTTCAATCTCTTTGCCGTTAATTAGCACAGTTGGAGTGGAGTTGATTTTCTTACTCTGACCGTCATTTGCAATATTTGTAACCCAATCTTGATACTTCGCATTGGTAACACAATCTGAAAATGATTTAGAGGTAATTCCTACATTTGCACCAAGTGCAATTAAGGATGCTGGGTTCCATTGACCGGAATTTTCAGCGGAAGCCTGATTGGCATAAAGCGCGGCATGGTAAGGCAGAAACTTTCCTTCATCGGCAGAGCAAGCGGCAGCATTAGCCATGTATGCAGATTCGGCACCAATGAATGAGAGCGGATGGAATACTGCCACCACTTTTTTACTAGTAATCCATTCGGTAATTTGCTTGTTATTTACCGCTTCAAAATCTCGGCACACTGGGCATTGGAAATCTTCCCAAATATCTAGCTTTGGAACTCCAGTTAAGCCTTTGTTAAAGACAATTCCGTAACCTTCAGCTTTATCAACCGAAGCTGGGGTGGCTACATTCTCTTTTGCCTTATTGCTTGAGAATGAAACTCCTACGGTCACTAAAACTACTAACGCAATCATTCCGATGACTAAATTACGTGTGACATTATCTTTTTTTGGATCTTTCTTCGGAGTTGCCATCATCTTCCTTTCGAGTTCCTAATCCTAACCAGTGATGCCAGCTTTAAGTTCGCGCGCTAACTTTTCGACTGCCACGAGCCCTTCGGCAAATGTGGGAGCCTGCGCAACTGCATTAATGAAGGCGCTACCGACAATTACGCCATCTGCATATTTGGCTACCTCAGCCGCTTGTTCGGGAGTTGAAACGCCAAGCCCAACCGCTACCGGAAGTTTCGTAAATTTCCTGGTTCGGTTTACCAAAGTTTCAGCCGTATTTGAGATCTCAGTTCGAGCTCCGGTTACACCCATCAAAGATGCAGCATAAACAAATCCACCACAGCTAGCCAAAACTTTTTCAAGTCGAACATCTTTGGTGCTTGGCGCAATAACAAAGATCGGATTTATCGAGTTTCGCTGGCATGCGGCAAGCCAATTTGTGGCTTCATCGAAAGTTAAATCTGGGGTGATGGTTCCGCTTCCCCCTGCAGCAGCCATATCTGAAGCAAACTTTTCGACACCGTATTTTTCGATTGGGTTCCAGTAACTCATAATCACCGATGGCACTAAATTTGCGGCGAATTTTAAAGTCTCCATAACATCTGAGGCAGTGGTGCCATTTGCAAGAGATTGATCTGCTGCGGCTTGAATAGTTGGTCCATCCATAACTGGGTCGCTGTATGGAAAGCCAACTTCGATGGCATCTACTCCACCCTTTACCATCGCAGTGATGATCTCTTTTGCACCAGAAATTGTGGGAAAACCCGCAGGTACATATCCAATTAATTTAGTGCCAGAGGTTTCAAATAATTTTTCTAACGCAGTCATTCGAGTGAAATTCCGAAATATTTTGCGGCAGTTTGAACATCTTTATCTCCACGACCAGAGAGATTAATCAGCAAAATTGCATTTGGTCCCAGTTCTCGACCAACTTTCATGGCGCCAGCTAGCGCATGTGCCGTTTCAATTGCAGGAATAATTCCTTCGGTTTTGCAGAGTAATGAGAATGCATCCATGGCTTCGGCATCTGTAATAGATCTATATTCAGCGCGACCGGTGTCATTCAAAATTGCATGCTCAGGACCAACGCCGGGGTAATCAAGTCCGGCACTTATTGAATGCGATTCAACTGTCTGGCCATTTGCATCTTGTAAAACGTAGGTGCGAGTGCCGTGTAAAACGCCAACGCTGCCACCACTTATAGATGATGCATGGCGACCAGTTTGGATTCCATCTCCGCCTGCTTCTAGACCAATCAACCTAACTTGGCTATCTGAAATAAAGCGATGGAAAATTCCGATGGCATTAGAGCCGCCACCAACGCAGGCTAAAACGGCATCGGGCAACTTGCCAGTTAAATCTAAAACTTGTTGGCGGGCTTCTTCTCCAATAATTTTATGAAAATCTCTGACCATTTCTGGAAATGGATGTGGGCCGGCCACAGTGCCTAATAGGTAATGAGTGGTTTCCACATTGGTAACCCAATCGCGCATTGCTTCATTGATGGCATCTTTTAAAGTTCTGGAACCGGTAGTAACTGGCACTACTTTTGCACCGAGTAATTTCATTCTGGCAACATTTAGAGCTTGTCGTTTAGTGTCTTCTTCGCCCATGTATACAACACATTCAAGTCCAAGTAACGCGGCGGCAGTTGCTGATGCCACACCATGTTGACCTGCACCGGTTTCTGCAATGATTCTTGGTTTACCCATTCGTTTTGTCAGGAGTGCTTGTCCAAGAACATTATTTATTTTGTGAGAACCAGTGTGATTTAAATCTTCGCGTTTTAGCAATACTCGAGCGCCACCGCAATATTCCGAGAATCGTTTGGCATCGGTAAGAATCGAAGGTCGTCCTGAATAAGTTTTATGTAGATGATCTAATTCAGATTGAAAAACCGGATCAACTTTTGCTGCTTCAAATGCGGCAGTTAATTCTTCAAGTGCCGGAATCAAAGCTTCTGGAACAAAGCGTCCACCATATTGGCCAAAATGCCCGTCAAAAGTCATAGTCAAAATCTACCTTGCACCAAGTAGCTCACGCATGCTGGTTATCGGATCTCCTGCCTTTACCAGCGCCTCTCCGACCAAAATCACATTAGCGCCCGCCCGCTCTGCAACTTGGACATCAGTTCTAGTAGAAATTCCGGATTCAGCAACTTTAATTAATTCAGATGGAATTCTAGGAATCAGCTCATTGAAAGCGGAGGTATCCACTTCTAATGTTTTTAAATTTCTCGAATTCACACCGATAATTTCTGGATTAATTTCCATTGCTGCTTCTAATTCGTCATTAGTATGAACTTCAATTAAAGATTTCATTCCTAACTCTGTGGCTAACGCATAATAATCTGAAAGTTGCGACTTTGATAACGCCGCTACAATTAAAAGAACTAAATCGGCACCATGTGCTCTAGCTTCATAGAATTGATATTCATCTACCATAAAATCTTTTCTAAGCATTGGTAAAGAAATTTCATTTCTCACGGCATCAAAATCTGCTAGCGAACCATTAAATCTTCGTTGCTCCGTTAGCACCGACACTGCTGCTGCACCAGCTTGCTGATACAGAGATGCTAATTTTGCCGGATCTGGTATTTCTGCCAATTCGCCTTTACTTGGTGACTTACGTTTGACCTCTGCAATCACTGACAAATTATTAAAAGGAAAAACGGGTGCAATAGGTGCTGGGGCCGCATCTAGTAATTCATGTAATTTAGATAGTGGCATTCGGCGCGCAGCTAAATCTTCACGCACTCCTTCGATAATTGAATCTAGAACACTCATTTTGTAGGGTCAATACCTTTATCTAATTTTTGCCAATCGGAAGTGGCATGAGGAGTACGTTCATATCTCGAACTTTTTTTTCGTTTACTGCCAATATAAACAATCAAAATCAAAGTAAAAATAGTGGTAATAAAAAATCCTAGAAAATCTCTCATTTAGCCACTCGCAAATTATTCGCCGCGTTCACTGCGCCAAGCACTGCCGCAGCCTTATTAATACATTCTTGATTCTCAGCTAAAGCATCAGAATCTGCCACGATGCCAGCACCTGCCTGTACATAAGCATTTCCATCTTTGATCACTGCAGTTCGAATTGCAATACAGGTATCGATATTGCCACGGAAATCTATATAGCCCAGGGCGCCACCGTATAACCCCCGACGATTCGGTTCGAGTTCCTCAATAATTTCCATGGCGCGTGGTTTTGGTGCGCCAGATAATGTGCCGGCTGGAAAAGTTGAGAAGAGCGCATCAATTGGAGCTTTTCCAGTTGCTAAATCTCCAGTTACGGTCGAAACGATATGCATTACGTGAGAGAAGCGTTCGATGTTCATGAATTCAACCACTTCAACAGTTCCTGGCTTACAAATTCGACCCAAATCATTTCGTCCAAGATCTACCAACATTAAATGCTCAGCACGCTCTTTTGGATCTGCTAGTAATTCTTGTGCAATTTTCTCATCTTGTTCTGGAGAATCAGAACGGCGTCTAGTACCGGCAATTGGATGGACCATCACTTTGCCATCTGTTACTTTTACCAACGCTTCTGGACTTGAACCCACCACATCTAATCCATCATCAAATCGTAAGAAAAACATATAAGGACTTGGATTATGAAGGCGCAACATTCTGTATACATCAATAGAATCTGCATTGCATTCTGTGACAAATCGTTGTGAAATAACCACCTGAAACGCTTCACCAGACTTAATTTCTTCTTTTACTTTTGCAACTTTATTTAAAAATTCCTGCTCTGAAGTATTTCTCTTGAATGTGGGAGCGCTCTTTTGATCAACGAATGCAAAGTTGCCAATTGTCGGAGCTTGCAAATCAGCTTGCATTCGATCCAGTCGCTGTATTGCCAATTCGTATACTTCATCTACTCTTTCGTCGCTACCATCCCAATTAATCACATTTGCAATTAATGTAATGGTGCCTTCGGCGTGATCCATCACTGCTAAATCTGAAGTCAACATAAATTCAAGTTCTGGAATATTTAAATCATTGGCGGTAATACTTGGTAATTTCTCCAATCGTCTCACGCTGTCATATGACATATAACCAACTAGGCCACCAGTTAAGGTGGGCGCACTTTCAATTTCTGGCGAACGTAAGTGTGCTGCCGCCATCCGAAGTGCGGTCAATGGGTCTACTCCAGTTGGAGCACCTGCTGGCATCGTGCCGCGCCAATAAACTTCGCCGTTTTTTTCCGTCAACGTGGCTTCGGAAGCTACTCCAATAAAAGAATAACGGGACCAAACTCCTCCGTGTTCGGCGGATTCGAGTAGAAAAGTATTGGGTTTTAATTTTGCTAATTTTCGATAAACGCCAATTGGAGTTTCACCATCTGCCAATAATTTCCGGGACACCGGGATTACATTAAATTCTTTCGCGTATTCGCGAAATTCAGATAAGTTCATTATGAAAACAACTCTTTTGACCAGTATGACATGCCGCTCCGATTTGATTAACAAGCATCAAAATTGCATCTGCATCACAATCGAATTTGATGTCAACAACCTCTTGAAAATGCCCTGAAGTCTCACCTTTTACCCAAAGTGCATTTCGGGATCTACTGAAATAAGTGGCACGTTTTGTTTGCAAAGTTTGTAATAATGCTGCTTCGTTCATCCATGCCAACATTAAGACTTCGCTGCTTTTTGCATCCTGCACAATGGCAGCAATCAGACCTTTGGAAAGCGCCTCTTGAATTTGTGCTGGAATCTTCATGGGTGAATTTTGCCCTACGAAAGCGCACTCTCGCGCACGTTATATCCACGCTGCTTTAGATAATTTTTAACATCCGTAATCCTGAAAGTGCCAAAATGGAAAACACTGGCAGCAAGCAATGCATCAGCTCCGGCATCCAATGCCGAAGCAAAATCTTCTAATTTTCCAGCTCCACCTGATGCAATTAATGGCACCTTACAAATTGATCTAATATCCGAAATCATTTGTAGGTCATAGCCTTCACGAGTTCCATCGGCGTCCATCGAATTCAATAAAATTTCTCCGACTCCTAGATCGCAGGCTTGCTTCACCCAACTTATCGCGCTCAATCCCGCACTTTCGCGTCCACCATGAGTGGTTACTTCGTAAGATCCATTTGCGCGCCTAGCATCAACTGATAGAACTAAAACTTGTGACCCAAAGTTATTGGCAATCTCATTTATCAATTCTGGACGATTGATTGCTGCGGTATTGATGCTGATTTTGTCAGCGCCTGCTCTTAACAATTTATCTACATCATCAACAGAACGAATTCCGCCACCAACTGTTAAGGGAATAAAAACTTGTTCTGCTGTGCGCCTTACCGCTTCGATTGTAGTTTGGCGACCCGAACTAGATGCAGAGATATCTAAAAATGTAAGTTCGTCTGCTCCTTCATGGTTATAACCTTTAGCCAATTCAGTTGGATCACCAGCATCGACCAGATTTACAAAGTTGACACCTTTAACTACCCGACCTTCATTCACATCCAGACATGGAATTATTCGAATCGAAAGTGACATTTAATTGGCAACTTTCAAAGCAGCTTCTAAAGTGAAAGCTCCGGCATAGAGCGCTTTACCCATAATTGCACCTTCTACTCCGAATTCAACTAAATTCTTGAGTGCTTGGATATCAGCAATCGATGAAATTCCACCTGAAGCGACAATTTTGGCTTTAGTTACTTGGCATACACTTTTTAACAATTCTAAGTTTGGACCTTTTAGCGTGCCATCTTTAGTCACATCAGTGACTACATATCGAATGCATCCATTTTTATCTAATCTTTCAATGGTTTCATATAAATCGCCGCCTTCTTTAGTCCAACCACGTGCTGCCAAAGTTCTACCCCGAACATCTAGACCAACCGCAATGCGATCACCGTATTGGGAAATAACTTTGGCGGTCCACTCCGGATTCTCGAGTGCTGCGGTCCCAAGATTTACGCGGCGGCAACCGGTAGCTAGTGCTTTTTTCAAAGAATCATCATCGCGGATTCCACCTGAAAGTTCGACGTTAATATCTAGTTGGTGAATTACTTTAGCTAGTAATTCTGAATTGCTTCCGATACCAAATGCAGCATCCAAATCCACTAAATGAATCCATTCTGCACCTGCATTTTGAAAATCAAGCGCAGCATCAAGAGGTGATCCATAATTTGATTCGCTGCCAAGTTCTCCCTGAACTAAGCGAACTGCTTGTCCTGCTTTGACATCTACAGCTGGCAACAACTCTAACTTCATAAACTTTCCACCCAATTTTTAATTAATCGCAAACCTGCTGCGCCGCTTTTTTCAGGATGAAATTGGGTTGCGCAAATAGTGCCCGCTTCTAGCGCTGCTATAAATTCACCGTGATAATTGGTAGTTGCATAATTATTTCCTTGATAATTCATCACGGCGTATGAATGCACAAAGTAAAAGGATTCATTCTCAATGCCTTTAAAGAGCTTAGAAGTTCCAGTAATTTGAACAGTGTTCCAACCCATATGCGGAAGAACTGGCGCAGGTAGTTTTTCTACTTTGCCATTGAGTGCGCCAACTCCTGGAAAATTTCCATGTTCAACACCTTGCTCAAACAAAATTTGCATCCCAACACAAATACCTAAAGTTGGTTTACCTGCGGTTACGCGAGATTTAATTATTTGATCTCCACTAACTGCTTTTAATCCGGACATACAAGCACCAAATGCACCAACGCCAGGTACTACAAGTGCATCTGCATCAGCAGCAACTTGTGCATCAGAAGTTAATGTGACTTGGCGACCGGTAGTTTCAAATGCGCGAAGCGCTGATCTTAAATTTCCTGACCCATAGTCAAGAATTGCAATCAAAGGGTTCCCTTTGTCGAGGGAATTCCGGCTACACCATCTAATTTGATGGCATCTCGAAGCGCTCTGGCCACCGCTTTAAATTGTGATTCAAAGACGTGATGTGCATTGCGACCTTCAAGTACCCGAATATGAATTGCAATTCGAGCTTCCGCCACAATTGATTCCCAAATGTGTTTGCCCAAAGTTGTGTCAAATGTTCCGATAAGTTCGACAATCTCTGGTTGGCGATAAACCAGATAAGGACGTCCAGATAAATCGATTGCCACTTGAGTAAGTGATTCATCAATCGGAACCAATGCATCCCCAAAACGTCGGATACCAGATTTATCACCTAAAGCTTCACGAAGCGCTTGGCCAAAAGCAAGCGAAGTATCTTCGACGGTGTGATGTGAATCGACTTCGACGTCGCCTTTAGTTTTAATATTTAAATCAATTCCGGAGTGCTTACCTAATTGACTCATCATGTGATCAAAAAATGGAACCCCGGTTTCGACTGAAACATTACCGGAGCCATCTAAATTAATTTCAACTAATACCGATGACTCTTTAGTTGTACGTTCGACACGAGCAGTTCTCATAACGCGCCTTTCAAAGCCGATAGAAATTGTTGATTCTCGGCATCATTGCCAATCGTTACTCGCAGATAACCCGCTAATCCTACATCGCGGATCAGCACGCCCTCGGCTAATAATTTCTCCCAAAGTTCATGTGAACTCTGCTGAAATCCTGTAAAAAGGATGAAGTTAGCCGCAGATGGAATTACTTTTAATCCCAATTCTGTAAGCGCTATTGCCATTGCATCTCGGTCCTTGGTCAACTTAGCAACATCAGCTAAAAGTTCATCTTGAAAATCAAGTGCTACTTCCGCTGCGCTTTGTGTGATTGCAGAGAGATGATACGGAAGGCGAACTAATTGCAGAGCATCAATTACCAACTTGTCGGCCACCAAATAACCTAATCGCACCCCTGCAAACGCAAAAGCTTTAGACATAGTTCTGCTAACCAAAATATTAGGATATTTTGAGATTAAAGTAATCGCTGAAATTTCATTAGAAAATTCCGCGTAAGCCTCGTCGATAATTAAAAGCCCATTTACTTGAGATGTAGCTATTGCTAGCTCTTCAATTTCGGAGATAGAAATAGCCGAACCAGTGGGATTGTTTGGTGTCGTAATGAAAGTCAGCGCCGGATTAATCTCTTTTATTTGTTGGAGAGCCGCTGGTAAATTGAGTGAGAAATCTGGATTACGTTTACCATCAATCCAATTAACGTTGGCTACTTTCCCAATTAAAGGATGCATAGAATATGAAGGCACAAATCCAATTGCAGTAGTACGGCCAAATGCTAGAAAGATCGACTGCAAAATTTCATTACTACCATTTGCCGCCCAGACATTTTCGTAAATTAACTCAACACCACATTGTTTTTTAATGTAATCCGCTAAACCCTTGCGAAGGGCTACCGCATCTCTATCTGGATATCGATTTAAATTGTGCGCAACTTCGCCAACTCTTTTAGCAATTGCTGCAGCTAAATCTTTACTTGGTCCATATGGATTTTCATTCGTGTTCAGTCTGGCACTTGCCGATACTTGTGGAGCACCGTATGGAGTAAGTGGTTTTAACTGATCGCGAAGTGGTAACCAATCGGGCCATTTACTCATTTTCAAACCTAACTGAAATAGCTTCTCCGTGGGCTGGCAGATCTTCGGCATTAGCCAAAGTGATTACGGTCTGCGAGATGGCCTCAAATGATTTTTTGTCATATTCAATAAAATGGATGCCTCTTAGAAATGTTTGCACCGATAAACCAGAAGAATGGCAAGCGCAGCCACCAGTTGGTAACACATGGTTAGAGCCTGCTGCGTAATCTCCTAACGAAACTGGCGCGAATCTGCCAATGAAAACCGCGCCCGCATTTCGAATTTGAGCTGCATCTAACTTTGAATTTCTGGTTTGGATCTCTAAATGTTCTGCTGCATACGCATTTACAACTGCTAAACCTTGTTGAATATCATCAACAATAATTATGGCTGATTGTTGACTAGATAACGCAGTCGAAATCCGTTCGGAATGTTTGGTTTTGGCTACTCGCAATTTAATTTCAGATGCAACTTCTTCTGCTAATTCTAAAGAATCGGTTACCAGTACTGATGCAGCAATTACATCATGTTCGGCTTGGCTGATTAAATCAGCAGCCACATCTGATGCCAGCGCACTCTTATCTGCCAATATGGCGATTTCAGTTGGCCCAGCTTCTGAATCAATTCCAATTAGCCCTCGTAAAGCTCGCTTTGCTGCGGCTACAAAAATATTGCCAGGGCCAGTTACTAAATCAGCTTTTTCACAAACACCATTCATTCCGTAAGCAAAGAGCGCAACAGCTTGTGCACCGCCAATTGCATAAACTTCTTCGATTCCTAAAAGTTCGCAGGTAGCCAAGATGGTGGCATTTGGCCATCCATCATTATCTGCCTGTGGCGGTGAAGCCACTGCAATGGATGGAACTTTTGCAATTTGAGCAGGAATTACATTCATTAAAACACTAGATGGATAAACCGCACGACCACCTGGGACATAAAGCCCGACTCGATCCACTGGAATCCATTTCTCGGTAACAGTTGCACCAGGTTCGACTTCTGAAATTTTAGATTCTCTAATTTGATCTTGATGTACTTTGCGGATTCGTTGCGCGGCAATCTGTAATGATTCCAAAACTTTAGGTTCAAGATTCTTGAGGGCTTTGGTTAATTCGGATTTTGGAACTCTTACAGATTTTGGAGCTACTCCATCAAATTGTCTGGAAAGTTCTAACAAATCTGATTCATTGCCATTTTGAACTTGTTTCAAAATCGGTTCGACTACTTTCATGGCAGCTTCAACATCTAATTGGGCGCGCGGGATTACCATATTTATCTCTGATTTCGAGAGTCTTTTTCCTCTTAAATCAATCTGGCGAATCACCAGGTAATTCTACTTTACGCAGTCAGCTCCGAGGATTGCCTTTAAATCAGCGCTAAGTGATGGAGATGAAGTAACTTGGAAACTCAATTTATGTGTAGTGGTTTTACCTTGATCTGTTACCACCAATTGCACCTCTCGCTTACCTGGATGCATACGTAACGTCTCTTTGATTCTTTCGATTACCGGTTGGGTCAATTGATTTGAATTAGCGCTAACTGTGAAAGGTCCAACTGGTCCAGTCGTTAAATCAATTGCCGTCATTTCCATGGCGGTAAAACGCAATTGTTCGTCGCGCCAATCAACTCGGCCACGAATCTTTACTACTCGATCTTCTATAAGGCTCATGGCGTATTGATTGTAAGTGTTTGAAAAGAACATCACGTCGATGGAACCTTCTAGATCTTCAATGGTAACAATGGCCCACGAAGCACCTTGTCTAGAAACTTTGCGTTGGACACCAGTAATTAACCCTGCAATATTCACCATTCTTTCGGTGCCGGATTCTTCATCAGCTAATTCTGAAATTGAGATATCGGAATTTGAACGGAGCAATCCTTCGACACCAAGTAATGGATGATCAGAGACATAAAGCCCAAGCATCTCCCTTTCATAATTAAGTAGCGTGGCTTTATCCCATTCATCATTTGGAATATCTAATTCGACTGTTGCTACTCCCGCATCATTTGCACTTCCAAATAAATCAAATTGTCCTATGGCTTCGGCACGTTTACTTTCAGAAACTGAATCAATTGCAAGCAAGTGCACTGACATTAAACCTTTGCGAGAGTGATTTAATGAATCGAAAGCACCACCTTTAATCAATGATTCAATAGTTTTCTTATTGCAGACCGAACCATCTACTTTGGCAAGAAAATCACCAAAAGAGTTGAAACGACCCTTTGTCGAACGGGCCTGAATTATCAAATTAACTACACCTTCTCCGACATTACGTATCGCAGCTAAACCAAATCGAATATCTTGGCCACGAGGTGTGTATTCAACATTTGATTCATTAACATCTGGCGGTAAAACTTTTATGCCCATACGGCGGCATTCAGAAAGATAAAGCGCAGATTTATCTTTATCATCGCGCACCGAAGTTAGTAGGGCCGCCATATATTCAGTTGGGTAATTAGCTTTTAAATAAGCTGTCCAGTATGAAACCAATCCATATCCAGCCGAATGTGCACGATTAAAAGCATAATCTGAGAATGGAATTAGGGTTTCCCAAAGCCGATCAATTGCGGCATCTCTAAATCCATTCTTTTTCATACCTTCTGCGAATGGAACATATTCTTTATCCAGAATTTCTTTATTCTTCTTACCCATTGCTTTACGCAACAAATCTGCGCGACCAAGTGAAAAGCCAGCTACTTTCTGGGCAATCGCCATCACCTGTTCTTGATAAACAATAAGACCAAAAGTGTCATCCAAGATTTCCGAAAGTGGTTCGGCTAAATCAGGATGGATTGGTTCGACCGGTTTACGTTTATTTTTTCGATCTGCATAGTTGTTATGTGCATTTTCGCCCATTGGACCTGGGCGATACAGCGCAATCACCGCTGAAATATCTCCAAAATGATCCGGAGCCAAAGATTTAAGAAGTGAACGCATCGGCCCACCGTCTAATTGAAATACCCCTAAAGTTTCGCCTCTAGCTAAAAGTTCGTAAGTTTTTTTATCGTCTAAAGTTAAATCTTCTAAAGTTACTTCGATGCCTTTATTAGATTTGATATTTGCCAATGCATCATCAAGTACAGATAAATTTCGAAGACCCAAGAAATCCATTTTTAAAAGACCAGTTGCTTCGCATGCACCCATATCGAATTGCGTAATAATTGCGCCATCATTTTCGCGACGATGGATTGGAATTACATCAAGTAGTGGTTCGCGAGACAGAATCACACCTGCAGCATGTACTCCCCACTGACGTTTCAATCCCTCTAAACCACGAGCAGTATCTACTACACGTTTTGAATCTGGATCAGATTCATACAGAGATCTAAATTCAGAAGCTTCGCCATGGCGCGGATCTTTAGCATCAAAGACACCAGCAAGTGAAATATCTTTTCCCATAATTGCCGGTGGTAATGCTTTGGTCAATTTTTCACCAATTGCATACGGATACCCAAGCACTCGAGTGGAGTCTTTAATAGATTGCTTTGATTTAATGGTTCCGTAAGTAATGATTTGAGCTACGCGGTCTTCGCCATACTTTTCAGTCGCGTATTTGATCATTTCCGCACGTCGGCGCTCATCAAAATCTAGATCAATATCTGGCATCGAAATACGTTCGGGATTTAAAAAGCGCTCAAAAAGTAAACCATGTTCGATTGGGTCTAAACCAGTAATGCCAAGTGAATAAGCAACTAGCGAACCAGCTGCAGAACCACGGCCAGGGCCTACTCGAATTCCGGAGCGTTTTGCATGTCCAACTAAATCTGCCACTACTAAGAAATAACCAGGAAATCCCATCTTCTGCATGACATCTAATTCAAAACGTAAGCGCTCTTTATATTCTGCTGGCACTTTGCCATTAAATAATTTGGATAACCCTGCTTCTGATTCTTTAACTAACCAAGAGTCTTCGGTTTCGCCTGCTGGAACTGGGAATTGTGGCAGTAAATTTTCACCTTCGCGAAGTTTGACGTTAACCCGCTCAGCAATCAGCAGCGTGTTATCGCATGATTCTGGGTGATCTTTGAATAGTTGGCGCATTTCAGCGGCGCTCTTTAAATAAAATTGATCGCCTTCGAATTTGAATCTCTTGGGATCTGCCAAAGTCGAACCAGATTGCACGCAAAGCAAAACTTCATGTGCTTGGGCATCTTCTTTATATGTGTAATGTAAATCGTTGGTTGCAAGCAGTGGAATGTCTAGTTCCTTAGCCAGTTTTAATAAATCAGCTTTGACTCGGTTCTCTACTTCAATATCGTGATGCATTATTTCTACAAAGAAATTATCTTTCCCAAAAATATCTCGATAATCCGAAGCAGCTTTTAGCGCTTCTTTGTAATTTCCAAGTCGTAATCTGGTGGCTACTTCTCCGCCTACACATCCCGTGGTACCAATTAATCCTTTGGCATATTTACTTAATAATTCACGATCTATACGTGGTTTGTAATAAAACCCTTCTAGTGAAGATAGCGATGCTAATCTGTACAAATTACCAAGCCCGGCTTGGTTTTCGGCAAGTAAAGTCATGTGAGTGTAAGCGCCACCACCAGAGACATCGTCTTCGCCACCTTCGGCCCACTGCACTCTGCGCTTATCAAATCTAGTTTCCGGTGCGACATATGCTTCTAGGCCAATGATTGGTTTTATGCCAGCTTTGGTAGCTTGTTTATAAAAATCAAAAGCGCCAAACAAATTGCCATGATCTGTCATCGCAATGGCGGGCATGCCTTGCGCTGCAACCTCTTTTACTAAATCTGAGACTCGAGCTGCACCATCAAGCATCGAATATTCTGTGTGCACATGTAAATGCACAAAGCTACGATTGCCAGAAGTTTGGGAATTGCTGCTCACGGGCTGGAGATTAGTCTTATGGCAAGACCGCATCGCTTAGGCGCGATAGCGAGTCAGTTAAATCACCAGGGTAATCGGCGCTCACGCTGATAGGTAAACCTGAGACTGGATGGGTAAATTGCAAGGCTTGCGCATGCAACCAAGGGCGGTTCACTCCAATTTCGGTGGCCAAGTTGGGATCCGCGCCATAAGTTAAGTCTCCAATTAATGGATGACGAATCGCAGACATATGTACGCGAATTTGATGTGTTCGGCCAGTTTCAAGTTCCACTTTTAATAAAGTTACTGAACGATAATATTCAATAACTTCATAATGAGTAACGCTTGGCTTGCCACTTGAAACTACTGCCATTTTGTAGTCATCCTTAGGATGGCGATCAATTGGTGCATCAATCGTTCCGATTGCAGGTTCAATGTGTCCTTGTGCTAGCGCATGATAAATCTTTTTTATTTCTCGATTTCGAAACATATCTTTTAACTTCAAATACGCAATTTCAGATTTGGCCACCATCATTAAGCCGCTTGTTCCTACATCTAATCTTTGAACTATTCCTTGGCGCTCTGCTGGCCCACTTGAGGTAATCGGAATTCCCGCTGCAATTAGCGCACCAACAACAGTTGGCCCGGTCCATCCTGGACTTGGATGTGCAGCGCAGCCAACCGGTTTATTTACAATAACTAAATCTGCATCTTGAAATACAATTTTTAATTCCGCAAGTGGTGTAGGTGGTATTGCAATTCCACTCGGTGGTTCGGGTAATAACACTGAAATGATTTGTCCTTTTTGGACTTTATCGGATTTGCCAAGTTTGCGATGTCCTAAACTTACTTCGCCAGAATCTAATAACTTCACAATCACACTTCTGGAAAATCCCAATAATTTGGCTAAGGCGCTATCAATTCGTTCGCCCTCAATATCTTCTGGAATTTCTAAATTTTTTAACTCACGCATCTTTACGCACCTGGACTGGTGGGATATTCCTAAGCGTCAGCATAAAAGCAAGGATAGCGGCGCAAACAATTGCCGAATCAGCTAAATTGAAATTAGGCCACTTGGGCAGCACGATCCAATCAATGACGCTTCCGCGCAAAAAACCAGGCGAATTGAATGCTCGATCGGTTAGATTTCCTAAGGCGCCACCGATGACCATGGCAATCACAATTGCCCAATATCTGTTGCTGATCTTAGGTGCGTAATAGAAGGCGGTAGCGCTTACTACTATTGCAAATAAACCTAAGAGCACACCTGCCCCATTGGCTCCCAAACCAAAAGCTGCCCCAGTATTAAATGAAAGTTCGAATTTTAAGAAAAGGAAAGAATATTCTTTTCCGGCAAGTGCATTTAAAGCCCAACGTTTGGTTAAAAAATCTATCAACCAAATTAAAGCTGCCACTAGATAGATCAGCTTTAAGTACTTGCTTTGGTTAACGACGCTCTTCTTTCTGTTTACAAGCCATACAAAGCGTTGCGCGAGGGAAAACCTCTAGTCTGGCTTTGCCTATCTGATTGCCACAAACTTCGCAAACTCCGTAACTCTTGTTATCAATTCGATCAATGGCGCGTTCGGTTTGAATTACCATGTCTCTAGCATTAATTAAAAGTGACATCTCATGTTCGCGTTCGAAAGTTTTGTTACCAGCATCTGCCTGATCATCACCAGCGCCTTCGCCGCCATCATTTATTAGTGCATCCATTTCGGATTCCACTTTGGCTAGATCCTCGCGAAGTCGTCCTAGTTCTTTCGCTAAATTAGCGCGCATTGACTTTAATTCAGTAGCGGTCCAAGTTTCATTATCGCTAACTACTAATGCAGCCGGTGCCGCTTTTAATGGCTTCAAGTGAGTTTGTTTTCCGCTCTTCTTTGGAGGCGGAGGAGGCGGCATCATCAGTCGCTTCTCTTCAACAATTGCTTCTGCCAATTGAGTAGAAGCCATGGCAACTTGAACCGTGTTGTTTTTGGTATCAACTTTAAGAGTGGCCTTTGATCCTGCGATGGCCGAAGTCTTGATGGAATTATCTGGTTTCTTAACTACTTTTGCAGCAGATTTAATTGGCGCTGCTTTCTTAACAGGTGCTTTTTTCGGGGCAGGTTTGGCAAGTTTCTTTGCCGCAGGTTTAGCCGCTTTCTTAGTTGCGGGCTTTTTGCTGCCAGGTTTATTCGCAGGTTTATTCGCAGGTTTCTTTGCTGGTTTAGCAGGCTTTTTCTGCGTCGCCTTTTTGACCAATTTTTTCGCTAGTTTTTTTAGTGCCATGAGGGGCGAAACTTTAATTTGTAATCGCTCACTGCGCCAATTAGGCGCGCGATTAGGCCTTCAATTAGAATTTCCAAATGACCGGCTACCGCGCAATTCCGGCCTCGATCGATCTTCCAAAGATGGAGCACGAGGTACTCTCATTTTGGGAGACCAACGCGATATTTCACCAAAGCGTAAAGCTTCACGAGGGTCAAAGTTCATGGACATTCTTTGAGGGTCCACCTACTGCAAACGGTATGCCTGGTACACATCATATTGAAGCGCGAGTTTTTAAAGATGTTTTTCCTCGTTATCAAACGATGAAAGGTCATCAAGTTGTAAGAAAAGCAGGTTGGGATTGCCACGGTCTGCCAGTTGAAATTGCGGTGGAAAAAGAGCTTGGGTTCTCTGGCAAAGGCGATATTGAAAAATTCGGAATCGCGCAATTTAATGCAAAGTGCAAAGAATCAGTACAAAGACATGTTGATGCCTTTACCAACATGACTAATCGAATGGGATTCTGGGTTGATTTTGATGAAGCTTATTGGACTATGTCTCCAGAATATGTGGAATCAGTTTGGTGGTCACTTAAAGAGATTTGGAAGAAGGGTCTATTAGTTCAAGACCATCGCGTGGCACCTTACTGCCCTCGTTGCGGTACTGGCCTTTCAGATCATGAAATTTCACAAGGTTATGAGACCGTAACTGATCCTTCAGTTTATGTACGTTTTCCAATCACTGCTGGTGAATTAAAGGATCTAAATGCAGCTTTATTGGTATGGACCACTACCCCATGGACATTGATTTCAAATACCGCGGTTGCTGCAAATTCTGAAGTTGATTATGTGGCAGTCAAAGTGACCAAAGAAGAAACTTCTGAAGTTTTAGTTTTAGCCGAAGCGTTGTTATCAAAGCTTGATGGAGAAACTGAAGTTTTAAAGCGTTACAAAGGTAGAGATTTAGAAAGACTTACATATAGCCGTCCATTTAATGTAGTGGAAATTCCAAATGCACATTTTGTGGTGCTTGCAGATTATGTAACTACCGAAGACGGTTCTGGATTGGTCCATCAAGCACCTGCATTTGGAGCAGATGACCTAAAAACTTGCCGTGCTTATAACTTACCGACAGTTAATCCGGTTCGCCCTGATGGACATTTTGAAGCTGGAATTGAATTAGTTGGAAATTTATTCTTTAAAGAAGCTGACAAACCGATAGTAAAAGATTTAAAACAGCGTGGATTACTCTACAAACATCAGCCATATGAGCATCAATATCCACATTGCTGGCGCTGCCACACTGCACTTATTTATTATGCCCAACCATCTTGGTACATTCGCACTACTTCAATTAAAGATGCGTTGATTCGTGAGAATCAGAATACCGATTGGCACCCAGAAACTATCAAAACGGGTCGTTACGGTGATTGGTTAAATAACAATATTGACTGGGCGTTATCACGAAATCGCTATTGGGGCACTCCACTTCCAATCTGGCGCTGCGAAAACAAACACGAAATTGCCATCGGCTCATTGAAAGAACTTGGAGAATTTGCTGGCCAAGAACTTTCAAATTTAGATCCGCACCGCCCTTTTGTAGATGATATTAAATTTGCATGTTCGGAATGTAAGAGTGAAATGGTTAGAGTTCCCGAAGTTATTGACTGCTGGTATGACTCTGGCGCCATGCCATTTGCGCAGTGGGGCTATCCACACAAAGCAGGATCAGAAGCGAAATTTAAGAATTCGTATCCTGCAGATTTTATCTGCGAAGCTATTGATCAAACTCGTGGTTGGTTCTACACACTTATGACCATTGGTACTCTGGTTTTTGATCAATCCTCATACAAAACCGTGCTCTGCCTTGGACATATTTTGGATAAAGACGGACGCAAGATGTCAAAGCATCTTGGCAATGTATTAGAACCAATGGCGCTTATGGATCAACATGGTGCTGATGCGGTCCGTTGGTTTATGTTGGCAGCAGGTTCGCCTTGGGCAGCAAGAAGAGTTGGCCATGATGCGATTCAAGAAGTAGTTAGAAAAACTCTGCTTACTTACTGGAACACCATCTCTTTTATGTCCCTCTATGCGCGAGCCTCAAATTTTGATTTATCTCAATCTCCAGCCCGAGTTAGCCGCCCAATTATGGATCGCTGGATTCTCTCTGAATTGCAACTGCTGATAAAAGCTGTAGATGATGCATATGCAGATTTTGATTCTCAAACTGCGGGGCGATTGATTGCTACTTTTATTGATGATCTTTCCAATTGGTATGTGCGACGTAGTCGTCGCCGCTTCTGGGATGGCGATCCGGCGGCACTTGCCACATTGCATGAATGTATAAAAGTGTTAACTCAACTTATGTCCCCTATGGTTCCATTTATTACCGAACATGTTTGGCAAGAGCTCATCAAACCAGTTGAATCAGATGCCGCGACTTCTATTCATTTAACTACTTGGCCAGAAATTGATGAAGCGCTAATTGATGAAAAACTTCGAGACCAAGTTGCACTTACTAGACGCATCGTAGAATTAGGACGCGCAGCGCGCGCAGAATCATCTGTAAAAATCCGTCAACCTTTAGGTCGTGCACTGATTGCAGCCAGCGGTTGGTCAAATCTGCCTGCTGACATGCGAGATCAAATTGCTGATGAATTAAATGTGCAGGAACTTGAAGATATCGCCAACGCTTCAGGAGATTTAGTTAGCGTTAGCATTAAGGCAAACTTCCGCGCACTTGGCGCAAAGTATGGTGGCGCAGTTCAAGAAGTAGCGAAGTTAATTGCCTCCGCGGATGCCGCGACTTTTGTTGCTGAAGTGCGTGTTAAAGGCAGCGCAAAACTTGGTAGCTTTGAAGTAACGGCTGATGATTTGGTAATTACTGAACAACCAAAGAGTGGCTGGTCGGTTGCTAGCAATAATGGCGAATCAGTGGCCCTTGATCTAACACTCACTCAAGCGCTGATTAATGCCGGAAATGTTCGAGAAATTATTCGAGCCCTACAAGAGGGGCGAAAAAGTGCCGGATTTGATATTTCCGATCGCATTAAAGTTACTTGGAATGGCACACCTGAGATAGTTGCAGCGGTAACTGAAGGGCTAGAGCATATTAAACGAGAAGTTTTAGCAGTAGAGATGAATCAGGATTCATCTCTACTTTGCGATACCGAACTAGGGTTTACTTTTAATTTAACTAAAGTAAATTAAGTGCCAGCGTTTGCAGAATTTGGACTGCAAAAAAGAGCACAATAAAAGATAGATCTAGCGCTACTCCACCTAGCCTTAATGGTGGAATGAATCTGCGAAAGAATTTAACTGGTGGATCTGTAAAGGTATAAACGCTTTCAGCAAACCAGAGCATTAATCCTCTGGGAGACCAACTTGGTTTAAACATCCTTACATAGTCAAGAATTAACCTAGCAAAAAGCGCCAAAATAAAAACTTGTAGGAAACGAGCAATCCAAATGCCGAGCATGCGTCAGCTTTGATTAAAGAAACTTGCCTCAGCTGCCGCAGTCTTAACTTCTGAAGAGACTATGACATTTGCTGGAGAGAGCAAGAAAACTTTTGAGGTAACTCGTTCGATGGTGCCGTGGTGCCCAAAGACCAAACCACTTGCAAAATCAACTAAACGTTTACGTTCTTCGTCTCCCATGTCAGTTAAATTCATGAGCACGGTATTACCTTCGCGATAGCGTTCGCCAATTACTCGCGCTTCATTATAAGAACGTGGGTTAACGGTAAAAATTTGATTGGTGGCAGGAGCGGCTACTGACTGAGCTGACTGATTAGGTGTCGCTTGCACTGCCGCAAATGAACGAGTTTCACGAACTTTAATTCGTGGGCTCTCTGCTTCATGTGAGATTTCTTCGCTCTCGAGGTCATCAGTTAGACCGAGAAAATTTCCTAGTTTCTTAAGGCTAGACATAAGCAGTATTTTAGATAATTTAGCTTCGCGAACCGAGGATTGACGAGCCTACGCGGATATGTGTCGCACCATGGTTGATGGCTGACAAATAATCTCCACTCATTCCTGCTGATAAATATGGGGCGGCTGGATACTCTTTTTTGAAAGCTTGATGAATCTTTGCCAACCTTTCAAAAGCTTGATCGGGTGCTTCCCCAAGTGGTGCAACCGCCATCAAACCCTGTAATTTCAAATTATCTGTGGCCAGCACCTCATCGGCAATCTCATTTAAATCTCCGGGCATTGCGCCGCCGCGATGGGTAGAGCCATCGAGTGAAACTTGGATAAAAACTTCTAAATTTTTGTTGGATTCATGTGCGGCTTTAGCCGTTAATTGCACATATCTTTTGGAATCAATCGTTTGGATGACATCAGCCCAAGCACAGATAGATTTCAATTTATTGCTCTGTAGTTGACCTTGGAAATGCCACTTTCCGCCCACCAGTGGCGCTTTTTCTCTACCCTCTTGATCTCGGTTTTCACCAAATTCGGATACTCCCAGTTGATGAAGAATTTGAGCATCGCTAAGCGGGAAAGTTTTGGTGACCACTATTAAATTAATAGTTTCAGGAATCTCAGCTTTCACCGTTGCCAGATTCTGTGCCAAAAAAGATCTGCGGTCTAAAGCCAAATTACACCTGCTTGGCGACCGGTAGTTCCATCCCTGCGATAAGAGAATGAATTTTTATCTTCAAGAACACAACTTGATAAATCTAGTTGTACGGTGTCTTTCAAATCTTGTTTTAATCCCGCCACTAAATCTAAAGTGTTCTTGCCAGTGCGGTTGGTTGAATTTGCCGCCGGATATTTCTGAGTAATTTCTTCAAAAATATCTGCACCGACTTCGTAACAACCACCGCAAATATTTGGGCCAATATATGAATGGATGACTTCTGCTCCTAGGTCACGCATCGCATCAATGGTCTTCCTGGCTATTCCATTCATGAGCCCTTTGCGCCCCACATGAACTGCGGCAACCGCCACATCTGATTTGAGTAAAAGCGGAATGCAATCAGCAACCATTACCGCGATCGCCAATCTATGATGAGTAGTAATTAAAGCATCACAAGTTGGGCGAACATTATTATCTTCAACTAAAACTAAGGTATCGCCGTGAACTTGATTCATAAATACAATCGGCATTCCGATTTGAGTTTCTAAGGTAACCCGATTGGTTGCCACATCATATGGATCATCTCCAACGTGTAGCCCTAAATTGGCCGAATCAAAAGGAGACTTACTTACCCCACCTAAACGGTTGGTAAAAATAAATGGCATTACTTCATGAAATCAGGAACGTCGATCTCATCTTCTGCAACTAGCTCTTCAAATGAAATTCGACGGCGCGGAGTTTCTCCAGTAATTTCCATGGCTACCTGCAGCGGATCATTTTCAAATACTGGATCAGCATTACCAGATAACTCATTCTTATTAATTACCGGTCTTTCAACCACTTTAGGTTGGCCACCTTCGAAACCTGCGGCAATTACCGTAATTCTAACTTCATCACCGAGCGCATCATCAATCACCGTTCCAAAGATAAATTTAGAATCTGGATGTGCTGCATCTTGCACTAACTGACATGCTTCATTAATCTCAAAGAGGCCAAGATCGCTGCCACCTGCAACCGAAAGCAGAATTCCCATAGCGCCATCAATTGAAGCTTCAAGCAATGGAGATGAGATGGCAAGTTCGGCAGCACGAATCGCACGATTTTCACCGCGCGCAGAACCGATTCCCATTAACGCAGCGCCGGCACCGGTCATAACTGCTTTTACATCTGCAAAGTCAAGATTAATTAGACCTGGTTGTGTAATAAGTTCGGTGATTCCTTGAACACCAGATAGCAAGACTTGGTCCGCACTCTTAAATGCATCAAGTGCAGTTATAGAACGATCTGAAATGGCAAGCAAACGATCATTTGGAATTACAATCAAAGTATCAACTTCAGAGCGAAGTGCTTCAATTCCGGCATCTGCCTGAGTAGTACGTAATTTTCCTTCAAATGAAAAAGGTTTTGTAACAACACCAACTGTTAGCGCGCCAAGTTCGCGCGCAATTTTTGCAACGATTGGTGCGCCGCCAGTTCCGGTACCGCCACCTTCTCCGGCGGTAATGAAAACCATATCTGCGCCACGAAGCGCTTCTTCAATTTCATCAACATTATCAAGTGCAGCTTCGCGACCAATTTCTGGTGCGGCACCAGCTCCAAGTCCGCGAGTTATTTTTCTACCAATATCAAGTTTTACATCGGCATCACTCATCAACAGTTGTTGAGAATCAGTGTTAACTGCAATGAACTCAACACCTTTGAGCCCTGCTTCGATCATGCGATTAATTGCATTAACGCCGCCGCCACCAATACCTACAACTTTGATGACTGCTAAATAATTCTGCGGTGCCGCCATGATCTTCCCTTCGATGTAAACCTTTACTTAAGGGTTACAACTCATCCCAATTTGGTGGCGGAAAATTAGAGCGTTAAGGGTGACTAATCAATTACCGACACGGTTATTTAAAAATTACTTATCACTCACTTAACAGTTGGTTTTGTGGGATCGCTGACATCCATTTGTTTAATTTTCTTATTCTCTGGAAGTGCTAATAAAGCCTGATAAATCTTTACTTTTACCGCATTATTTGCCGCATCTCCCCAATTAATCCGAAGTTCGCTATCCATAACTATTTGAAAATTTTTGGCAGATGAGGCCGTAATTGAGCTGGCTTTATCTCGAATTTCTGCAGGTAAAGAAAGGTAGAAGTCGACAGCGGCAGCTCGGGCACTGTCATCTTTGGCTTTAATTTCTGCCAATTTTTTCTCCACCTTTACTGGAGAGGTAAATAAGACTCCGCTGGCATCAACGTATCTACTACCCGAATATGCAATTGGATCTCTAGCTGCCAAGTTAATGGTCACCGCTCTACTTATCCAATTTCTTGAAATTTTAACGCTCTCAATCCAGTCAATTCCAGCTAAAGCTAAATTGGAAGTGATAGCGCGAGGTTCGATTCTGGCTAATTTCTCTCCAGTTTTGATATCTGCAATTTCCAAAACTTGTTTTGTGATTTGAGAATTTGGCGACCCCGTCACTGAAACTTCTTTTACGGTAAAAATATTGGTCCAACCAAATAAAAACGCCAAAGTGGCAATCAAAAGCAGCGCAAATCCAAGGATAAATTCGCGTTTATGTCGCACTACCAAACCTCTTATGTAACTCTTCTAAAATCAGAGCTCCCAATGAGCTAACGTCACCAGCTCCTAAAGTGATAATCACATCTCCAGGGTTGGCAATATTGCTAACTTGTTCTGTAACTGACATAAAGTTTGGTTGAAATTCCGCGTTCTCCATTAATTTAACGATATTAGCGCTGGAAACACCGGTAATTGGTTGCTCGCTGGCTGCATACACTTCTAATAACCAGACGTGATCTGCTAGCGCCAAACTTGTGGCGAATTCTTTGGTAAATGCTTTGGTGCGCGAATAGCGATGCGGCTGGAAAATCACGAGTAATTTACCGCCTCCTGCATAACGTCTAGCCGCAGTTAAAGTTACTTTAATTTCAGTGGGATGATGTCCGTAATCATCAATTACTCGGATGCCACCTGCACTACCCTTTAATTCAAATCTTCTTCCGGCACCATGAAATTTAACTAAGCCATCTAAAAGTGAAGTCGCTGAAAGCCCTAGTTCTAGACCAACTGCCAACACTGCCGCTGCATTTAATATGTTGTGCTCGCCTGGAACAGATAGTTCTAAAGTGCCGATTTTCGCACCGTTCCAAAGGACCCTAGCGCTTGAACCACCAGCACTTAACTGGATTTGATCCACTCGAAGCGCAGCAGCTTCGCTTTTTCCGTAGCCGATTGTTTTTACCTTTGCGCTGCTTGCAATTTTTGTCGCGCCTTCATCATCTGCACAAAAAACGAGAAAACCAGTGATGGTTTGGACAAACTCTGTAAATACTTCAAAGACTTGCGCTTCGCTGGCAAAGTGATCCACGTGGTCCCATTCCACATTTGTGATGATGGCAGCATGTGGTTTGTAAGCTACAAATGAACCATCTGATTCATCCGCTTCTGCCACAAAATATTTTCCGGTACCACGATGGGCATTAGAACCCGAACTTTTTAGAATGCCACCAATTGCGAAAGATGGATCCACTCCTGCACTTTGCATCGCAACGGTAGCCATTGAAGAGGTAGTGGTTTTGCCATGGGTTCCGGCTACCGCAATCGAAATTGATTCAGACATTAAAAGTGCTAGCGCTACAGCGCGAGTTATTTCAGGAATTCCTAAATTCACGCCGGCTTCACGTTCTGGATTATTCGGTCTTATGGCATTTGAGAACACAATTAAATCCGCACCTTTAATATGGTCGGCATTGTGATCAATAAATATTTCTGCCCCAATTGCACGAAGCGCATTTAAAACCGAAGAATCAGATACATCCGAACCAGAAACTTTGATTCCGTGAGAGATGGCGATTCTTGCTAGACCGCTCATACCTGAGCCACCTATGCCCACAAAGTGCACTCTTTTGCCAATTAAATCTTTTAGCTGCATTTAAATCACTCGCTCAATAAAATCAGCAATTTGTGTAGCGGCATTTAAAGAAGTGCCAAGTGGTTCGACGCTACCTTGACGAAGCAATCTAGCTAAATTCATATTTAGCCAATTACTATCAAATTTACTCTGCTCAATTAGCTCTGCTTTATGTGCCAAGATCAACTCATCTGCATTTAGTGCTTGTTCGCCATTTCCGATTGGTAGTGGGATAAAAAGCGCGTATTTACCAAGGGCTGCAAATTCAGAACAGGCAATTGCGCCGCTTCTAGAAATCACTAGATCTGCAGCCAATAATGCAGTCGCCATATCTTCAATATAGCCAACTGGCCGATAATTCGAAGTGCTTGGTGGAAGTTGATTCTCTTTGCCAAGAGAGTGAATAACTGTGCAATTTTCAAAAGTTGAGTCTGCCACTACTTTATTTATAGTTTGTGAACCACTGGAACCCCCCAGGATTAAAACTAAATTCTCGCTCACGTTTAATTTAACTTTTGCATCTTTTCGGGCTTGATGCCAATTAGCTTGAGTGGCCGCCTGAACAATTTCGCGTTTCAAAGGGTTTCCGACCACTTTCGCTCCAGCGATACCAGAATTTTGATAAGCGACTGCAACCTCTTTAGTAAATATGGCACCAAATCTATTGGCCAATCCAACTTTGGCATTTTGATCATGCACCACGATTGGTTTACGCAGAATAACCGCTGCGATATACGCCGAACCTGAAACATAACCGCCAAATCCAACGACCACATCAAAACGCTTAACAATACTGGCGGTCTTAAAAATCGAATTGATAAGTTTGAATGGAAATAATAAAGCGCTTAAATTCAACTTTCTTGGTGCGGCAACTTTCGGGATTAAATAAAGTGTGCCACCGCGCTCTGGAATTAAAGTAACTTCTAATCCACTTTTAGTACCTAAAAATGCAATCTCATCGCCTGGAAATCTCTGTCGCCAAACTTCTGACACCGCCCATGCTGGTTCAATATGCCCCGCAGTTCCGCCACCGGCAAAGAGAATGCGATTCATTTATCTCATTGCTCCTTTTCTGAGGCGGATTCGAAATTCTTTAGCTACCTGAGGATTTCGAAGTGCAATTCCTGCTACAAACCCTAGCGCGCCAACTAGCGCCAATAGAGAAGATCCGCCATAAGAGAGAAATGGCAAAGTAACGCCAACAACTGGAATCAAGCTGGTGGCGGAAGCTAAATTTATTAATGATTGAAAACCAATCCAAAAGGCGATGCCTAATCCTAAATACCTGCTAAAAATATCTTTAGCGGTGAGTGCAATTTTTATGATGCAAATTACCAAAAGTGTTATCGCTGCAATCGTTGCTAACGTTCCTAGTAACCCAAATTCTTCTCCAATAACGCCAAAGATAAAATCAGTGTGTGCTTCAGCTAAATTGCCCCATTTTTGTTTGCTAGCGCCAATTCCAGAACCAAATAGACCACCGCTTCCGAGCGCCATCAAACTATGGGCAGGTTGCCAACCAGCATTTTTATAAATATCTTCTGCAAACGGATGCACAAATGCAGTAAATCGAGCAATGCGATAAGGCTGCATCGCTACTAGTCCTGCGACACCAAGAATGCCCACTACCGCTAAACCCGCTATGTACTTACTCTCTGCGCCAGCTAAATAAATCAAAGTGGCAAGAACTAGACCAATTACTACTGCCGATCCTAAATCACCACCATTTAAAACTACTGCTAGCACTATGGTGAAACCAATGGTTAGGCGAATCGTAATTTTTTTAGCGTCGCCATAGTGGCTTTCAATAATGTAAGCAGACCAAAGTATTAAGAAGATTTTTGCAAATTCAGAAGGTTGAAAATCAAATGGTCCAAATGATACCCAGTTGGTGTTTCCATTTACTGCTCTACCAAATGGAATCAATAGGAGCATGAACAAAATTGCAAACAATAAACTTCGGTGGGCAAACCACTTGATAGTAGTCATGGGAAAACGCGCAATCATAATTGCAAATGGCACAGAGGCAATCGAAACTAAAATTTGTTTCCAGCTAACTGAGAATGAATTTCCACCATTATATAAACCCACTACTTGCGCAGCCGAAATAACCATTACATCGCCAAAAATCAAAATACCAAATGTGAGCCAGAGAAAAGTTTTAAAAGTGCTGGCTGGAGTCTTTAACATTTAGGCATACTTCTTTACTGCGGCAATAAATTGATCTCCGCGATCTGAGTAATTTTTAAATTGATCCATGGAAGCACATGCGGGAGCCAGCAAAACCGTATCGCCCGGTTCGGCAATTTGAGCTGCTTTCTTAACTGCAGCTTCCATTACGTTTTCGCCATCAATTCGGTAATACTCAATGCCATGTTTTTCTAATTCTTTAGCTATCAATTCTCGATCAGTGCCAATCAAGAGCGCAGCCTTTATTCTTGATTTGCTCTTCTCGATCAAACTTTCAAAGTTCGCACCCTTTGCTAAACCGCCTGCGATCCAGATAGAGCTGGTAGCTGCAAAAAGTGAAGCTTGCGCAGCATGTGGATTGGTGGCTTTAGAATCATTAACCCAACGGATGCCATTTTTCTCAAGTGCTAGCTCAATACGATGTCGCCCAGGTTTGAAATCTCTGATAGCCATTTGAATACTTGCTAAATCGACTCCGACTGCTCTGGCAATCGCGGCTGCAGCTAAAGTGTTAGCAACTGCATGTGGCACTGTTGGTTGCACTTCATTTAATTGGCAAATCTCGGCAGCCTCATTTGGGTCAGCTACAAAGGCTCGATCAATTAACAATTCTTCCACTAATCCCATTTGCCCTTTAGCTGGTGTATCTAGGCCGAAGTAGATTTTCTGGCCGGTCCAATTAGTTATGGCTTGGACTAGATGTTGATCTTGTCCGTTAATAATTCCGATATCAGTATGCGCAAGTAATTTAATTTTTGCTTGAGTATAGGCTTCAAAAGAGCCATGCCAATCAGTGTGATCATCTGCAATATTTAAAATAGCAACTGCAGAGAATTCTGGATCTTGCATCCAATGAATTTGAAAACTAGAAAGTTCTAAGACTAATACTTCATATTTAGTCTCACTCCAGACTGTTTCAATTACTGTGGTGCCTACATTTCCGCAGGCACTTGCCGATACACCTGCAGCATTTATCATCGACGCCGCAAGTTCGGTGGTTGAAGTTTTACCATTGGTGCCTGTGATAGCCACCCATTTTTGATTTGGGCGATGTAGATTGCGAAAATGCCAAGCAATATCGATCTCATTTGTAATAGTTATCTTTGCATTGGTGAGAGCTTTTACTAATGGATGATCCGGCTTCCAGCCTGGTGAAACCACTGCAAAGTCATAATCTAAATTAGTTAAATCAGTTATTGGATGGTTTGAAAAATCTGGCAAAGGCTTTTCATCTGCAATTCGAACGGATGAACCTAATTGTTCAATGATTTTGGCTACTGCGCTTCCAGTTACTCCTCCACCGAGGATTAAGACTTTTTTGCCCGCAAATTCCATTTTATTAAGCAGCTACCCACTGGGCATAGAAAAGTCCCAAACCTAAGGCAACGGACAATCCAGCAATGATCCAAAAGCGAACCACAATGGTTACTTCACCCCAACCTTTTAATTCAAAATGATGCTGCAACGGCGCCATCCGAAAGATTCGTTTTCCGCCAGATAATTTAAAAAATGCCACTTGAATAATCACTGAGAGTGTTATCAAAACAAATAATCCGCCAATTGCGATAAGTAAAAGTTGGGTGCGCATTGAAATTGCAAGACCTGCAAGCGCGCCACCTAATGCAAGTGATCCAGTATCTCCCATAAAGATTTTCGCAGGTGAGGTATTCCACCAAAGAAAACCAGTACAAGCTGCCGCTAATGCTGCGGCTAAAACTGCTAAGTCCATCGGATCTCGTACTTGGTAACAATTTGGAACCGATTCGACTCCACATGATTGTCCAAATTGCCAAACGCCTATGAGCACAAATGCCAGGAAGGACATTACTGATGCTCCGGTGGCTAAACCATCTAGTCCATCCGTTAAATTCACTCCGTTACTTGTGGCGGTTACCATAAAGATTACCCAAATAATGAGCGCAACGATTCCTAACTTAATCGAAGTATCCCTTAAAAATGAGAGATTACTTGAGATTGGAGTTAAGCCATCATTATCTGGAAATTTAGTGCCAAAATATGCAAAAAAACCAGCCACAATAATCTGACCAATTATCTTTTGCTTACTATTTAGACCCAAGGATTGTTGCTTGACTACTTTTAAATAATCATCAATAAATCCAACTAAACCAAGACCAGTAAAAAGCGCAATCACTAAAATTGCCGAAACGCTAAATGTTATGCCTAAAACCAAGTGTGCTAATGCGTACCCAGAAATTGCGGAAAAAATAATTGCGATGCCGCCCATTGTTGGCGTGCCGCGTTTTAGATGGTGGCTCTTTGGTCCATCTTCACGAATCATTTGACCGTAGCTATTTTTAGCTAAAATTTTTATCAAAATTGGTGTACCAAATAGACTAAAACAAAGCGCAAAAACTCCTGCAAGTAGGATCTCTTTCACTTTACATCCCAACTTTCTATCAGCGCTTGGGCCAATCTCTCTAAAGCTTCGGCACGAGAAGCTTTAATTAAAACTACATCTCCTGGAGCAAATTCTTCCTTTAACTTCAAAGCATCTTCCCAATTTTGGTAGTTGAGTTCAGCGCCATACTCTTTCGCATTTATTGCCACTAAATGATCGACACCTAAATCTCGGGCAAGGGTGCCAATTTTCTCGTGAGCCTGGTCGGATGACTCGCCGAGTTCGTGCATTTTTCCCAGAAATGCCCATGCGGCTCCGCCTCGCTCTTGTGCAAATAACCTCAGTGAAAAGAGCGCAGCTTCCATTGATTCTGGGGCTGCGTTGTATGCATCATTAATTACTAATAAACCTGGAAGTTCGTGAACTTGCATCCGCCATTTGCTGCGATTTTCTGCAGTAGAAAGCGCGGTGGCGATATGGTCATTTGATACTCCCAGCGCAATTGCCGCTGAGGCAGCTGCTAACGCATTTGGAATTTGTTGCATACCAATAAGACGCATGCCCACAGATACGCGCCCTTCATTATCAACTAAATCAAAATGTGGTGAACCTTCCCGAATTTCAATATCAGTAGCTCGTACATTGGCATCTACAGTTTCACCAAATGTTATTACCCGGCCTGCAAATCCTGCTGCCATTTTAGGAGTGTAAGGATCGTATAGTCCCAGAATCGCTACTCCATCAGCAGGAAGAGATTTAATTAATTCGCTCTTAGCTTTTGCAATATTTTCAATGGTGCCAAATTCAGATAGGTGGGCGCTACCAACTTTTAATACAATTGCAATATCTGGTTTTACAATTGAAGCAAGATTTTCAATATCCCCTAAATGCCGAGCGCCGAGTTCGGCGATACAGAATTTGGTCTGCTCATCACAACGTAAAAGGTTTAAAGGCGCACCTAATTCATTATTGAAAGAGTTCTCAGGTGAAATGGTGGCACCAATTCCTTCAAGGATGTGATGTAGTAAATCTTTAGTGGTGGTTTTACCTTGAGAGCCAGTAATACCAATTACTTTCAATTCGGGAAGTTGTGTACGTACATATGCAGCTAACTTTCCGAGAGCATTTAAAACATCATCAACTTTGATATTTGGTGAAGAGACATCTTTTGAAACTAATGCAAAAGCAGCGCCATTATCAATGGCATCTTTTACAAAATCATGTCCATCGGCTTGTTCGCCAAGTAATGCTAAAAAGAAAGTGCCTTTTACAGCTTTTCGAGAGTCAAAAACCGGTGCTAGCCAAACCTCTTGATTGCCATCTGCATTTAAAGTCCCACCAACAATTTCGGCAATTTGTGAAGTTTTTAATCTAATCATTTTAGATTCGCAATCTCTTCAGCTAAAACTTTGCGATCATCAAAGGGATGTTTAACACCTAAAATCTCTTGACCGATTTCATGTCCTTTGCCGAGAATTGCGACTACGTCGCCAGTTTTAGCTAATTTAACGGCTTTGGCTATTGCGGCGCGGCGATCAACAATGACCTCTCCAGTGTGAGCCAATCCATCGACCATTTCTTGCAAAATGGTTTCAGGATTTTCACTACGTGGATTATCGCTTGTAAAAATAGGTACATCTGCAGCAGTTAAAGCTTTCGCCATTAAAGGGCGTTTAGTCTTATCTCTATCTCCACCACAACCTAGAACTGCTATTAATTTTCCAGTGGTCATAGCACGAGCAGTTTTAAGAACATTTGCAACTGCATCTGGAGTATGCGCATAATCGACAAACGCTAGAAAATCTTGCCCTACCTTAACTTGTTCTAATCGACCTGGAGCGCCAAGGTACTTTGGTAAATTTGCCGAAATTTCTATGGGATCAACTCCACTAATAACTGCAATTGCTACCGCCATCAATAAATTATCTAAATTAAATTCACCAATCAAACTGGTGTAACCTTCAATTAAAATTCCATCTTTGCCGCGAATTTTAATTTGAGTACTAGAACCAATTTTTACAATCTCTTCAAAATACCAATCTGCCTTTTGGTTTCGGGAAATTTTTATCACGGGAATTTGAATTGATGCTGCAAGTCGCGAACCATAAACATCATCTATATTAATTACCGCTAATTCACTGCTACCAAATTGGAAAAGCTGTGATTTCGCCTGGAAATAGCGCTCCATATCGCCATGAAAATCTAAATGATCCTGTGTTAAATTGGTAAACCCAGCCACTTTAAATTTAGTTCCTGAAGTGCGATGTTGAACTAAAGCGTGGCTAGAAACTTCCATTGCTACCGCGCGACAATGTTGTTCTTTCATGGTGGCAAATAGCGCTTGCAGTGGCGCAGCTTCAGGAGTGGTATGAATTGAAGGCAATATTTCGCTATTTATTTGGGTATTTACGGTGCCAATTAAGCCACTATCCCAACCTGCCTGTTGCCAAATTTGATGCAATAAAGTGGTGACCGTTGTTTTTCCATTAGTGCCGGTGATTCCAACCGTAAACATATTGGCACTTGGATCTCCATAAATATGTGCCGAAATCTCGCCCAAGTGTTTGCGTGGATTATTTACTATCAATGTTGGCAAATTTTCCGTGGCACCATCTGGGTCAGTAATCACTGCCACTGCACCATTTGAAATTGCCTGATCTAAAAATTCAATTCCGTGATGGTTAGCACCAGGCAAAGCTATAAATATATCTCCGGTTTCAACATCAGATGCATTTTGTGCAATTCCCAAAATCTCAAGATCCTGATCAAATTCAACTCCAACTAATTTTGCGATTTCCGCAAAACTAATTGATGGTGAATTTAGTGGCCGAATCATGCTTTCTTCTCTACTTTAACTTTCTTAGCTTCTGCAGCTGCAAGTTGTGCCGCGTTAAGCGCGATTGGAGTAACTTTAGTATTGGTAGGTGGTATGTGCTTTGCTTCGAGTACATAGCTCATTACTTCTTTGAAAACTGGCCCACCTAATAAACCACCCCAGTGCAACCCTTGTGGTGCTTGAATCGTAACGCTGATTACATAACGTGGTTTATCTGCTGGCGCGAATCCAATAAATGATGCGGTGTAACCACTGTACTTTCCATTTACAACACGTTGCGCAGTTCCCGTTTTGCCTGCGACACGATATCCAGGAATTGCGGCACCTGGTGCAGTGCCATTTGCACTAACAACGCTTTCCATCATTAATCGCATTTTGCTAGCGGTTTCCGCGCTAATAACTCTGGTGCTATTTCGAGGTTTTGCAGGTGTGTAATGACCTTGAGCATCTGATGTACCTGCGATAACGGTTGGTTCAACACGTACACCGTCATTTGCGATAGTGGCGAAAATCGATGTTGCCTGCATCGCAGTTACCGAATATGCCTGACCAAAAGACATGGCCGGCTTAGTAGTTCCACTCCAATCTTTAGGCGCATTGATTAGTCCCGCTGATTCACCAGGTAATCCTGAATTAGTAGAACTACCAACTCCGAATGCTCTTAAATAATCATAGAGTTTTTGATCACTTAACTTAGCGCCAATTTGAATGGTGCCAGTGTTACTAGAAACAGCCAAAATCCCAGCGGTTGTTAAATGTTGTATTGGGTGGCTTTCGTGATCTTTAAAAACTTTGTACTTAGTTTTTAATTTATAAGGAACTGTAAATACTGTAGTAGGAGTTACTAAATTCTCTTCAAGAGCCGCAGCTAAAGTCATAACTTTTCCAGTAGATCCAGGTTCATAAACCTCTTCAACTGATGCATTATGTACATCCGATAACTTCACTGGTTTGTTAGGGTCAAATGTGGGTGCGGTGGCATGAGCCAATATCTGCCCAGTCTTTGGATCCATCACAATTACGGTGCCACTTTTTGCATTTGTGGCTCGTACTACCTTTGCAATCGCATTCTCTGCCACAAATTGAATATCCCGATCAATGGTTAATCTAATTGAATTGCCAGCTTTGGCTTGCACTATCTGCTGTTGAGTACCTGGAATCTCTGCCCAAATACCATTTGCATAAACATACTTACCATCTTGACCTTTTAAATTTGAATTTAGCGCAGATTCAATTCCGGCTGCACCATCTCCAGCTTGATTAGTGAATCCAACCAAGGAAGCCACAATTGAGCCCGCTGGATATTCGCGAGTGTAATTTCTTTCCGGAAAGAAACCCACGATTCGCTTATTTAAATCAACTTTTGCCAAACGCTCGTTGTAGTTTGCAAATGCCTCTTTTAGCGCGTTCCACTGCGCTGGAGTGGCGCTTCTGGCAACTAAGTACCAACGTTTAGTTCCTACAATTTTAGAAAGAATTTCATTAGGGGTCATTTTCAAAATAGGAGCGGCAATTTCTGCCGTAATTTGTGGATTAGTGATCATCTTTTGATCTACCACGATATTAATGCGACTGACACTACGTGCAAATGGCACTCCATTTATATCAGTAATTTCACCGCGAGGAGCCAGCAAAGTGCTAACTCGATAAAGTTCATTTTCAGCACGAGATTTATAGTCACCCGCATTTACTGCTTGGACATCTAATAAGCGAATTAAAAGACCAAGTAATGCAACTAGAAAAATCACTATTAAACGCGTGATGCGCTGCTGAAATAGGTTTCTTGGCATCTTACCTACCACTTGCTTGTGAATTGATATCAATAAAGCGAGGTTGAGTATTTGGACTCATGCCTAATTTACGAGCTTGAGAAGCTAAAGCCATTGGCGAACTCTTAAATGCAATTTGACTATTTATGGCATCGCGCTCATCGCTTAGAACTTGTGCTTCACGTTGTAATTTGGCCAGAGTAAATGCATCTTGCGTCGACATAGAGGTAATCGCAAACATCATTAGAATCATGATTAAACCAATTACCGTACTAAGCAAAGTAAGTGATCGTCTTGAAATTCTAGATCCGGTTTCAAGCTCTGGAACAATCCGCAAAATTGCCCGCTGTGAAGTTTGTGCGATTGCCGCTTTTGTTTTATTTAATGCCGGAGCAAAAATAGGAAGGGCCATTTAAGCTGCCACCCTTTCTACTGCGCGAATTCGCACTGATTGGGCTCGTGAATTTTCTGAAATTTCCAAATCGCTCGCCGCTTCACCTTTGGCAATCAACTTAAATTTCACTTCATGGCCCGGCAATTCGAAAGGTAAATACTTGGGCGAAGTGGACTTGGTAACTTGGCTAAATGCTTCTTTGGTAATTCGATCTTCGAGTGATTGAAAAGAAAGCACTACTAAACGGCCGCCTACTTTTAAAAGTTCAAGTGCTTGTGGCAGCGCTTGTTCGATCACCTCTAATTCATTATTTACTGCGATGCGAAGTGCCTGGAAAGTGCGCTTGGCTGGGTTGCCACCAGTGCGTCGCGCTGCTGCCGGAATCGCACTTTTTACTAAATTAGCTAATTTGATAGTTGAGTTAATTGGCGCAATTTCACGCTCGCGAATGATGAAATCTGCGATTCTTGCTGCGAATTTCTCTTCACCGTAAACTTTTAAAATTCTGGCAATTTCACCGTGTGACCAGCCATTTACAATTTCAGCAGCAGTTACACCTTGGCTTTGATCCATTCTCATATCCAGCGGCGCATCTTGGGAATAAGAAAAGCCACGCTCTGTTTGATCCAATTGCATTGAGGAAACTCCTAGATCAAAAAGTGCTCCATCAATTTGATTAAAACCAAAAGATTTAACTACTTCGTCAAAATGATTAAAAACAGAATGTGCGATATGTACCCGATTGCCAAATTGGGAAAGTCTGGCGTTAGCTTTTTCGATTGCCGCCTTATCTCGATCAATTCCAATTAGAGTTAAATTTGGAAAACGATTCAGCATTTCAAATGAATGGCCACCAAGACCTAAAGTTGCATCTACAAATACTGGAGAAGCTGAATTTGAAATTGCTGGTGATAGCAATTCAATGCATCGATCAAGTGATACTGAGATATGCATCCGCTTCCCCTTTCTGGTCTTGCTTTACTTAAACTTCTTGCCTTTTGCTTTTGCTACTAACCCCTCTGGTCACTGCCGTCCTACGGATCAGGTTCTGGCTTCGGGGAAGTGAAGTCAGAACGAGGAAGGCAGTGGCCACAAGAGTTAGTTAAGAGTTAGTTAGAAGAGTCCGGGAAATACCTCTTCTGAAACATCTGCGAAATTCTTTTCACGATCTGCGAGATATTCATTCCAAGCTTTGGCATCCCAAATTTCGACGCGAGTATTTGCACCGATAACTACGCAAGCTTTTTCTAAATTTGCATATTCGCGAAGGCTCTGCGGAATCGTCACGCGTCCTTGGCGATCAGGAATTTCATCGTGCGCACCTGCAAACATGACACGTGAATAATCACGAGCTGCCTTTTGAGTAACTGGTGCTTGGCGCAAAGTTTCGGTGATAGTTACAAATTCACTCTGCGGAAATACATATAAACAACGCTCTTGGCCTTTGGTAATTACTAGCCCAGATGAGAGCTCATCTCGAAACTTTGCCGGAAGGATCAAGCGACCCTTCTCATCAAGCTTTGGTTCGTGGGTTCCCAAGAACATCGCTTAGGCCCCCTTCCCCAGAAACCTAAATCATTAACAATTCCCCACTTTACTCCACTTTTCTCCTTTTTCAACCACCTTTAGCCACTTTTTTCCCAATTCCCCCCACTCTCCCCAATAAAAAAACCACTCTGGTGAAAGTCCAGAGTGGCTAGAGTGGTTAGAAGTTCTATTAACTATTTAAGAAATTATTGGTTGCGGCGATCCCATCGATCTTGAATTCGATTGCTCTTTGGGGCTTTAATTTTAAGCTCTTTTACCCGACCGATTCGCACTGTGGCAGCTGATGCGAGCGCTACTAGAAATCCCGCTACCCCAAGGAGTGCAAAATTAGCGATTACTCCAGCCAGAATCATGCCCAGGCCGACTAGTACCCCAAGCACATTAAGCACGATATTTGGGCGATGTTTGCCCATAGAAGCCACCAGGCGCGGATCTTCAGCGGTTAGCGCTGCTTCCATCTCCTCGATGATCTTCTTCTCGCGGTCAGTTAAACCCATGGGGAGAATTTACTCTGACTTTTTTCTTTTATACAAACGGGTATACAAACGGGCAGGGCGCACAGATTTCTCTCCAAAGCGCGCAGCCGCTTTATCGATCGCGCTCTCGGCCTCCCGCCAGCCCTTCTCGCGCTGACCTAGCATCAACTGCTCTGGTGCATCATCTTTGAGATTTGATAGCGAGACGCCAACTAAACGTAAACGTGCACGATCAAGTTTTAATGCCAAATACAAATCTTTGACCACTTGGTAAATCTCGTGGGTCGAGCTAATTGGCAGCGGCAGCGTCTTTGACCTGGTGATAGTTTTGAAATCTGCAAAGCGCACGGTGATGCTGATGGTCTTAGCAAATAAATTACGGTTTCGAAGTCTGGTACTTGCCCGTTCGGTTAATTTTAAATATTCTCGCAAAATTGCTTCGGGGTCATCCATGTCATATGAAAAAGTTTCATTAGCGCCAATTGATTGTTCGGGATCATCCACTACCACTGTTCGATAATCACGCCCCCAAGAAAGTTCATATAAGTGTTCGCCTGTGGCATCACCGAGTGCCCGCTTTAAGGTATCAAGTGGAGTGTTAGCAATATCTTTAATTTGATGTAAACCCAACCGTTGTAATGATTCGGAAGTTTTAGGTCCGACTCCCCATAAGTCGCTCACTGGAAGCGGATGTAGAAAACTAATTACTCGATCATCTGGAATTTCAAGGAGCCCATTTGGTTTGCAATGACCGGAAGCTAGTTTTGCAATAAATTTATTTGATGCAATACCTACCGAACAAGTGATGCCACACTCTTCATGGACTCGCTTTCGAATAGCTTGGCCAATTTCACGTGGCGAACCAAGTAATTTTTGCGCACCGGTTATATCCATGAATGCTTCATCTAAAGATAATGGCTCTACAAATGGTGTAAATGATTCAAAAATTTCCATCACTTTGGCAGAGATCTCTGAATAACGATGGTGGTCGGGTGAGACAAAGATGGCATTTGGTGCCATTCGTTTGGCGCGACCTACTGGCATCGCGGCACGAATTCCGAATTTCCGCGCTGCGTAATTAGCGCTTAATACAACGCCGCGAATTCCGGCGCCTACCACCACAGCTTTGCCGCGTAGTGAAGGATCATCTAATTCCGCAACCGATGCATAGAACGCATCCATGTCACAGTGAATTATCGTGGTCATGAAATTAGATTACTTTTCTTCTGGCTAAAACTTTCATAAGCAGCGCTTAAATCCCAAGCTCCGGTGGCGCGGATCGAGATGCCTTTAGGGCCGGTGCGGCGCACTACCCCACGTACTAAAAGTAGCTGCGCCGAGAATAACGTCTGCGCAAATTCCAGATTCTCTTTCAATGTATCTTCAAAGAAGGTGGCATCGCTACAACCAAAGCCATCATCAATTGATAAAAAGATGACTCGCTTTCCGGAACGAACTGGTGGTTGTTGTAGCGCAACTTTTACCCCTGCAACTAGCACGGTAGATCCAGAGCGCTGCTTTAGTAAATCTGAAGATTTAACAGCGCCAATTGCATTTAAGAATTTGCCATAAAAGCTCAACATATGCGAAGTAACTTCCATGCCTAAAGTTTCGATTTCGTGCTGGACTCTTTCAGCCTTATTTAAATCAGGTAGTCCGCTTGGTTTTAAGTCAGGTGCTTTAAAACCAAAAGTCAGCTGTGCACCAGGCAGGGCAGCTGCTGGAGAACGATTTATATCTGCCAAATGTAAAAGCAGGTCGCGCCTTGTTATTTTTGTATTGATCTCATGAATTGCATCAAATGCGCCAACCATTACTAACTTTTCAGTCACCGGCAACGATGCGCCTGCGCGACGGACAAAATCTGTTAAATCTAAATAAGGTTGGGCGCGAACAATATTGTCAGCTTCAGTGTCAGAGATGCCGGCAATATCACTTAGCGCCAATCTGATTCCGTTTTCTTCTACTTTATAAACTACATCCGATTTATTTACATCAACCGGCAGTACTGCGATTTCCATTTGTCGCGCTTCATCTAAAATCAATCGCTTTGGATACATACCTGGGTCATGAGTTAAGAGCCCCGCAATAAAAGCTGCTGGATGGTGGGTTTTAAGCCAAGCTGATTGATAGGTAGGAAGTGCGAAAGCAGCAGCATGCGCTTTGCAGAAACCAAAGGATGCAAAGGCGCGCAGCACCTGCCAAATTTCATCAACTACCGATTTTGGGTAGCGTGCACAATTTTCATAGAACCAATCACAGATCTCTTGCTGCTTTGAAAAATCGCCAAGTGCGCGACGTTTCTCATCAGCTTCGGCATAGGAAATCCCCGCCATGATTGAGATTATTTGAATAACCTGTTCGTGAAAGACCACTACCCCTTGAGTCTGCGCTAATACCCCATGTAAATCAGGGTGAATTAACTGCGCTGGTTTAAAGCCATGGCGCGCATTCAAAAATGGCGTGATCATGTCGCTTTTAACTGGCCCTGGCCTAAAGAGCGAGATATCAATAATTAAATCTTCAAAACAATCAGGTTGTAATTTGCCCACTAATTCGCGCTGCCCTGGAGATTCGATTTGAAATAAACCAATCGTGCGAGTGCTTTGAATTAATTTATAGGTATCTGGATCATCAAGTGGCACAGATTCGATATCAAGTGCTCTACCTTCGGTGCGTTGGACCTCTTTTACTGCATATGCAATTGCAGATTGCATCCGTACCCCCAAAATATCTAGTTTTAATAACCCAATTGCTTCGACATCATCTTTATCAAATTCGACCATTGAGTAGCCACTTGCATTAATTAACATTGGGGTGCGATCCGGTAGCGTGCTATTGCTAAGTACCACCGCACATGGATGCATTGCCAAATTTCGAGGTAAGCCATCAAGGCGTTCGGCTAATTTGATTGCCATTGCCGCAAGTGGTGTATTGATATTTAAATTGCGTAGTTCTGGCAAGCTTTCTAAAGCTTTAGAGATATTGCGGGCGCGAATATGCGGCAAGCTTTTAGCAATTAAATCAATTTCGGATTGTGACATTCCAAGCGCTGCCCCAGTATCACGAATCGCATGGCGGGCTCTGTATGTATCAATCATTGCAACAGTTGCAGTGCGATGCTGATATTTCTTAAAAACTAAATCATAAATTTCCAAGCGCCTTGCCGATTCGACATCAATATCAATATCTGGCAGCGCGCGCCGAAGTGGCGAACAGAAACGTTCCATTAATAAGCCATATCTGATTGGATCAACGCCAGAGATGCCAAGTAAATGACAGATCAAAGATCCAGCGCCGCTACCCCGAGCTGCCACGCGGATACCCGCATCGCGCGCCATATCTGCCACATCCGCAACTGTTAAAAAATAACTTTCATAACCAAGCGTTGCCACTGTTGCTAATTCATCATCTAAACGTGCTCGAGCTTTTGCTAAATCATCACTACTGGAATAGCGCCAATTAAGGCCTGATTCGCAGCGATTTCGAAGTAGCGCGCGCATCTCTTGGTAATTACTAACGCCCACTACTTCTGGTTCGGGTAGTTCGATGCCGCCAAGTCCAAATTCTTGTGCAGATAAGATGCAACGTTCGGTGATGCGCTGTGTAGTACGCAGCAATGCTCTGCCATTTCGTTCGCCAGCAGCGCGCGAAATTTCATCTGCTAAATCGCGCATCGCTTGATTGCTCTTTAAATACGCCTCATTATTTTGCCGCTCAACATGGCGTTTATGTAGTGGCACCAATTTGCGCGAAGCATCCAAAATATCTGCAATTGGGCCATCTGTTGCATTTAGCATTCGAACCGCGTTGGTAATTACTGCTGGCAAATCATGATCACGAGCAAAACCTTGCATCCGACCAGCATGGCTAGTAGAGCGCGGCCCATCCCCTGGCGCTAAATGAGATACACATTCGATAACTGAATCTGCAAAATATGGCCGATATTTATTAAATACTTGAAGTGCTTGGTCTGGGCGATGTTTAGTAATTAAATTTGCAACTTGAGAATCTGGCCCATGAAGCAGAATTAAATTACTGGTGTATTCAGCAAGCGATTTAATTTTTTCAATATGTAAAGTTGGCAAATTTCGGTCCGGGCGAAGTGCTGACATTAAACGACAGAGCGAGCGCCAACCGCCATCGGATTGGGCAAGTAAGGTGACCCGATAGTTATCTAGTTGTAAATTGACACCAACAATTGGTGCAATTCCAAAATCTTTAGTTGCCTGTACAAAACGAATCACACCGGCTAATGAATCGCGATCAGTAATAGCGAGCGCGGGTGCGCCAAATTGCGCAGCTCGTGCAACTAAATCCTGCGGTTGTGTGGTGCCATATTTAAAAGAGAATGCACTGGCACATGAGAGGTGGCTAAACATTGGTTAAATGATTCGAATCAGCCACTTACCCGTTGCTTCATCGCGTTCTAATTCAAAGGTGGCTACGGTTCCGATGGGCGCAGCTTCAACGCGCCAAATTGCGCGCGCATTATCGTCCGGTAAATCATTTGGGCGATAAACACCATCGCTAATGCGATTCCACCAACCGCCAGCCTCACACCATCGATTGAGCACGCTGTGGATACGAAAGCGCTTTCCCCGATAGGTGAATTCGATGGGGGCGTTTCCGTCGGTAATAACCGGCAGATCCGATTGAGGTGAGTATTCGAACATTTGTTCGAAATCTAGTGGCTAGGTAGGACACTAATCAAGGCCGACTTACCTTTACGCGAAACCCCTGCCAGATTGAGCTCGATCTCGGCTCGGGCTCGAAGACTAGACACGCCAATACCACTAGGTAATTTAGTTGAACTTTCAACTATCTGCTAACCTGCTCAGCGTAGGTCTAAAAAAATAACTTCAAACAACTTCAAACAAGGGGTCACAATTGAACGCAGTTCTCGCAATCGGTCAGATTCTTTTTGCACTGATCTTTATTAATTCTGGCATTAGCCACTTAACCAAGCTTGATGCAATGACTGGATATGCCAAGTACAAGAAAGTACCAGCAGCCAAACTTTCAGTAATCGTCTCAGGTCTAATGATTCTAGTTGGCGGTATTTTCGTAGCGCTAGGAATCTACGCAGATTTAGGTGCGCTACTTATTGCGCTCTTCTTAATTCCAACCGCATTCATGATGCATAACTTCTGGAAAGAAACTGATCCAACTGCAAAGATGAATGAAACCATTGGATTCTTCAAAGATTTATCACTTGCAGGCGCAGCGCTAATCATCTACGCATTAGTTGCAGGTGGCGCTGAACTTGGAATTAACATCACAGGTTCTTTCTTCTAAAGTTCACTTCAAAAACACCCTCAGAAATTTCTCTGGGGGTGTTTTTCTTTGCCAAGATACTCAAGTGGAGTTAGCCCAAACTTTAACAGCGCTGGTGGCAGGTGGTGCCATCGGTGCCGTGCTTGGCTTTGTAGGCGCTGGTGGCGCGATGTTAACTGTCCCTATTTTGGTCTACGGATTTAGCTATCCTGCGCATCAAGCTTCAGTGGCTGCAATTGCAGTAGTCATTGTGGCTGCAGCATCTGGCTTATATCCCAGGATAAAAAGTAATGATGTATTAATTAAAGAGGCCATAATTATTAGCGGCCTCGGTGCCTTTGCAAATATTGCATCTGCACAGTTAGTAAGAAATATCAGTGATGAAATTCTGATTACTGGATTTAGTGCAGTTATTATTTTTGCCGGAACCACAATGCTTCGTAAACCAGTGCAATCCCCTGAAAAACCAATACCTTTAGCCACTTTGATTGCCCTTTCATTTGTAATTGGATCCCTAACTGGATTATTTGGAATTGGCGGAGGGTTCTTGGCAATTCCAGTATTAGTACTTGCATTTAATACCCCCCAAAACAAGGCAGCCGGGACTTCGCTTTTAATCATTGTTTTAAATAGTTGTATTGCGCTTCTTGCACATCATTCAACTTGGCAGGAAATTAATTGGCAGATACCAATTTATATGTCTTTAAGCGCAGTTCTGGTCGGTAATTTAGCTGGAAAGAAGTCTGCCAAAACTAATCCAGAACTACTAAGAAAATCGTTTGCGTTACTACTTTTTTCTATTGCATTATTTACCTTGATTGAAACTTGGCTTATTTAACTGATTTCACCAAAATGTATCTTGATTGACGGCCAACTAAAAGCAATAAAAGTGCAATCAGTCCAAAAGAGATTGGTAATGTTGTTGCTTCTGAAATTCCACCAATTAGTGCTGGGCCAAAGAAATTTCCAGCAATGGAAATTAGTGCTACTCGGGCCATGCCAACAGATGGTGCAACTCCAGGTACGCTCATGGCAGCTAAATTAAATGCTGGGAAAAATGGACCCATACATAAACCCACAATCGCAAAAGCTATGCTTAATACGGCAACTCCTGCAATCTTGTTGAAGTTTGATAATGGAATGCCGATAACTAAAGCAAATCCCAATGAAGCGCCACCAATATATCCCCCATATTTAACTGTTTTTTGATGGCCCCATTTTTCAAACCAACTATCTCCAAGAAATCTGCTGATAATCATTCCTAATGAATAAAACGTGGCAGCTACGGCAGTGACTCCTTTGCCCACTTGCATATGATCTTTAAGCAGAATTCCGCTCCAGTCATATATCCCGGCTTCCGGTATAAATGAGGCCAGTAAACCTATTCCTAGTGCCCAAAGCGGTAATGTCTCTTTAGAGAAGAGTGGAATTTTGGCTTCAGTGCTTTCGTGAGCTTCACCCTTGTGCCCATCCATTCCTGAATTCAATAAGCCATTGATGGTAATAACGTAAAGAAATGCAGAAATAACAGCTAAATATTTTAAGTGTTGTTGTGGCGTTATGTGTTTGGCCAAAATTCCACCAAACATAGTTACCGAAAAAGCGCCTACGCTCCATAAGGCATGAAATGATGACATGTATCTGGCTTTAGTTAATTTCTCAATTGCCATTGCTTGTACATTTGCAGAAACATCCAATGCTGCAAAAGCTAAACCAGTTAGGAATAACCCAAGCACTAAAATTAAAACGTTGTCCGCACTTCCCATGATAAAGATGCCAAGCGGCATTAAAACCGCGCAAATTCTGGCAAAATTCTTACTCGCCATAATATGAATGACTCGGCCAGCAATCTGCGTACCAATCACCGAACCAAAAGCGCCAGATAGAAAAACTAATCCAAATTGCCCATCTCTTAATCCAAGTTGATCTTTGATTTCTGGAATTCTAGGTACCCAAGCCATCGAACTTATACCCATAACAAAAAAAGTAGCCCATAGATGATTTCGCGCTTTTTTAGCTACAGTGCTCATAGGATTCACTTTAATATACTGACCACATGGATGGCGTTTTGGAACGAGGCCCAGTAAAACGAGTCTCAGAAGTACTATCTCAAAATCAGATGGGGAAAGTTCATGTACTTTCCGAAACTGCCCGCACTGCTCAAGATGCCGCTGCTGCGTTAAATATTGAAGTAGGACAAATTGCTTCTTCTTTAATTTTTAGACTTCCCGATGGATTACCAATTCTGATTATTACTAGTGGTCGTCATCGCGTAAATACTGAATTAGTTGCGCGTACCTTAAATGTTTCACATTTAGATCGCGCAGATGCCAATTACGTAAAAGACTTAAGTGGATTTTCAGTAGGTGGCGTAAGCCCGATTGGCTGGATCACCGAAATAAACCATATTTATATTGATGAAGCGCTAAATGATTACGACGTCATTTGGGCTGCCGCTGGTCACCCACATGCAGTCTTTCCAACCACTTATGAAGAACTCAGAAAAATTACCACAGCGACCGCTATGGCTGTTGAATAATGTCAATTCGCCAATTTAATTACGGTAGAAATCGACGCGGTCGAGTTTCTGTTGGAGCAGAACGTTTTTTGTATTCTGCCCTTTTCTTAAGTATTTTGTTGCAAATAATCTTTTTATTTAATCAAAATTCTAAATTTATTCTAGCTTCAACTATTTTTGCCGCAATTTTTTCATTGGCTCATGCGCAGTTGGCATATGCAAAAAGGTATTTTTGGAGCTATCTATTTCTGACACTAATCTTAGGTTTCACTATCGAAAAGATTTCCCTCACTACTGGTTGGCCATTTGGAAAGATTAGATACGAAAATTTAGGTGCGACATTGTTTGAAGTGCCTATGCTGGTGATGGTTTTTTGGCTAGCCTCATTACATCCTTTATTGGTTATGGCTCGAAGAATTGCTCCCAATTGGGTACTAGTTTCTGGCGCTGCAGTCATTACTGGATATGCACTATTTTTTGATCAGTTACTCTCTGCAAACAATTACAAATCTTGGACATTTAACAGTGCGCACATTCCATTTCAAACACATATCCCGCTTGATAATTTAGTTGGTTGGTTATTTGTGGGAGTGGTGCTATTTGGGCTTGCCAATCTAATACTGCCAAAAGAGCGCAGAAAAATTAGCGCCGGAATAGCGTCGGTGGATATTTTCCTCACGTGGACTTGGATTTATCATGTGATAGCTAATCTCTTCTTTTTCGGCAAACAAGGAACCGCTTTGATTGGTGGTTTGGTTTACGGTTTGCTTTTAATTTTCTATCTTTCCAAACGTTACTTGGGAAGCCCTAATTGAGCAATTTGAGAAATAAAGTTTTTATTGAAGGTTCCAATCTTGCATCCCTTACTGCAGCTGCCAGATTAGCTAAATTCAAATATCAAGTTACGGTCTCTGGCCAGAGTTATCAAAATACCCAAGCAGGCGATTTTTCTTTTGATTACGGTCCCTTGTTTACTTTGCCTGCCGTATACCGTGATTTCTTCCAGAAAACTGGCAAACATTTTGGCCAAGTTTTAGAAATTAAGGCGATGGACCCGGCATTTGTTTTTAATTTTGATGACACCCAAATCATTTTTGCCAATCTATCCCGCAACGAAAGATTAAAAGAGATTGAAAGCAAATTAGGTAAAGCGGCTGCGCTTGAATGGGATCGAGCATTAAAGCAGGCGGAGTATCTATGGGATAAAGTGCGGGCCAATTATTTTGAATGGGAATTTTCATTCCAAAGATTCAATCCTGATACTTATCTAAGAATGAGAGCGATTAATTTTCAAAATCCCTACTTAAATAAGATTATGGCTAACTATGCTACTTATTTGGGTTATCCGGCAGGTATCTACAAGTGGTCTCACCTTTTGGCATTTGTGGAAGAAAGTTTTGGAATCTGGCAAGTTACTGGAGGCATGCAAGCCTTAATCGATAAGTTAAAAGATCGTGCTACAGAGCTAGGTGTTATTTTTGCCAACACTGCTGAATTTGATTATTACATTGATGCCACTCAAACTCACAATAGACCTGAGCAACGATTAATAGGAATTGAAAATTTTCCTGACGAGCTCCCGATTCGTACGGTTCGGTTTTACAAAAATGGGTACACCACAGATATTTATGCAACAAGAATGCAGCCAGGTAAGTATTCTCTTGTAGTGACTGGGAAATTGGATATTTTGGAATTTGAGCCATACAAAGTATTTGACCAAATTCGACCAGCAGTATTCGGCGATTCTGATAATCAGGTATTAACCAAGATCCGCACTGCAAATAAGCGCAAATTTAAGGTGCGACATATGGATTCACTTGCGCATGCAGGAATCACAGGAGAACTGCTTGCAAATGCGGTTCGGGGCATAAAGAATCGTCCAAGCCATGAACATTGATCTGCTGCGTCAAGGAATAGATACTGCCCTATCGGCACAACTAGAAGAATTTTGCGCCACAATTTCCGAAATTGATGAGCAATTAATTCCGATTGCAGATTCACTTAAAGTCTATTTTTCAGATGGCAAAAGATTTCGTCCAATTTTTTCTTTGCTGGGTTATTTGGGTACTGGAGCAGAACTAAATTCAAAAATTTTTGAAGCTGCGGCAGCATTAGAATTTTTACAAGCTAGCGCTTTAATTCATGATGATTTAATGGATGGTTCTGATACCAGACGTGGTAGACCTGCAATGCATAAACAATTTGGTGATGCAGCTGCGATATTAATTGGTGATTTAGCCTTAGTTTGGGACGAACA
>CAXBPX010000002.1:0-47541 GCA_963977625.1 uncultured bacterium
CAAAACACACCGCGACGGGATAGGCCGGTTAGTTGGCCCCGCCACGGCGGCTAAGTAGAAGTAGCGCACGCATTGTGTGCAAAGTTTAATTTAGAGGACTGGTAAATGTCTATCTAGTTCAAATGCTGATACTTGACGGGCATATTCGGCCCATTCCGCCTTCTTATTTCGCAATACATAATCAAATACATGCTCACCGAGGGTCTCTTGAACTAATTGGCTCTGCTCCATAATCGCGGTTGCCTCATTGAGATTTTGTGGCATCTCTTTTGCAGGATAGTTATCTGGCAGCTCTAATTCTTTTGCGACTCCATCCAAACCTGCCGCAATCATCACCGAATAGGCAAGGTATGGATTGCAGGCAGAATCTGGTGCACGAAATTCGATGCGGGTGGAATTCTCTTTCTTTGGCTTATACATTGGAATTTGAATAAGAGATCTGCGATTAGATGGGCCCCAATTTATTAAATTTGGCGCTTCACCGCCGCCATGTAAACGCTTATAAGAATTAACCCATTGATTGGTTACGGCGGTGATTTCAGGAGTATGTTGCAAAATTCCGGCAACAAATGAACGTCCAACTTTAGATAGGTTGTACGGCATGCCACCATCATAAAAAGTATTGGTGTCATCTTTAAATAAAGAAACATGTGTATGCATCGCTGAACCTGGATATTCAGTAAATGGCTTTGGCATAAATGAAGCGTAAAAGCCCTGTTCTAGCGCTACCTCTTTAACTACATGGCGGAAAGTCATGATGTTATCTGCAGTAGATAACGCATCCGCATAACGTAAATCAATCTCTTGTTGGCCAGGTGCACCTTCGTGATGGCTAAATTCAACTGAGACACCCATCGCTTCTAACATCGTAATTGCGGCGCGACGGAAATCGTGGCCAATCATGTTTGGGGTATGGTCGAAATATCCTGCGTAATCAACTGGTTCAGGTCGCGTGCCAGGAGTTGGCGGCTCTTTAAATAAGAAGAATTCAATCTCTGGATGAATGTAAGCGGTGTATCCCATGGTGCTTGCTTTGGCCAAAGTTCGGCGAAGCACTTGACGTGGATCGGCAGGTGATGGAGATCCATCTGGCATCACAATGTCGCAGAACATTCTGGCTGCACCAGGTGCTTCAGTACGCCAAGGCAGAATTGAAAAAGTATTTGGATCTGGTTTTGCCAACATATCGGATTCAGTTTGGCGGGCATAACCTTCAATCGAAGAACCATCAAAGCCGATTCCCTCTTCGAAAGCAGCTTCTAACTCCGCCGGTGAAATCGCAACTGATTTTAAAAATCCAAGCACGTCGGTAAACCATAAACGCACGAATCTAATATTGCGCTCTTCGACTGTGCGCATTACAAATTCAATTTGACGGCTATCAATGTGGGAAGTCATAAGTAGATATTAGAAAACTTATGTTTCATACAAGTTAAATAAGTTAAATAAGTTAAATAAATATAAGAATTAACGCTCTTTCCAGCGAGAGGTAACCGGTAAACGGCGGTCTTTTCCAAAGGCGCGTGCGGAAATCTTGGTTCCGGGTGGATATTGACGGCGTTTATATTCGGCTCGATCTACCAGAGTTATTACTCGATTGACCAAATCGTGGCTAAAGCCTCCTGCTATTAAAGAAGCCGCGCCTTCATCACCATCAACATACCTAACCAATAATTGATCTAACAATAAATAATCAGGCAGCGAATCCGTATCCTTTTGATCTGGGCGAAGTTCAGCTGATGGTTCTTTCTCAATTGAATTTACTGGAATCGGTGGCACTTGATCTAAATAGATTGCCAATTCGTTTCGCCATTTAGCAAGTTCCCAAACTTGAGTTTTATAAATATCTTTTATTGGAGCAAAGCCACCTACCGCATCTCCATACATTGTGGAATAGCCAACGGCTAACTCTGATTTATTTCCGGTGGCAAGGACTAAATGCCCCTCTTGGTTGGAAAGCCCCATCAAAGTAGTGCCACGAACTCGGGCCTGCACATTCTCTTCAGCCAAACCAGTCAGACCTAAATTATTTACAAAGTCATTTACCATCGCTTCGATTGGAACAATCCGCCAATTAAGTCCAGTTCTGCGCGCCAATTCTTCCGCATCCGAAATTGAATGCTCTGATGAATATTTACTTGGTAAGCCAACTCCAAATACATTTTCTGGGCCGATTGCATCCACCGCGATTGATGCCACTAACGCTGAATCAATACCGCCGGATAATCCAAGGATTACTGATTTGAAACCATTCTTTGCTACATAATCTCGCAGCCCCGCTTTTAACGCTTCCCAAATCTCGGCTAAATCATCTTTGCGTTGGGCGATACCCCCATGCATCGTGCCTTCAATATTTATATTTTCATCAGTAATGATTACATCTGGATTGGAGGTACGAAGAGGCAGAGACAAATCATGGATTGCCAATTGATCTTCAAATTGTTTGGTGCGCATTAATACTTCACCAGAAGCGGCGACCAGAATTGAATCTCCATCAAAGACCAAGTCGTCTTGGCCACCAGTCATATTTACATAGCAAAGCGCTGCATTAAATTCGCGAGCGCGCTGTTGAACGAGCGCTAATCGAGCATCATCTTTATTTCGTTCATATGGTGAACCATTTGGCACGACTACCAACCCCACGCTTCGATCGGCTAGTTGCGCCACCGGACCGCGGTTCTGCCAAATATCTTCACAGATCGCAAGCCCTACATCTACGCCATTAATGCGAACCACTACAGATTTCTCACCTGGTACGAAATTTCGAAATTCATCAAATACTCCGTAATTTGGTAGGTGGTGCTTGATATATCGCGCCTTAATTTCGCCATTATGAATAACCGCTACTGCGTTCTGTGGCGCACCAATTGGTTGACCTAATTTATCTACCGCGCCATCAATTTGATCTAAATATCCAACCACCATCACTAATTGGCCAAAGCCACTATTTGCCACTCGCTTGGCTAATTCGGATATTGCAATCCGACTGGCATTTCTAAAAGATTGGCGTAGCGCTAAATCCTCGACTGGGTAGCCGGTCAACACCATCTCTGGAAAGACTAAAAGTTGTGCACCTGCTTTATGGGCAAGGGCAGCTTGAGTCACGATTAAATCTGCGTTGGCATCGATATCGCCCACGGTCGGATTGACCTGAGCTAATGCAATACGCAAATTGCCAGCATGATTACCGGTACTCATAATTCAAGAGTACCCTTTAGCCACCGGGTGACAAATCACTTTGCATCCAGGCCATAAGCACAGTAAACAGAAGAGGCTTGATAAGCGTGACTACCATCAAAGATTTAGCCGACCTTAAAAAGCGCGGGCAGAAATGGGCGATGCTCACCTCTTATGAGCAGATGACCGCTGAAATTTTCGATGAAGCTGGGATTCCCGTTTTACTAGTTGGCGACTCCGCTGGCAATAATTTTCTTGGCCAGGCAAATACCATTCCAGTAACCGTTGATGAATTAATACCGTTAACTCGCGCTGTTGCTAGATCGGTAAAGCAGGCTTTGGTTGTCGCCGATCTTCCCTTCGGCTCTTATGAAGCAAGTGCCGATTTAGCGCTCGCCACTTCAATCCGCTTCTTTAAAGAAGCAGGTGCGCATGCCGTTAAATTAGAGGGCGCGCATGTCGATCAAATAAAGAAATTAGTAAGTAGTGGCATTCCAGTTATGGGCCACATTGGCTTAACTCCTCAAAGTGTCCATCAATTAGGTGGTTTTAAAGTTCAAGGTCGCGAAAATCCAGCGGCTTTAATTGCCGCGGCTAAGGCCATCGAAGCTGCCGGTGCATTTGCAATTGTTCTTGAGATGATGCCAAGTGATTTAGCAATTCAAATAACTAATGAAGTAAAAATTCCAACTATCGGAATTGGGGCCGGAAATGGCACCGATGCCCAAGTTCTGGTTTGGACTGATGCCTTTGGATTGACTTTAAATCCTCCGAAACTTGCGCGCAGCTATCGAAATCTGCGAAATGAACTATTAAGTGGCGCTAAAGAGTTTGCCCGTGATGTGGCAAATGGAGATTTCCCATCCGAGGTCGAAAGTTTTAAGTAACCTGCCTTTGTGAAGAGTTTTGCCAAGCAATTTGCGATAGATATCTCGCCCTTAAAGCGCTATCCAGACTTTCGAAATCTCTGGGCAGCAGGCCTAATCTCCTTCTTCGGCACCATGATCACTATGGTGGCGCTGCCCTATCAAATCAAAGAGCTCACTAATTCATATGTAGCCGTTGGCGCCATCGGGGCGGTCGAATTGATTCCACTGATCGTTTTTGGACTATATGGCGGGGTCCTTGCTGATCGTTATGACCGCAAAAAATTGATCTGGTTTTCCGAGGCCAGCGCTTTAATTCTGGTGGGTGGCCTATTACTTAACTCTTTAAATGATTCGCCCAACCTGTTGGTCATTTACATTATCGCCGCCCTCTTCTCTGCAGTCGATGGTATTCAAAGACCTAGCGCGGGTGCGATTTTGCCAAGGTTGGTAAGTCATGAAGATCTACCAGCTGCCAATGCTTTGATGAGTTTGCGTTGGCAATTGGGTGTAATTCTGGGACCTGCAGTTGGTGGTTTGATAATTGCTACTTACTCCACTTCATTTGGATTTCTAATAGATGCAATTACATATTTAATTTCACTTTATTTTCTAGCTAAAGTTAAAAATATTCCAGCGACGGAAAAGAGTGAAAAACCAGCCATTTCCGCGCTTTTTGAAGGGGTCCGATATGCCTTTGGGCGCAAAGATTTATTGGGAACATATCTAATTGATTTAGCAGCGATGTTCTTTGCCATGCCAAATGCGCTCTTTCCATTTTGGGCAGATCAACTAGATGCCAAATGGTCGCTGGGACTTTTCTATGCTGCCGGAACTGTTGGATCGGTATTGGTGACTTTGACATCAGGGTGGACCAGAACTTATAGATGGCATGGTCGGGCCGTTACCTGGGCCGCAATTGGTTGGGGTGTAGCAATTGCAATTAGTGGAATGTTGCATTCGGTCTGGGCAGTGCTCTTCTTTCTGGCTGCAGCCGGTGCCTCCGACATGGTCAGCGCCCTCTTTCGAAGTGCGATCTGGAACCAAACTATTCCGGATGAACTTCGAGGTCGATTAGCTGGAATTGAATTGATTTCCTATTCAGTTGGTCCATTAATGGGTCAAATGAGAGCAGCAATGGTGGCTACCGCTACTTCATTATCAATTTCAGTAACTTCTGGCGGGGTAATGTGCGTCTTTTTCGTGGCGCTACTGGCCAGTTTGCTGCCAACTTTTCGCAAATATGACGTCGAAACCAACGAATTTGCAATTACAGAACGCCAAAAACGGAAAAATTTAGAAAATTAGTGATTTTTTATTAAATTTTCACTAGTAACCATAAAAATTTCTAAAATTACTAAAAAAGAATTTGCGACACGCACTTAAATAATCATCACAAAATGTTTGTGATATTGCTATTTACCTGTAAGACTTCTCCTTGAAAGAACTGGTAGACGGATCCGGTTCAGTTCGATAGGAGAAATACGTGGCAGCACGTAAGAAGGCAGCAGCTAAGAAAGCTGCACCAAAGCGCCGCCGTAAGAAGGCAGCAGCTAAGCCAGCAGCAAAGAAGGCAGCTCCAAAGCGCCGCCGTAAGAAGGCAGCAGCTAAGAAGGCAGCTCCAAAGCGTCGCAAGAAGGCAGCAGCTAAGAAGGCAGCTCCAAAGCGTCGCAAGAAGAAGGCAGCAGCTCCAGCAGCGGCTCCAAAGAAGCGTCGTCGTAAGAAGGCAGCAGCTAAGTAATCTTCTGATTACGTTTAGAAAAACCCGCCACTTTATGTGGCGGGTTTTTCATTTATAAAATTAATTACTCTGCTTTAAAATTCTTTCTTAAATTATTTTCTACCTTTTCAAAAATACCCACGATATTTGCTTGATCTGCTTTGTTTATTTGATCAATAAATCTACTTCGAATACTGGCCACATGATCTGGAGCGGCTTTAACAATAGTGTTCCAACCTTTGGTAGTCATTACTGCCCAAGTGCCGCGTTTATCGGATGCACATTTTTGACGTTCGACCCAGCCTTTGCCTTCCATGTATTTAATACGATGTGAAAGCCTGCTTCGAGAAAGGATGGTCTGCTCTGCTAAATCTGACATCCGAAGTGAACGATCTTTAGCATCAGATAAATGAACCAGAATTTCATAATCAGAGAGCGATAGACCATGGGTGGCCAAATCCTCATCTAAAGCTTCTAACATTCTTCGGCTGGCCACAATATATTTACGCCATGCAGATTCCTCTGCTGGTGTGAGCCACTTTGGTTTGGAAGCCATAGTGCCCATTGTAGCCAATTGTTGAATCTTCAACTATTCAGGAGATTAAATGAAATCTGGAATTGATAAGAGCCTCTTTGATACTTCGGTGCGTCCGCAAGATGACCTTTATAAATATGCAAATGGCGCCTGGTTAGCTACCCATCAGATCCCTGAGGATCGCAGCAATTCTGGCGTGACTTATGAGCTATTTCTGCAGGCGGAAGCCCAAGTTCGCGCAATTATCGAATCTGACCAAGGCAAGATTGGCCGGCTTTTCAACTGTTTTATGAATACTGCAAAGATTGAAGCAGATGGCATCAATCCAATTAGAGAAGATTTGGCCAAAGTAGAGCAAATAGTCGATGCCAAATCCCTTATCGCCACAATCGCGCAATTAGAAATCTATGGAGGCCCAGGACTATTTGGTGCTTTTATCTACCCTGATGTTGGCAATTCAACTCAATATGCAATTTACATTTACCAGGGTGGACTATCGCTACCTGATGAGGCTTACTACCGTGAGGAGCAATTTGCACCGATTCGGGCCGCCTTTGTAGAACATGTTAAAAAGATGTCTGAATTATCTGGCATCGCAATTGATGCTGATGGGCTTTTGAAGTTAGAGACTCAGATTGCCGCATTTCATTGGGATCAAGTCAAAGATCGCGATGCGCTGGCCACATATAACAAATTTAGTTTCGCCGATTTGCAGAAGTTGACTCCCAATTTCGATTGGAAGCTATACATCACCGAAGGTGAAATTCCTGCCGAAAAGTTTGCCCAGATTGTGGTTCGTGAACCATCCTTCTTTGAAGGGATATCTAAAATCCTGGGCGACTTTGATGCGCAAAGTTGGCGCAATTGGCTGCGCTGGCAGATACTCTCTGGCGCATCAGGCTATTTAAATGAAGCTTTAGTTAATCAAAATTTTGCCTTCTACTCCACCACTTTGGCTGGCACTCCAAAAATTCGCGAGCGCTGGAAGCGCGCCATCTCATTTGTCGAAGGCGCTCTTGGTGAGGAGATTGGAAAAGAGTATGTAAAACGCCATTTTCCAGCTGAATCCAAAGAGAAGATGAAAGTGCTGGTGCAGAATTTACTTAAAGCATATGAAATCTCTATAAAGGAACTGGATTGGATGTCTGAAGGCACCAAACTTAAAGCCTTAGAGAAATTATCAAAATTTAACGCCAAAATTGGCTACCCAGATAAATGGCGCGATTACAGCGCACTTGAAATTGTTGATGATCTGCACACCAACCTGGCAAATATCGCAAAGTTCGAACGCGATTATGAGCTAAATAAATTAGGTGGCCCGATCAACCGCGATGAATGGGGCATGACGCCACAGACAGTCAATGCCTACTACTCTCCCGGCTTTAATGAAATTGTCTTTCCTGCAGCTATGTTGCAACCACCATTTTTTAATCCCGAGGCCGAAGATGCCGCTAACTATGGCGGTACTGGTGCGGTGATTGGCCATGAGATTGGCCATGGCTTTGATGATCAAGGTTCTCAATATGATGGTGATGGCAATTTAATTAACTGGTGGAGCGATATTGATCGAACCGAGTTCGAGAAGCGCACCTCAGATTTGGTTGCACAATTCAACGAGCTCTCACCTACGGCAGCGCCAGATGTAAAGGTAAATGGCGCATTTACTTTGGGTGAGAACATCGGAGATTTAGGCGGCATGAATATCGCCATCAAGGCCTACCAACTATCTTTAAATGGCGCTGAGGGTCCGGTAATAGATGGACTTAGCGCGATGCAGAGATTCTTTATCTCTCACGCACAAGGTTGGCGCCGATTGATACGTCCAGAAGCGGCACGTTTAAGAATTGCGACCGACCCGCACTCACCAGATGAATTACGTTGCAATCAAATTGTGCGAAATTTAGATGAATTTTATGAAGCCTTTGAAGTAACTGATGGTGATCAGCTCTACTTAAAAAATCGAGTGCGAATTTGGTAATTTTGAAAGCGGTATCTTTGCCCCTGTGAGTTTTAATTTCGAGATTAAGAAAGAGGTGGGCCCAAATGGACGGGCCCGCGTCGGCACAATCTCGACCCCGCATGGACAGATTCAGACTCCGGCCTTTATTCCAGTTGGCACTAAAGCCACCGTGAAATCAGTATTGCCTGAATCAATGCGCCAACTGGGATCGCAAGCAATTTTGGCCAATGCTTATCATCTCTATCTACAGCCTGGCCCAGATATTTTGGATGAAGCTGGTGGCCTCGCCAAATTTATGAATTGGGATGGACCAACAGTTACCGATAGCGGCGGATTTCAAGTGCTCTCACTTGGTGTGGGATTTAAAAAAGTTCTAGCTATGAATGCCGATACTTTCCGCGCTGATGATGTGATTGCAGATAATAAAGAGCGTTTGGCCCATGTTGACGATGAAGGGGTAACTTTTAAATCGCACTTAGATGGTTCGATGCATAGATTTACCCCTGAAATCTCAATGCAGATTCAACATAAAATTGGCGCAGATATCATGTTTGCATTCGATGAATGCACGACTTTGCATAACACTCGTGGCTATCAAAAGAAGGCGCTAGCCCGAACCCATGCTTGGGCAATTCGTTGTTTAGATGAACATAAACGACTTACCGAACTTCGTCATGAAAAGCCATATCAAGCCCTTTACGGCGTAATTCAAGGTGCGCAATATGAAGATTTACGTCGCCAAGCAGCACAAGAACTTGGCGCTTTGGAATCCTCGGGAATTAAATTTGATGGCTTTGGAATTGGTGGCGCACTTGATAAAGATGCGCTGGGCACCATTGTTCGTTGGGTCAATGAAGAGTTGCCTATTGAAAAACCCAAACATTTGCTAGGTATTGGTGCGCCGGAGGATCTCTTTGTAGGCGTAGAAAATGGTATCGATACCTTTGATTGTGTTCTGGCTTCAAGAATCGCGCGCACCTCTGCCGTTTATACAATGGAAGGCAGATTCAATGTTTCAAATGGTCCCCACCGTCGCGAATTTTTCCCGATTGATGAAAATTGCGATTGCTACACCTGCCAGCACTACACCCGGGCTTACTTAAATCACTTATTCAGGGCCAAAGAGATGGTGGCTGCAACTTTGGCCACAATTCACAATGAGCGATTTATCGTTCGTTTAGTTGATCAAATGCGCGCTGCTTTACTGGATGGCACTTTCCAAGATTTGAAGAAGGAATTTCTAGGTCGTTACCAACACAAATCTGGCCAAGCTAGCGATTAATTGCGATTAATTGCCTCTTTAATTAACGGCGGATTATCGCTAATTAAAGTATCTACTCCCCAATCTGCCAATCTTTTGGCAACTTCTGGGTCGTTAACTGTCCATACATACATCTCTTGGCCGCGAGCATGAACTTGTGCTACCCACTCTTTGGTAACTAACTTCCAATATGGCGCTACTACCTGAGCATGAAATTTTGGGACGTAGATTTTCTTCTCTAAGAGTTGCACCTTTCGCCCTGGAAAATTTCGCATCCGCCAAACTGCTTTAGGATCAAAAGACATAAAACTCATATCAATTTTTGGCCGAAGTTGATCGAGCTCTGCTTTCAAATGCTTTTCAAGTAACCCTTTGAATTTCTGCGGATGCTTGGTTTCGATTAAAACATCTTTACCAGTGCCCATGGCAATTGCCATAAATTCTTTAAAGAGTATTGGCTTTGGGGTGGCTTGACTGATTTGCTGCCAAGTCATTTCATGCACATCGCCACTTAAATTTGAGGTGCGATCCATGGTGTCATCGTGCCAACAGAAAAGTTTTAGATCGCTAGTTAAATGTAGATCGCATTCAAAGCCATCACTTACCGGAATCGCGTGAAGATATGCATCCCGACTCATCTCTGGATATTTAGCCGAATATCCACGGTGGGCAATGACTCTGGTCATTTACGAAGCCTAGCGATGCGCTGCCTAGCAAACTTCTGGCTAGGCGATTCGTGTCCCAAAATCGCGCTTAAAAATTCCAAAATTACCTTAGATAAGCGCAACCAGATTTTGCCTCTCTTTTTTAACCCAAGCAGTTGGCAATCTCTGGGATCTATTGTGGCTACTGCCGCATTTGCAAAGATCGTAAAAGGGATCAAACCCAACTTAGTAAAAGGTGGCTTCATAATAAATTTCACTACATCCAATGTGATTTCATTTGCCATCAACTCTTTTTCACGAAATTCTTCTAGTTTGGCTTCTAATTCAGCCACGGATCTAGGAGCATCATTTAGGCCAAGTGGCACCGCGCTTTCGGCCCATTCTTTTACATATTGATCTGCAGAGGTTTTGAATTTATATCCAAGCATTTCGTAAGTTTTTAAAAATCCGTCGGTAAATGCGCAATGGACCCACATCAAATACTCACGTTGTTTGGCAGCATACTCATGCTGCATTCCATCTTTACCTAAATAACTTCCGGTAACACGAGCATGCATTTCATTAACCCGCTTGGCCTCTTTTTCAATAAATTCTTTTGCGCCAAAAGAGGTAATGGTTAACCATTTGGTGGTTCCGGCTAATCGACCCAGCGGATCTTCTTTATATCTTGAGTGCTTCGCAACACCGGCTAGCGCAGCGGGATGAGCTGCTTGCAGTAACAATGCACGGATTCCACCCACAATCGTGGAAACACAACCATGCACTTCCCAAACTGCAGATTCTGGTCCGAAGTAACCTTCATCTTCACCTTCGAGCATCGCAAATGCCCACTTAGGTGTGCCATCTTTAGAACCAGATACCACTTCGCGAAAGCGATCTGCTAAAGGTTTGGTTAATTTGAAATTACTTAAATCTGGCACCTGCGAATTATTGGTCATCAGTTAAACTTTCGCTATGACGCATGACATTTATGCCCAAGAAGCAAAGGAAAAATGGGGCGATACCGACGCCTACCAAGAGTCCCAGCGTCGACTTTCTGGTTATTCCAAAGAAGATATCGCCAATGCGCAATTAGCCATGCAAAATGCCACTGATTTGGTGCGTCAAGCAATGCGCGCTGGGTTGTCAGCCGAAAGCCAAGCAGCCATGGACGGCGCTGAAGCGCATCGCCAATCAATAAGCCAATATTGGTATGAATGTAACTTTGAAATTCACAAGGGGCTAGCCACTATGTATTTAGCGGATCCTAGATTTACTGCACATTATGAAGCTCAAGAAGCTGGTCTGGCTAAATACATACATGATGCCATCATGGCAAATGCAGCGAGAAATGCTTAGTTAGTCTTAATAGGTAACTTTAGTAAGTAAGCCAGTAATCTTTCATATATTTTTCGCCTTCATCGCAGAAGAATGTCACCACAGTTTCTAGGTTATGTTCTTCCTTTAATTTCTTAGCAGCCAGTAGATGTGCACCTGATGAAGGTCCCACAAAAATTCCGTGAGTTCTGGCGATTCTGCGCATCTCTTGGATTGAATCATGTGAGTGGATATGTACAAAGCCATCTATTTCATGTTCGTGGCGCTGAATAATGCCTGGCACAAAGCCATCGGAAATACCTTCAATTAAATGTTTTTCAACTTCGCCGCAAGCAATGGTGCAAGATTCTGATGGTTCAAGTGCATAAATTTCACAATCAGGATTAACTGCTTTAAATGCTTTACCAACACCAATAATGGTGCCACCGGTTCCTACGCCGCCAACTACTAAATCTGGTTTTGTAGGTAGCTCTTTAAGTATCTCCTGTGCTAGCCATTCGGTGTTTTCATTTACATTCCACTCATTATCAAATTGCTGTGGTGCAAAGTAACCCGGCTCTTTACCTAAGCGACGGCACTCTTCTAAAGCTTCGTTGACATGAAAATCTCCAATAGTGCGCACTTCAGCGCCAAAAGCTTTAGAGATCGCTACACGTTCTTGCGAAAGTCCAGTTGGCATTACTACCAACATCTTGTAACCCTTTACAGCGGCCACCATAGACATCGCATTACCGGTATTTCCGGAAGATGCTTCTACGATGGTATCGCCAGGCTTTAAAAGGCCTTCTTTTTCGGCCTTTTCAATCATGTACTTTGCAATACGCGCCTTAATCGACCCAGATGGATTTAAATATTCCATCTTGATCCAGATGCCTTCAATATTAATTAAAGGCGTATCGCCAATGGCATCCAGAATCGTCTTCATAGCGCGAAATCCTAATTACTTTTGACTAACTTGTCGCTTTGATTTAGCAAGCCAATCAGGGCTAATAGTGACGCCCCAACCTGGTTCGGATGGAATCATCACTTTTCCAGCAGTAACTTTAAAAGGGTCACCTAAAAATAAGCCTTCTTGCCATGGATAGTAATCCGCTTGCTCAATAGAAAATTCCAAATACTTTCCAGCGTTTGTTATCGCACCAAGTAAATGCATGGTGCAGATTGTGACTAAAGAAAGATTAGCGCTATGCGGCGTGATTGGCATTTGAGCTTTTTTAGCCATCTCTACAACTTTTAAGGTTCGATAAATTCCACCCATATACATAATATCTGGCTGAAGTACATCGACTGCTTTCATATTGATCATGCGTTGCCAAGTAGATAAATCCCAATCTTGTTCGCCGCCAGTAACATCAATATCTAGAGCATCGGTAACTTCTTTGGTCTCTTCTAATTCCCAATACTTGCAAGGTTCTTCAAAATGAGAAATTCCAACTTCTTGCAACATCTTTCCAACTTCAATTGCACGCTTTGGCGAAAATCCAGAATTGCCATCAACTAATTTAGAAATGCCATCGCCAAGTGCTTTAGAAACTACTGGGGCAACTTCTTCGGTTCGACCTGGCCACTCATCAACATCATTGCCACATTCGGCACCAACTCGCCATTTAAATGCATCAAAACCAGATTCATCGCGTAGTTTTACAAATCTCTTGGCTTCATCTTGTGGTGTGATGTCTCGTTTCATAGAAGAGGCATAAGCGCGTAAAGGTTTTACAGTCCCACCTAACAATTCAACAACTGGCTTTCCAAGTGCTTTGCCATGTAAGTCCCAAAGCGCTGTATCTAGCCCGGCATTGGCTCGACAGCGATAACTACCTGGGTATTTATGTTCTTTTGCTTCTACTCGATCAATTAAGAAACCTATGTCATCTGCCGATTGCCCAATTACCCATGGTGCAACTTGGCGGTGCAGTACTTGCGCGGTGATATCAGCGTTATATGTAGAGGTTTGGCCCCAACCAACCAACCCTTGATCTGTGGTGACTTTTACAAAACAGACAAATTCATCTGTAAAAGTTTCAATCGAAGAGATTTTGCCAAATGTCATTTAACAAAAACTGCTACCGGATCAGCTGAGACACTTACCGAAACTCCTGGATGTAAATCTGCTGCATCCTGCGATTCCATTTGTGCATTAATTCGGGTGCCATCTGACAAGCTAACCATTACGCGACAAATTGAGCCTAAGAATGAAGAAGCTACAACTTTTGCATCTCCACTCTTATTAGCTTTAACTGTTAAAGATTCTGGCCTAATTAGTGCGATGCCCTCACCTGATTTAATCGATCCAGGCAGTGCCGATAGTGTGCTGCCAAATGCTTTAAAGCTTCCGTTGCTGACACTGACCTTAACTTGATTGGTTAAACCAACGAATTCGGCGACGAATGAAGTTGCTGGTCGATCATAAAGTTCGGATGGAGATGCAATTTGTTCTAGCAAACCATTTCGCATCACTCCGACGCGATCGGCAATTCCAAGCGCCTCTTCTTGATCATGGGTAACAAATAATGTGGTGGTGCCAAGTTCTAATTGAATACGGCGAATTTCATCACGCAATTGGGTGCGAACTTTGGCATCTAAAGCTGAAAGTGGCTCATCAAGTAGCAAAACTTGCGGAGAAATTGCTAATGCTCTAGCCAACGCAATTCTTTGTTGCTGTCCACCAGACATTTGATGCGGATAATGATTTGCGTGGCTGGCAAGTCCAACTAAATCTAGAAGTTCGCCTGATCTATGTGATCTTTTATCGTTAGAGGTTTTGTGCGCCTTTAATTTAAGACCATATTCCACGTTTTCGCGTGCCGTCATGTGAGGAAATAATGAATACGCCTGAAAAACCATACCCATATTTCGCTTATTTGGCGCCGTAAATGTGATGTCTTGGCCATCAACAATTATCTGGCCACGATCTAATTCTTGAAGTCCGGCTAGCGCTCTTAGCGCAGTAGTTTTTCCGCAACCTGAAGGGCCAAGTAGCGCCACGAACTCACCTTTGGCGATGTCTAGAGATAAACCATCAAGCGCTTTGACCTGACCAAAGTGCTTGGTGATATCTACTAACTGCACATATGAAGAACTCACTTCATTTCCTTTCGGTTACGCGACATCAACATCTAAAACTTCTTTCTGCATCTTCTTTTGCGGGACTATTAACAGTAAAACTAAAACAAATAAAATAGAGGCAAGTGACACTGCCACCGCAACATTTCCATTTGTTCTTCCAATCTGGGCAATTACAACTTGGAAAGTTTTGTAATTGAGAAGATTCGAAATCGTAAATTCACCCAAAACTAAGGCGATTGCAATAAAAGATCCATTTAGAATTCCAGTTCGAAGCGTGGGCATAATGACGCCCGCCATCATTCGAGTAGTAGAGGCACCGAGTGTTCTGGCAGCTTCTGCCAAGGTGTGAATGTCTGATGCATCCAGGGCGGCTGATAAGGACCTATACGTATAAGGCAAAATCAACATTGAATAAACCAACGAAAGCGAAATTGGTGATTCCGTAATATTAATGGAGATCCACCTATAAAGTGGCGCAATTCCAACCACAATCACAATTGCCGGAATGGCAAGTGGTATTAGACAAATTAACTCAATCATTCGCTTTAATTTAGGCAGTTTGAGATGTACCCATACCACGGTTGGAACAATCAGAACCAAAATTAAAAACATCACAATAGCCGCGGTAATTAAGGACCTTAGAATCGCAATTGTTAAATCTGGTTGGCTTGGAATTATCTTCCAGGCATCTAAAGTGCGCCCTTTTTGAAAAAATGCAAATGGTTTAGTCGAAAAATCTGCCATCGAATAAAGTGGCAACATTAAATACGATCCCACAAAAACTATAATGAAATAACGCCAAAGTTTTACTTTCCAGGTACGTCTCATCGTGATGATTCCCATCGACTTACTCGACGTCTAATTTGGGCGTAAATTGCCATCACGATGATTACAACAATAACCATCGCCATTGAAAGTGCTTTTGCAGTTTGTGGATTGGCGTTGCCCACTTCGCTAGATAAAGCATTTCCAATCTGCAATGGAGTTAAAAAGTCAGATAAATTAACTAAAGTTGCCGCGGTGGCATATGCTGAAAACGAATTAACAAATAAGAGCAACATTGCGCCAAAAAAAGATGGCGTCAAAATAGGAATTCCCACGCTGCGCCAATATTCAAGCGGACTGCCTCCTAATGAATCTGAGGCCTCACGCCATTGAGGTTTCATATTTTCAATGGTTGGCAGAAAAACCAACACCATTAAAGGTATTTGAAAGAAAGTATAAACAACCGCTAATCCATTAATGGTGTAAAGCCATGAAGATTGAGCAAGGAAACTATCGGGCGCCAACTTTACTGCTAGAGATGAAATCACGCCGTTAAATCCAAAAGTTGCTAAAAATGCAAAGGTGAGCATAACGCCACCGAACTGTGCAAGTACTGAAGAAATTGCAACCGAAATTTTGTAAAACACTCCACCAGGCTTTCCAGATACCAGCGCCCAAGCAAAAAGCCCACCAAGAATTGCACCTAATACTGAAGTTTTGTAAGAGATTTCTAATGAGTTACCGAAAGCTTCTCTAACGATCGGTGAGGCATATAGTTCTGAAATTTTGGCGGTATCAAATTCACCGGCTTCATTTTTAAAAGCTCCGGTAATTACGCTCCAAGTAGGATAAATTAAAAAAATGCCAGTGAAAATAAAAAATGGGAAAACTCCAAGATAGGCACTTCGCTTGCGCCAATACCGAGAACCGGTACCGCCATTGGCAGTACCGGTTCCCTGGTTTTGACTTTGTCCCATTTAGGAAATTAATCCTTAATTGGTTCCAACCGCATCAGCCCATGCTTTCTTTAGGTATTCACGAGCCTTTGTAGATTGATCAGATGTTGCCTTTAGAGGTGCAACTTTGCTCTTACCAATTGCAGCAAGTCCTGCTGCTGGTGCGCGTCCAGTCTTAACCATCCAAATCCAAAGAGTTGGAGTTGCGCCACCGACTGCCCAAATAGCTGCGCCTTCTTCACCAAGGGTGTATTCCATCCATAGGCGAGCGCATGCTGGGTGTGGTGCCCAAGCTGAAACTGCAGAGTTATAAGTTGAACCAAGGGATGCTGGGGTAAACATCTTCCAGGTCTTTCCAGCCTTTGCAAATTCCTTTGCAATACCAGCTGAAATATAACCATTATCCATAACTACAGGTGTCTGGCCAGAAGCAATTGTTGCTTGAGTTGGATTTACGTTGATGTAATTTCCAACTTGCTTCAACTTCTTAAACCATGCAACTGCAGGTGAAATATCATCAAGAGTTCCACCTAGAGCTAGGTTGACCATGAAGATTGAGTTAAGACCAGCTGATGAACCTTGTGGATCACCATTGATTGTTACTTTGCCCTTGAATACTGGCTTTAGTAGGTCATCAAGTTTGGTGATTGTGCCAAGTGAACCGTCATAACCAATGGTCATAGTTCCGGTGTAGTTTGGTGTGTATTCAGCAGATGGAACTGCGCTTGAACCTAAATTATTAGCCCAGTTACGTACTTTGTAAGGAGCAAAAGTTCCAGTTCCTAGATATTTGTCTGCAACAGCTAGACCAATATCAAATACGTCTGGTGAACGGTTGGTTCCCTTTAAGCGATTAGCTGCATCGATTTCATCTTGTGATGAACCCTCTGGATCAGCCTCATCTACTTTTACGCCGTACTTCTTCTTGAAGCCTTCAATCATGTCACCATAGTTTGCCCAGTAATGTGGCAAAGCGATGACGTTTAATTGACCTTCTTTGCGGCATTCATTAGCAAGACCTGCAAGGCCACCTGCTTGTGAAGCGCTAGTTGCAGTAGCAAATTTGCTTGCTGCGGTCGCTGAGGAGAAAGTTGGCATTACTAGTGCAGTTGATACTGCAGCAACAATTGCAACCTTTCCAAGCTTTGAAATCTTCACTGATTTCTCCATTTCTTTTTACTTTTACTTTTTAAGTTTTTACTTATTTGTTGCTGTGGGGTAGTTATTTAGTTGTATCCCGCACTCTAAAAATTCACGTGAAAACTTTTAGAATTCGGAAATCTATTTTTTAGGATTTGGTCTGATTGGTCATTCAAATACCAATACGTTTCTGGCCCCCTCGCCTGCCCTCAATCTATTGACGGCATCATTAAGACCCCCTAAACCTATGCGTTCGCTTATCAATTCGTCTAGGAATAACTCCCCTGAAAGATAACTTTTTACTAACGAAATCACATCCTTTTGGAGGTTGGCTGAGCCGAAATAGCAGCCCTTAATGGATTGCTCATTTACAAAAGGGCCAGCATCTATGGTTAATTGAGCGCCATTTTTAAGTAAGCCCACCAAGGTCAATTGTCCTTGGACCCCGGTAGCTAGCCATGCCTGGGAGATGGTCGATTCACGGCCCGATGCATCAAATACATAATCCGCCCCGCCGCAGATACCTTTTATAAAGGCGACTGGATCCTCTTTGGATGCATTTACAGTATGGGTAGCGCCTAATTTTTTGGCGATTGCTAATTTCTCATCATTTACATCTACTGCGATGATTGTTGTTGCCCCAACCAAACGTGCACCTTGGATGCTATTTAAGCCCACTCCACCACAACCAAATACCGCTACTGACGAACCAGGTTTTACTTTTGCAGTATTTACCACCGCACCATAACCAGTTAAAACCGCGCAACTTAAAAGCGCTGCGCGATCTAATGGCATCTCTTTTGGAATTACAACTGCTCCAGAGGCTGGCACCACTGCATATTCAGCAAAAGATGCGACACATAAAAATTGATTTAACTTTTCACCATTTTCGGTTAGTCGACTGGTCTTATCAAATAGTCCACCGGCACCCATAGCCTCGCCAGCAGTTGCGCAATAATTTGGGATTCCGCGTTCGCACCATTCACAAGTTCCACAATTAGGAACAATCGACATAACTACATGGTCGCCTACTTTAATATTTGAAACATCCGGTCCGACTTCGGAAACTATTCCTGCAGCTTCATGACCAATAACCGCCGGAAATGGCACTAATTTTCGCTTACCATCAATGGCATTCAGATCACTGGCGCATAAGCCACTTGCGGCCACTTTAACTAATATTTCGCCACTTTTTGGCTTTGCAATCTCAACTTCAGCAATTCTAAATTCTGATCCAACTTGATCCAACACTGCAGCTTTGATTTTCACGCATGACCTCTCAATATGCCAATGGAATGACGCGAAAGTACACCTGGTTCGCATGGCGAGAAAGGATTTTTAGTGATTTTCTTATGAATTTGGGTTAAATTCTGCCACAAATGAAACGGTGGTTCGCATGACGCAACGAGTTCAATCGGTAGAGAGAGCGCTGAGTTTGTTAGATGCCCTCGCTAGCAATGCCGTGCCGCCAACAATTCCTGAATTAGCAAAAGCGGCAAAAGTAAATCGAGCCACGGCTTGGCGATTGATGAATACTTTGGTGGCTTTTGATTTAGCTGAAAGAAATGAAATCACTGGTACCTACAAAGTTGGCCCAGGAGCGTTGCGACTTGCAGCAGCAACTGATAATTCTAGTTTTGTAAGAAAATCTCGCCCGATCTTGGAAAAAGTTGCGCATAAAACTGGTGGTAGCGCATTTCTTGAGATTGCCACCCGCGGCGAACTTGTGGTGATGGATCAAGTTAGATCCAATTCTCCAATCCAAGTAGATTTAGCAGGAATGTCGGTACCACTTCATTGTGGATCTGTCGGTAAATTATTTCTTGCAACTTTGCCTGATGAAGAGTTAAATCAATTTCTTTCAAAAAAACTTATTTCTCTCTCCAAATTCACCATTACAAAACCAGCGATTTTAAGAAAAGAGATCCTCGAAGCAAGAGCTACTGGTGTGGCGATAAATTACAAAGAACACAGAGAAGAATGGTGTGGCATTTCCGCTGCCGTTAAAGATCGCGCAGATAGAACCGTAGCTTACTTAAACGTAACTTTACCTTCATTTAATGTCAGCAAAGAAAAACTGAAATCTTTGACTCCAATTTTAACCAGCGCGGCGCAAGAAGTATCCGCAATGTTTAATAAAGGCGCTTTTTAAGCCATCTTTTCATAAGCTGAAAGCGTTAAGAAATCTACATATTCGTCGCTAACTGCACATTCTTTAAAGAGTTTTAACGCATCCTGGAATTTGGAATTACCTTCCAGTTTTGCAATTTCCTCATCTGCGAAGGTTTCTACAAGTTGCTTCGTGATTAAACGGCCGTCATCCAGCTTGATTTCATTGTGAATCCACTGCCAAATCTGGCTTCTAGAGATTTCTGCGGTTGCCGCATCCTCCATCAGATTAAAAATTGCCACTGCGCCTACGCCTCGTAGCCAACTTTCTAGATATTGAATCGATACGCTGATGTTATTTCTAAGGCCAGCTTCACTTACTTGGCCAGGAGTTGCTTTCACATTAAGCAAATCAGAAGCGGTCACATTTACTTCGCTTAACTTTTTGGCAATTTGATTTGGATTTTCGCCCAGAATATTGGTGAATTCCGTTTTACAAAGTTCCACCATGCCAGGATGTGCTACCCAAGAGCCGTCGAATCCATCATTGGCTTCACGAGATTTATCTGCTTTAACTTTTGCAAATGCTGTTTCGTTTACAGCAGGATCAGAACTTGGGATAAATGCAGCCATTCCACCAATCGCTGATGCACCTCGTTTGTGGCAGGTTTGAACTAACAACTGGGTATATGCGCGCATAAATGGCACCGTCATGGTTACTGCATTTCGCTCTGGAAGCACAAAATCTTTGCCACTAGTTCTATGTGTTTTAATCACGCTAAACATGTAATCCCAGCGACCTGCGTTTAAGCCAGCGCTATGTTCTTTTAATTCAAAGAGAATTTCTTCCATTTCAAATGCAGCAGGATAAGTTTCAATTAGAACTGTGGCACGAATAGTTCCTTGGGGAATGCCTAGATAATCTTGAGTGATCTTGAAAGCTTCATTCCAAAGTCGAGCTTCTAAATGGGATTCAAGTTTGGCTAAATAGAAATATGGACCTAAGCCATTAGCGATTTGCTGTTTTGCGCTTGCGCACATGTACAGAGCAAAATCTACAAAAGATCCAGAAGTAACTTCGCCATCTACGAGAATATGCTTTTCAGGTAAATGTAAGCCTCTTGGGCGCATCACGATAGTCGCAAGTGGTGCATCTTTGCGTAATTGATACTGCTTTCCGGCTTCGTTGGTAAATTCAATACTGCCATTTATTGCATCGTTCAAATTAATTTGGCCTTGAATAACATTCTCCCAATTTGGAGTGGTCGAATCTTCTTGGTCTGCCAGCCAAACTTTTGCCCCTGAATTAAGGGCATTAATAGTCATTTTGCGCTCAGTCGGGCCAGTTATTTCAACGCGGCGATCAATAAGACCTGGTGCAAGTGGGGCAACTTTCCAAGCATTGTCTTCTCTGACGCTCTTAGTCTCTGCCAGAAAATCTAACTCTTTGCCACTTGCGATTTCCAAAATTCGCGCTTGGCGTTTTTTTAAAAGTTCTTTGCGCTTTGGATTTAGTTCGTTGTGTAATTTCTCAATTAACGCAAGTGAAAATTCATTTAAGACAATTTCGTCTCTATCAAAGCGTGCACCAATTACTTTTATGCTCAAGATAAATCCACCCAAGTTGTCTTTAAAGCGCTATAGGCATCAAGTGCATGCAATGATTTATCTCTACCAGTGCCAGATGCGCCAAATCCACCAAATGGCGTAATGACATCTAATGCATCAAAGGTATTGATCCAAACAGTTCCGGCGCGTAATTTGCGAGCAAAGTTATGTGCCTTTGCCACGTTACTTGTCCAAACCGAAGCGGCTAATCCATATTGCGTTTCATTAGCAAGTTTTAGCGCCTCATCAGAATCTTTAGCTTCAATGGCAACTAAAACTGGTCCAAAGATCTCTTCTTGGGCTAAACGTGATTTATTGTCAATATTACTTACCAAAGTTGGCTGCACAAATAAATTATCACCTTCGGCCTTTTGACCACCAAAAATTACATCACTTTGATTAGCAATATCTAAATATTCATTCACACGATCTCTTTGAACTTTAGAAACTAGTGGGCCCATCATGGTTTCTGGATTTAAAGGATCCCCCACTTTAAAAGTTTTAACAAACTCTTTTAGATGCGCAAATAGTTCCTCTTTTACGGCACTTTCTACAATTATTCTAGATCCGGCATTGCAGGTTTGGCCGGCGTTGTAATAAATGGCCCAACCAATAGTTTCAGCAGCTAATTTCAAATTCGTGCAATCAGAAAGCACTACTTGTGGACTCTTTCCGCCAAGTTCTAAAGAAACTTGTTTCATATTTGATTCTGCTGCATATTGCATGATTTTTCTGCCAGTTGGACCGCTTCCGGTAAAAGCAATCTTGGCTACATCCATATGTCCAGCAAGCGCGGAGCCTGCTTCTGATCCCAATCCAGGAACGACATTGAATACACCTTCCGGTAGCCCTGCTTCGATTGCAAGTTCTGCCATTCGAACTGCAGTTAAAGATGAATTTTCCGCTGGCTTAATAACAATGGTATTTCCCATTGCTAAAGCCGGACCCAATTTCCAAGAGGTAATACTCATTGGGTAGTTCCAAGGAACAATTGCACCGACTACTCCAAGTGGTTCGCGAGTCACCATTGCCAAAGCATTTCGTGGAGCAGGCGCAATTTCATCATAATTTTTATCGATAGTTTCTGCATACCACTGAATTACTCGAGCTGAATTTCGAGTGTCAACTGCTAATGAATCACTAATTGGTTTTCCAACATCTAAAGTTTCTAATAATGCTAATTCTTCTCGATGTTGATTAAGCAATTCGGCCCAACGAAGCATGATGGTTTTTTTATCGCGCGGGTTCATCTCTGACCAAACACCAGATTCAAAAGCTTTTTTGGCTGACTGGACTGCCCTATTTATATCTTCGGTATCACCAGATGCAATATTTGCAATTTCTTTTTTGAGCGTTGGCGAGAAATCTGAAAATGTTTTTCCAGATGCCGCTGGGACGCTTTTGCCATCAATAAAAATATTTCCATTTGGTTTGATGGCTGCGGCTCGCTCTTGCCAGATTTCGGTAGTAGACATAGGCGCAAGGTTACTTTCTCAAGACCCTGGTCTTGCAAGAGTTCGGTTGCACCATAAGCAACCAAACTTCAATTATTAACACTCACAATTTGGATCAACAGGTTCTGATGGCGCGACATCAATTCCAGGGCTCCGACTAAAAAATCCAGATGGCTTTAGGTGAAAACCAGTTCGCTCAACCGGCATTACTGGCCAATCTTCAGTGCGTGGAATGTGGTTGGTGCCGAAGACATGCCAAAGCACGATGTCAGTATCTTCAATATTTCGATCTGCTTTAGTCCATCTTGGCAGACCATCTCCACCTTCATGTTGAAATGGGAAATCTCCCGCTGGATAGCGCTCTAATTCAGAGTTAGGAGTCGCCCATAAGTGTTTATACATAAACCCAGCTCTTTTACCTAATATCGAATCTTCTAGGGCTAATGGATAGGTTGTATGTCCAGCAATTAATTTATAGCCAACGCTCTGACCGACATGATTTTTCTTCTTTGGATTAATGATTTTCCAGAATCGACTTGTTAGTGGATTTACCAATCTCTGAGCGGCTTGTTCGTTTCTAAAAACTTCTTCTCGAGTTTCGTAAGCTCCACCATAAGGATTCTTTTCACCTTGCGGATGTGCAAAAGATTCAACTTCCACCAAAGTATTTTCAGTTCCGTCAATATCTAAATCTAATCTGGCGCACAAAATATGTTGATGATACGGAGCCCATAATCCTGGTTCAAGTTCTGTCGCTGACGGATGATCCGCGCCCGGCTTATCGGCCAAGGTAAGCACAATTCCCGTTAGTTTAGCTTCAAATTCAATAGACCCATCTTGGTAGAAATACCAAAAATAACCATACTCATAATTATTTACGGTAACTATGGAGGAAGCCACAAATCGACGACCGCGACGAACTTCAGTGTGTCCATCAACATCGACATGTTTCCAAAGAATTCCAAAATCCTCTTCATGCATACAGATTGCATTCTGGATGGTTCGGACTTTGCCATCTCCGTCAGTAACCGCTACATCTAAATAATAAATTTCGCCAAGGCAATCGCAACCAAGTGTTAAAGAATTAGTGAAATTACCTAAGCCAAATTCCCCGGTATCAAAAGCATTTTTACGATAAGCACCTTGTGCAGGATCTCCATAAGGAATTACTAGTTCTGCAATTGATAATCTGTGGGCAATCTTTCGCCAATTTCCGCCATCATTAAACCGAACATCATGAATCACTAAGCCTTCTCTTTGGTCAAAACCAATTCGAAAAGCCCAACGCTCCCAATCAATTTTCCAGCCATTTACGGTGAATGAGGCGCCTTCTGGTTGGTGAATCATGAGCTCTTTTAGCTTTAAATCGGCACCAGTTTGAGATTCACGATAAGGCCCTGGCGTTACCGGAATCGGAATTCCTGGATTATCTTCAAGTGAAATTACTTGACCTTGGTCTAAATCCACGATGGCGTGTAAGCCATTAATTGGGTGAGCATAAAAATTATCATTTGGATTTGGTTGGTACCACATTGGAGTCCAGATTAATCGGCGACCATCATCTAAATGTTTGGGTATCTGTGCTCCGATTGGCCAAGTTTCCATATGTACTTTATTTATATCTGTAATGCCACGATCACTTAGCGCTTTAATAACTTTTGCATCTTTTCTGACTAGTGCTAGCGCATTTGCTGATTCTGTGACCGAAATCGGCGCTTTAGCACCTTCAATAATTTTGTAACTTTTTACTTTGCCATCTGTGGTGATGATGCCTTCAGAAACTAATGATTTTTCACGATCCCAGATGGTGACTCTGGCTTCTCGATCCAATGTTGCCGGATTTTCTAATTGTTTCTTACTAGGTTCATTTAATTGAAGAAAAGCAATTAAATGGTTGGAATTCAAATTCCAATTAGCTCTTGCCTGAGCAACAATTTTCGCTTGCTCTTCAGCACTTAGTGGATCAAGTGGATGGCTAATGTTCATTATTCGAGTATATTGATTTAGCTTATCTTTTGATATCTTTTAGCTTTGCCACCTCTTGCAAAAGCTAGTAAGGTCAAATTAAATTCATCTGCAAGTTCAATTGCTAGCGATGTTGGAGCGCTTACGCCAACTAATGAAGAGATACCGGCACAAATCGCTTTTTGTACTATTTCATAGCCGACTCGGCCCGAGACCACCAAGCTCCAGAACTGCAAAGGAATTTTCTGACTCATAAGCGCTTCGCCAATAACTTTATCGACAGCATTATGTCTACCGACATCTTCATGAGCCCAAATGACTTCACCATTTGGATCTATCAATAGCGCGGCATGTAGACCACCAGTTTTATCGAAAATCCGCTGATTGTTCTGCAATAAATCAGTAAATTGCGCCAATTCTGTGAGCGACTTTGAATTGCCAGCTACTGGGGTAATTCCTCTGGCCTTTAAATCATCAATATTAGAACTGCCACATACACCGCACGCAGAATTCATCGTAAACCTGCGATCCATTTTGCGTGAGAAATCAGGGGCATCATTGGTTACTTCTGCGATTACTACGTTGGCTCTTTGCCGCGGTGTTAAGGAACGATCTCCACAAACTTTTACCGAGATTAATTGTGAAGGTGAAGATAAAAAACCTTCACCCCAAAGAAACCCTGCAGCCAATTGCAAATCTGCACCGGGTGTACGCATGGTGATGCCAAGCTGCTCTTCTTGGCTTCCTTTTTTAATTCGAATTTCTAGCGGCTCTTCGACCACTACGCTATCTGACGATATTGCTTCAGATTCGCTACTTTTTACCTTAACCTTTTGAATTGATGAAGGTGCATCATCATTTGCCATGAATATAAAACTCTGAATGATCTGCAGGTAGAGTGCCTTTGTTAATAATTAAATCCGCAGCACGTTCGGCAACCATCATGACCGGCGCATAAATATTGCCATTAGTAACGTATGGAAATACGGATGCATCTACTATTCGTAAATTTGCTACTCCATGTACTTTCATATTGTTTGGATCTACTACGGACATTGAATCGGTTCCCATTTTGGCGGTGCATGATGGGTGCAGCGCAGTTTCGGCATCCTTACGTACCCAATCAAGTATCTCTTCATCGGTAGAAACGGATGGACCAGGTGAAGTTTCACCAGCATTCATTGGTTCCATAGCCGGTTGGGTCATAATCAATCGTGCTTGGCGAATAGCTTCTACCCATTCACGACGATCTTGATCAGTTGATAAATAATTAAATTGCATCGCTGGCTTATCAAAAGGATTCGTGCTCTTGATCTTTAACCAACCGCGAGAATCTGAATACATTGGGCCAATATGGAATTGATAACCATGTCCACCTTTAGGACCGGTACCGTCATATCTAATTGCAAGTGGTAAAAAGTGGTACATCAGATTTGGGTAGGCAACTTCATTATTACTGCGGGTAAAACCGCCGGCTTCAAAGTGATTGGTAGCGCCTGGTCCGGTGCGGAAAAAGAGCCATAAAAAGCCAATCCATGGGCGTTTCCAGAATTTAAGTGAAGGCTGTTGAGTCACTGGTTGCTTGCATTTGTACTGTACATAAACTTCTAAGTGATCTTGGAGATTGGCACCGACTCCGGGTAAATGTTGCACCATTTTTATTCCAAGTGGCGCTAAATCGTTTTCATTTCCAATCCCCGAAAGTTGCAAGAGTTGTGGAGTATTAATTGCTCCACCACAGAGAATTATTTCTTTACCCATGATGCTCTGGGTCTTGCCTTTAATAATTGCTTCAACACCGACCGCAGTCTTACCTTCAAATATAACTTTGGTGACCATGGCGCGAGTTTTTAAAGTTAGATTTTTTCGTTTTAATACTGGATAGAGATATGCACGGGCGGCGCTTAATCTGCGACCGCGATAAACATTTCGATCAAATCTGGCAAAACCTTCTTGGCGAAATCCATTTACATCTTTAGTGATGTTAAAACCAGCTTGTTGCACCGCTTCAAAAAATTGCTTAAATAGCGGACCCTTTGATGGACCTCGTTCTAATTTAAGTGGACCATCACCACCACGAAGTGGCCCATTTGGATCTGCTAAACAACTCTCCATCTTTTTAAAATATGGCAAGCAATGTGCAAAATCCCAATCTTGCATCCCTTGATCTTTGCTCCAACGTTCATAATCCATCGGATTGCCACGTTGAAAAATCATGCCATTTATCGAAGAGGAACCCCCCAAAACTTTTCCGCGGGCATGATAAATCTTGCGCCCATTCATGAATGGTTCAGGTTCGGATTCATACATCCAGTCGTAATGTTTACTTCCGATTGGAAATGCCAACCCTGCCGGCATATGAATAAATACATCCCATTTGTAGTCTCGGCGTCCAGCTTCAAGAACTAATACTTCTTTACTTTGATCTGCACTTAATCGGTTGGCTAAAACGCAACCAGCAGAACCGCCACCTACGATGATGTAGTCATAAGACTTCAAGAACCACTCCATTCAAAGTAAAACCGCCCGACTAGATTCTAACTATCCTACCTAGCCGGGCGGTTTTATTCGTAATTAATTAGTTACCGATCCAAGCCTTAACTTGGTCAGGATGTGCATCGATCCACTTCTGAGCTGCTTCTTCTGGTGTCATTCCACCTTCGATATCTGCTGCTACAGAGTTTTGATCATCATTGGTCCACTTAAAGTTCTTAACTAAGTTTGCAAATGATGAATTTGAATCATTTAACTTCTTAGAAATTAACTTCACTAATGGAGTTTCTGGATAATCGGTCAAACCTGACGCGGTCGCCGCATCAGACCAATCGTTTGCAGGGAATTTGACATGGCCCTTTTCAAGATTTGGAATCTTGGCAAAGAGTGTCCATGGCTGCCATGCATAACCAATGAATGCAGTCTTATTTGCTTCTGCCTTTGTGAAGCCATCAACAAGTGCTGCTTCTGAGCCAGAGAAAATAACTTTGAAATTTAATTTATTGGCGGAAACCATCTTCTCACCAATAGTTGTATAACCTGGAGGGCCTTCGTACCAAGCACCTTTGCCACCAGAGTCTGCTGTCTTAAATAGTGAAGCATATTTATTTAAGTTCTTAGAGTCTGTGATATCTGGATACTTCTCAGCCATCCATGGTGCAACATACATTCCGATAAGGCCTACGTTTCCGTTAAGTCCAGCTTCTACAACTGCACCACGGTCAACCCATTCCTTCCAGCGTCCGCCGCCCCAATCTTCGATAACCACGTCAATGGTTCCGGCTTCCATAGCATCATAAGTTGTTGGACCTTCATCCAAAGTTGTTTGAGTGATGTTGCAACCAAGTTCTTTCTTTGCAACTTCTGCCACAACTTGAGCTGATGCGGTGTAACCGTTCCAAGCGTGCATTGCAATTGCGTAATCTCCGCACTTGCCAGACGCTGCACTAGTTGAATCATTAACACTCTTACTGCAAGCTGATAAAACTAAAGCTGATGCGAGTGTAATTGCCAAAACTAGAGAGCGACGTCCGTTACTAGACTTCATTTACCCTCCTAGGGAGTTTCATTTGCGCATAGCCTAAGGTCAAAAAAGGCTATTTCAATAGAGTGAAAGATGAATATTTTGCAGGTTTTACGAGCGGCGAGCGCTAGATTGCATGATTCGGTCGAAAATAACCCCTAGTAACAGAATGCATAGACCTGCGATTAGTCCCTTGCCTTGTAGCTCTGGCTTGGAATTTCCTACGATGACTAAATAACCAAGTCCGCCCGAACCCACAAAGCCTCCAATTACCACAACCGCTAATACATAAATAAGTCCTTGATTTACTGCCAGCAGAATGGTGCGCTTGGCAGCAGGTAGCTGTACTTTGGTGATTATTTGATAAGTAGTTGATCCCGATGCAGTTGCGGCTTCAACTAATGAATGTGGCACCGCGCGAATACCTTCGCAAACAATTTTTACCACGATTGGAATTGAATAGACGATGCCAGTTGCGATAGCAGTAAATCTAGTTGGTCCAAAAAGACCCAACATCGGTACTAGATATACGAAAGCTGGCAGAGTTTGGCCAGCATCTAGAAATGGTCTAAGGAACTTTTCTAATCGATCGTTTCGACCAGTCCATATACCAAGTGCGATACCAACCATCATGGTTAACAAAGTTCCTACGATGGTTTGAGTTAAAGTAATCATAGATTCATACCAAAGACCCGATAACACAATCGACATTGATAACACGAAAGCTAAAATTGCGATGCGAATCTCGGCAATTACTAACGCGACTGCAACCACCATGCCCACAGTTAAATACCATGGCGAACCTGCCAGCAACGATTCCAATGGATTGAGCACGCTATATGAAATGAAATCTTTAAATCCGACCGTTAGAAAATATAGATTCTTTAACGCCCAATTAGTTGCATCATTTGTGAACATTTCTACTTGCTTAGCAATACTTATTTGTGAAGGCCAAACCGCCGCCCACAAAATGGTGCGAGATAAATAGACTGAAATCAAAGCACCAATTCCCAGAATTATTTTTGTAATTCTCTGATTGCGCAGAGTTTTCTCAGATGGCGGAATAAAAGAAGTCTGCTTTTTAGCTGCGGCGCTGGTGCTTCGATCCAGCAAAATCGCTAGGAAAACCACGGCAAAACCGGCCACAAAGCCTTGGCCGACATTTCGAATAATCAATGCAGAGACCACCGGCTTACCAAGTCCAGGTGCACCAATCAGCGCGGCAATCACCACGAAAGAGACTGCAGCCATAACCGTTTGATTTATACCCAGCACAATCATCTGCTTAGCCATTGGTAATTGCACTTTAGTCAATGTTTGCTTCTTGGTAGAACCTAAAGATTCAGAAGCTTCCACTGGCGATTGATTTAAAGTTCTTATTGCATGAGATGTGATTCGGATAGAAATTGGTATTGCATAGATCATGGTGGCAATGGTTGCTGAAGCTGCGCCAATCATAAAAACTAGAGCAATCGGCGCCATATAAACCAAAGTCGGCAAAATCTGAGCTAAATCCAAAAATGGCGTGAGAAATTTCAAAACTCTATCCGAGAGTCCGGCCCAAATTCCTAAAGGAATTCCAACAGCTAAAGAAAGTATTACCGATGCCAAAGTCATTGCGACAGAATCCATAGTGAATTGCCACATTCCAAGTGCGCCACAGCCAAGCAGTAATGCAACTGAAAGGATTGCGGTGCGCCATTGACTAGTTGCATAAACAAAAAACCCGATAAGTCCAACTACTCCAAACCAACCAATAGTTGGAATTTGAGAGTTTGCGGCAGGTACGGCAATCAAATTTCTGATTGTTTGGACAAAACCATCAATAAAAGTTCTGATTGGATTAAAAAAGTAAATAAAGGCAGTGCTTTCAGTTCGGTTTCCGCGTAATTCCAGCGCTTGCTTACCTACAAAAGAAGTAAAACTAGTATTTTCATAGGTATCAATTTGGAGCGTATTTTTGCCGTGTAATAATTTTGCTAATGCAATCCAAATTGTGATTAATCCCAATAACAAATGGGATTTTCGCAGTTGCATCAAACAGCTCCTGAAATTAGCCGTAGAACATCTTCGGCAGCCACGATTCCTATTGAATTTCCTTTATCTATCACGTGAATTGGTTGATGTGCGTCCAGAATAGTTTTGAGCGCATCTCTGATGATTAAATCCGCATCAAGTTGAATATTTGCAGCTGACTCATCGTTTCGAATTGGACGGGCAATGTATCTAAGAGTTAGCACATGTGATTTAGCGATATCTCTTACGAAATTAGCCACATATTCATCTTTTGGATTTGCAACTAACTCTGCAGGTGTACCCACTTGAATTAGCGCACCGTCACGCATGATTGCGATTCGATCTCCTACTTTGGCCGCCTCTTGCAAATCATGGGTAATAAATACCATGGTCTTACCTAGTTCGTGATGCAGACGAATTACTTCATTTTGCATATCACGACGAATTAATGGATCCAATGCAGAGAAAGGTTCGTCCAAAAACATAATTTCGGGATCTACCGCTAATGCACGAGCCAAGCCCACTCTCTGTTGCATGCCACCCGATAACTGCTCTGGATAAGCTTCGGAATATCCTTGCAGTCCAACTAATTCGATTACTTCATGTGCGCGTTTATGGCGATCAACTTTGGAAACTCCATTTATTTCCAGGGCATAAGCAATGTTGTCTACAACTTTGCGGTGCGGCAGTAATCCAAAATGTTGAAAGACCATAGAAAATTTAGTGCGACGCAATTCTCTTAAACGATTTGCATCCACTTTCAAAATATCTTCATTGTCAAAAATTAATTCGCCGCGCGTTGGTTCGATTAATCTGGTCATGCAACGCACCAACGTAGATTTTCCAGAACCTGAAAGTCCCATTACTACGAAAACTTCACCTTTTGCCACTTCGAATGAAACATCACGGACTGCAATGGTGTTGCCAGTCTTATTTCGTAAATCCGTGCGACTTAAATCAGCATCCGGAGTTCCTATTAATTTTTCAGCGTTTGGTCCGAAAACTTTCCAGACATTTCTAACTGAAATCATCGAAGAAGATGACATTTATCCTCCGCCAGTTATGTGGTTATCGCGTTGCAAACCATCCTGATTTACCTGGCTTATTGTTGGTCCAAATGTGTTTACTTTCAAGGAATTCCGACAAACCATGCTCGCCTAATTCACGTCCGATGCCGGATGCTTTAAAGCCACCCCATTCGGCTTGCGGCTTATATGGCCCATAGTCGTTTACCCAAATGGTGCCGTGGCGAAGCGCTCTAGATACGCGAGCTGCCTTGGCTTCATCTTTAGTCCAAACTGCGCCACTTAATCCATAGATCGTGTCATTAGCAATTGTGATGGCTTCAGATTCAGTTTCAAAAGTTTCAACCGTAATAATCGGACCAAAAGATTCATCCTGCACACAAGACATTTTTGTGTTGCAACCATCTAAAACAGTTGGCGGAAAGAAATTACCTTTTGCAAAATCTCCATCAATTAATTTTTGGCCACCAACTAATAGTTTTGCACCTTCGGCGATACCTTTATCAACATATTCTTGAACTTTATTTAAATGGGTAGCGCTAATTAGAGGTCCGGTTTCAGCATCATTAGATGCAGGCCCACCCAATTTAATATCTTTTGCGCGACGCACAATTTCATTTACCACTTGATCATGGATAGATTTTTCTACAATTAATCGAGTTCCGGCAGAACAGACTTGTCCTGAATGCAAGAATCCTGCGGTTACGGCATTATCAATTGCCGCATCAAGATCTGCATCTGCGAAAATAATATTTGGGTTTTTGCCACCAAGTTCTAGCGCTACTTTCTTAATAGTCTTTGAAGCCAAAGACATGATGCGCTGGCCAATTCCTAAACTTCCGGTAAATGAAACTAAATCAATACGTGGGTCCGAAGTTAATAAGTCCCCGATTGCTGAGCCTTTTCCTAAAATTAAATTTGCTACTCCAGCCGGCACTCCAGCTTCATCAAATAATTTAAATAAATGAATGGCCGATGATGGTGTTAATTCAGCTGGCTTAACAATAAAGGTGCAGCCTGCAACTAATGCCGGGGCTACTTTCCAAGAAACCTGTAAAAGTGGGTAATTCCAAGGCCCAATTAAGGTACAGACACCTATTGGTTCATGAACCACTCGCGAATCAACATGTTGTAATCCCACATCAACTTGACGCTCATGTTGGCGTTGCCCAAGTTGTGCAAAATGTCTAAAACAAGCAATAACATCTGCGATGTCATATTCGGCTTCAATTAAACGTTTACCAGTGTCATCACTTTCGAGTTTGGCCAGAATTTTTAGATCCCGTTCCATTAAATCTGCAATTTTTCCAACTAAGTGGGCACGCTTTTCAAATCCCCAATTTGGAAAATCACCGGAATCAAATGCTTGGCGCGCAGCGACAATTGCTAACTCAACATCAGCAGCCGTTGCTTCTGCAACCGTAGCAACTAAATGTCCATCTGCAGGACTTATTACATCCCAGGTATGGCCTGCAATTGGCGAAGACCATTTCCCGTTTATGTAAAGAGTATTACTCACCTAGCTCTGATTTTCTCTTTGCTACGTAGTCGGTAAGTCCTGAAAGAATCGAAGCATCCATTTCTGGTTGTTGATACTCTTCTAGCTTCTTCTTCCAAACTTCTTCGGCGCGCGTACGAGTATCTTTCGCACCTAAACGCACCCAGCGATCATAGTTATCGGAATTTGTTAAGAATGGACGATAGAAACAATCACGGAATCGCTCCATGGTGTGTGCCGCGCCCAAGAAATGTCCACCATGTCCAACTTCTTGGTGCGCATCAAATGCAAGTGAAGCTTCGTTAAATTCAAGTGGTGTGAATTCTGCAATTAATGATTGCAGAATTTCTACGTCAACTACGTACTTGTCATAAGAAGAGACCAATCCGCCTTCTAGCCAACCTGCCGTATGTAGAACTACGTTGGTTCCGGCTAAGAAAGTTGGCAACATGGTCATAATTGTTTGATACCCAGCTTGCGCATCTACAGTTTGGGAGGAATTTAAGCCTCCACCGCCACGAAATGGCAGCTTAAAGCTTCTTGCAATTTGGCCGGTGCAAAGCAAGCCAATTCCTGATTCAGGCGTACCAAATTGTGGTGAACCAGATTGCATATCAACGTTAGATAAGAATGAACCAAATACCACTGGCACACCTGGACGAATCAATTGGGTTAAGGCAATTCCGGTCAGCGCTTCAGCAATTTGTTGCGCCAATGTTGCCGGAATTGTTACAGGTGACATTGCACCCATTAGTAAGAATGGCGTACAAATTACAGGTTGACCTGCAAGCGCATATTCGCGAAGTGAATCCAACATGCGATCATCCCAACGAAGTGGCGAATTGCAATTCACCAATGAAATTAGCGCAGGCATTTCCTCAATGGCTTTGCGGCCGCCATGAATAATTTCAGCCATGGCAATTACATCGCGAGCGTTCTCGGCAGTGACCACGTTACCCATAAAAAACTTGTCAGTTAAAGTAGCTTGGGCAAACGCCATATCTAAATGGCGTGAATCAAGTGATAAATCATTAGGTTCAACTACAACGCCACCCACTGTGTCGATGGCTTCAAAACTTTGGGCTAACTTGCAGAAATTTTCAAAATCTTTAAAAGTTCCATCGCGACGAGTTGAGCCCTCTAAAACAAATGGTGGTCCGTAAACCGAACCAAACGACATGTTATCTCCGCCAACTTTCACATTTCGTTTTGAATTTCTTGCTCGAAGTGAAAATTCTGAAGGCGCTTTTGCAACTTGCTTTAAGATCCACTCTGGATCGAACTTAACGTTCTCACCACTTACCTCTTGTCCAGCTTCGCGAAACATTTCAACTGCCCATGGACTGGCAAATTCAATTCCGATTTCGGAAACGATTCGCTTCCAACCAGCAGTAAGCGTCGCCATCGATTCTTCAGAGAGAATCTCGTATCGAGGCATTTTATTTACAAACATCGCGCGCCTTTCGCTCTTGACCTGCGCCAACGATAGAGAATACGCTCAGATAATGGAACAGCGGTTCCATTATCTGGAACACTAATTAAAGGGTCACTATGGCGCTAACTGGCACACAAGCGGTAGATCGCGCGACCTCTTTATTAATTGCAATCTTAAATTCATCGCAACCACCGTTGCTCTCTGATTTAGCACGAGAACTTGGTCTTCCCAAATCTACAACTTCCAGAATTTTAGGTGCGCTCGAACGTCAAGGTTTGATTCGTCGAGATCGAAATAACGCCTATTTAGGTGGCGAGGTACTCCTTCGATATGCATCTACACAAAATCTAGATTCGGCATTGATTAATCGAATGCGCACAGTGCTAGAAACTTTGGCAGAGAAAACTTCTGAATCAGTTAATTTAGCGGTTCCAGGAAATGATGATTTGAAATTGATTGACCAAGTCGATGGAAAACATTTACTTGGTGCTACCAACTGGATTGGCCGAAATGTTCCATACCATGCATCAGCTCTCGGCAAAGTTTTGCTGGCCTTTGGTGCTGCTGCAATTCCCACCGGAACTCTACAAAGCAAAACTAACCGCACCATCACTTCTCGCACTCAATTAAATGCGGAATTAGAAAAGGTGCGCAAAACTGGTTTTGCAATTATCGACAATGAATTAGAGAACGGCTTAGTTGCAGTTGCCGCGCCAGTTTTTAACCACGATGGCAAAGTAGTTGCAGCTATTTCCATCTCTGGACCCGATGCGCGAATAAGTCGCGCGCAATTAATTAAGTTTGGTGAATTAATCATCAAAGAGTTAAAAAAGCAGAATATAAATAATGGAAAGGTAGGCGCAGCGTGAGCCACGAAGATATCCTCAAAGGTTTATTTGATGAAACTTTGGTCGGAAATGCTCCAGCAGTACTCGATCTAACCAATCAAGGATTAGCTGAAGGCATGACGCCTTCTTCAATTCTCTTCGATGCATTAATTCCCGCACTTGAAGAGGTTGGTGCGCGATTTGAGCGCGGGGACTTCTTTGTACCTGAAATGTTGATTTCAGGTAAAGCCATGTCTGGTGCGCTAAATGTGCTGCGTCCCCTACTAGCCCAAACTGGCGCTGAAACTGTAGGTACATTTTTGATGGGAACCGTAAAGGGCGATGTCCACGATATCGGTAAGAATCTCGTGAATATCATGCTGGAAGGCGCTGGTTTCGAAGTAATTGATATCGGTGTGCAATGTGCACCAGAGAAATTTATTGCTGCAATTAATGAACATAAGCCAGATATCGTCGGTATGTCTGCATTCTTAACCACGACTATGCCAATGTTCAAAGTTAATATTCATGAAATTAATAAAGCTGGTTTACGCGATCAAGTAATTATCATGGTCGGCGGTGCGCCAGTGACCCAAGAATATGCAGATGTTGTTGGTGCAGATGGTTATGCTGCAGATGCATCAAGTGCAGTAAAAGTTGCGAAAGATCTACTAGCCAAGAAGCGCGCTGCGGTATGAAATTTTTGCCATTAATCGAAGACGCAATCAAGAAACCAGTCTTTGGGTGTCAAATGTGCGGACAATGCGTCTTGCATTCAACCGGCATGGTCTGCCCAATGACATGTCCAAAGACTTTACGAAATGGACCTTGTGGTGGCGTTCGCGAAAATGGCAATTGCGAAGTCAAACCTGAAATGCAATGCATTTGGGTTAAGGCATATGATCGCAAAGAGAAATTACATCTTCCGCAAGTTTGGAAAGATCATTACAACGACTTACGTCCACCGGTTGATATGCAATTAAAAGGAACTTCTTCTTGGATTAATTTAATTACCAAACGCGACAAACAGACACCTGCAGGTTGGGCGGCAAATGAGTAATTTGCAAAACTTGCTGGAAAATACCAACGAATTGGTTTTTACCGCAGAGTTTCCCTCAATTGATGGCGGTGGCATGGAAAAAGTTGCCAAGGAAGCCGAACGCCTTCGTCCTTGGTTTGATGCAGTTAATTCCACAGATAATGCGGCGGCACATGCACATGCTTCAAATCTTTCGGTAGCCATTGCTATCAAAATGCATGGACTTGAACCCGTCATGCAAATCGCCCAGCGCGATAAGAATCGATTAGCGGTGCAAGCTGACATTATGGGCGCGGCGCTACATGGCATCGAAAATATTGCACTTATGACAGGCGATGATGTGACCGCCGGTGATGAACCTGAAACTCGCAGAGTCTTTGATTTAGATGGACCCATTGCGATCAAAGTCGCGGAAATTATTCGAAATGGCACCTATCTGTCAGGGCGCAAAATTAACCCGGCTCCAAATCTTTTTATTAGCGCAGTAGAAAATCCAGGCACGCACCCTTTTGAATATCGCATTGATCGTGCAATCAAGAAACAGCGAGCAGGCGCTAGGTGGTTACAACTGCAACTGTGCTTCCATAAAGATCGTTTAGAGAACTTCTGCAAAGGTGTAGCAGCACAAGGTACTAATCTGCCAATTCTGCCAAACGTTATTTTGATTAAAGGCGCTAAAGGAATGCAGTTTATGAATGAAAATGTGCGCGGCATCAATATTCCACAAGAGTTAATTGATCGAGTTGCAAAGGCTTCAGATCCAGCTGAAGAGGCATATCAATTAACTTTGGAATTGGCGAAGCATGCGCTCTCATTACCTGGAGTGCGTGGCTTACATATCACTGATTTTAGACACGACGATTCACTTGCCAGACTTATGACCGACCTTGGAAGGAAACCAAAATAATGCAAACAGTAGTTACTTCACCTACCAAAACCGTAACCATTGGTGATGAAAATCCATTCTGCATTATCGGCGAACGTATCAACCCAACTGGACGCCGCATTTTTCAGGAACAGGTGCGCGCTGGTGATTTATCTGCAATCATCAAAGATGTTAAAGCACAGGTAGATGGCGGTGCAGATATGTTGGATGTCAATATGGGTGTGCCACTTACCGACGAAGCCGATTTAATGCGTCAAGCAATCAAAATGGTGCAAGAACTTACGGATTTGCCAATTTGCATTGACTCATCAGTTTTGGAAGCACTTGAAGCAGGATTGCAGACTTACCAAGGTCGTGCGTTAGTAAATTCAACTACCGGAGAAGATGATCGCTTAGATCATATTCTTCCGTTAGTTAAGAAATATGATGCTGCAATTATTGCGCTGCCAAACGATGAAACTGAGATTCCAATGACCGTGGAAGATCGTTTGAAAATCACCGAAAAAATACTACGTGCCTGCGATAAACATGGCATCTCACATGACCGTTTGGTAATCGATCCATTAGCCATGCCAATCGGCGCCGAACCACAAGCTGGAAATCTATTCTTTGAAACAGTTCATCAAATCAAACAACGGTGGGATTTGAACATGACTTGTGGCGCATCAAATGTCTCATTTGGTATGCCAAATCGCCATGCGATCAATGCTGCTTTCCTACCTGCTGCGATGACAGTTGGCTTAACTTCAGCTGTGATGGATGCACGTACCCCAGAAATTGTTTCTGCAGTTCGTGCAACGGATGTGTTACTTGGTAATGATCAATACGGTGGAAATTGGATTACCCGTTTCCGAGCAATGGAAGCAGCTGCTAAAGCGCAAAATGGCTAAAGAATTTAATCCAGATCTAGCCGGCCACGACGGAGCTAGTCGCGTTAAATTACATTTTCGCGCACTAGAAAAAGATGGCGAAATATCTGCTGAAAAAATTGTAACGGTTCCATCTGGTGTCAGCGCATTTGATGCCGCTTCATGGAATGGAATTGCGATTGATTCTACTTGTGGCGGTTATGGCACATGTAAAAAATGCAAAATTCAAATTACTGATGGCAGTGTAGAACCTTCCAAATTAGATTTTAGAGCTTTTAATCAAGAAGAGATTGCAAGTGGTTGGCGTCTTGCATGCATGGTGCGCACGACTAAAGATTTAGCAATTGATGTACCGCCACTTACCACTAGACCAAAAGCGGCAACTGTCGGTGTGGGTCGCCAAATTATTTTGCGCCCCGGTATTCAAAAACGTTATGTAGAACTTACTGAACCAACTCTTTCCGATCAGCGCACAGATATTGTGCGATTACTAGATTCGATTGAAGATATCGAACCAACTTATTCCCTAGATGTTTTGCGTGAATTACCAACTGTACTTCGTAAGCACAATTTCAAAGTCACGGCAGTTTTCGCAGATCAAGAATTGATAGCTGTAGAAGGTGGCGATACCAGCGAAATTCGCTACGGAATCGCATTCGATTTAGGTACCACTACCGTGGTAGCTACTTTGCTTGATTTAAATACTGGCGCTCCAGCATCGGTTAAATCCATGCTAAATAAGCAGCAGCCTTTCGGTGCAGATGTCATCACTCGAATTAGTGCAACCATGATGGATCCCGAAGGTTTAACAAAATTAAGGGCTTTGGCGCAAGAAACATTGGCGCAATTAACTCGCGAAGTTTGCGACGAAGCAAATATTGATCCTAATAATGTTTATGAAGTTGCACTTGCCGGAAATGCCACTATGACGCAATTGGTTTTAGGGATAGACCCAGAACCACTTGGAGTCGCGCCATTTATTATGGCTACTGCTGATTACCAACCAATTTCAGCCACCGAACTGGGTTTAACCATTCATCCGCAAGCCAAAGCAATTATTCTGCCTTCGTTGGGTGCTTATGTAGGTGGAGATATTGTCGCCGGCGCTTTAGCATCGGGAATGGATCGCGATAAGCGATTACGACTTTTTATTGATGTTGGAACAAATTGCGAAATTATTTTAGGAAATGGCGAGAAGATTTTGGCTACCGCTGCTCCTGCAGGACCAGCTTTTGAAGCTGCATCTATTAAATGTGGAGTGCGTGCAGCGGCAGGTGCAATCGAAACGGTCAAAGTAGTTGATGGCAAACTTGAAATCGGAACAATTGACGATGCCCCAGCAATTGGCATCTGTGGTTCTGGTTTAGTAGATGCAGTTGCTTGTCTTGTGCAAATTGGTGTGCTTGATGCTTCAGGAAAATTTAATGCCGTTGATGATCCCAATTTAGTCGAAAAAGATGGCGAAAAAATTTACATGTTAACTGACGATGTATTTTTAAGTCAGCGAGATGTAAGAGAATTGCAATTTGCTAAAGCGGCTATTGCAACTGGATGGGCGCTGCTTGCAGAGGAATTCGGAATTGAAGATAAAGACATTCAGCAAGTTCTACTTGCAGGCTCGTTTGGCTCTTACCTTTCTCCGGCATCCGCAGTGAAAATAGGTTTAGTGCCAAAAATCAGCGTATTACGCATTGTTTCAGCGGGAAACGTGGCTGGTGAAGGAGCCAAGATGGCGCTACTTTCCACTCAAGAACGTCACGGTGCAGCTACGCTGCTAGATGAAATTAGTTATGTAGAACTTTCAGATCGTGAAGATTTCAACGACAAGTTTGTAGAGAGACTGGCATTTCCGAGTTAGGACCCAGATTGAGTACTGGAATAGTTGCCTGTGGTGCGATTGCTACTCATATTTCCAATATCGCATCCAGGGAGAACTTTGATTTAACTATCTATCCCCTGCCACCACTATTACACAATCACCCAGAAAAAATTGCTGGCGAGTTAGATGCAAAAATTCAAGAAATCAAAAGTAAACATTCCAAAATTGCTGTGGCGTACTCTGATTGCGGAACTTATGGCGCAATTGATGAAGTAATCAAAAAGTACAATCTTCAAAGACTCGGCGGAAACCATTGTTATGATGTTTTTGCTGGATCAAATCGGGTTAATGAATTAACGGCAGACGGTACCTATCTCTTTACCGATTACTTAGTGAAATCATTTCACAGAAGCGTGGTAGTGGAATTGGGTCTAGATCGACACCCAGAATTAATCGATGATTACTTTAAAAACTATCGCAAAGTAGTTTGGCTAGCTCAAAATCCATCAGCAGAATTAAAAGTCGCCGCGCAAGCTGCTGCAGATTTAATGAAGCTGCCTTTAGAAATTGAAGTAGTGGGTGAATCAGGATTGCTTGACGAGCTCAAGCGCCTTCTTAACCACATCTGACAATAGTTTTGGATCGACATCATCCGCTAACCGCTGTCGCATAATCGGAGTCCAAAATTGCGTCATGTGATGAGCAACTTCGATTTCCGGAGCACCAGCTGCTGGGATATTAGACGCAATCTGATTTGCCATTCGAATTATTGAATCCAATTGCACATCGCCATGTTCGCCGTGTTGTTCTAAGTGTGCAATCGCTTCACTAGGTTCTACTTGCACCGCAGTTACCTTATATTCAGGGCAATTTGTGGCCCAATCTGAGTAATCAGTTGTAATCACATTGGCGCCGGATTCTGGGAAATGGAAAGTTGTGTAAACCACTCCTGGTGCGACTTCGTCTGTGATTCGTGCACGCATTAAAGTTTCACCGACGCGGCTAGAAAGTTTGATCCAAGAACCGTCTTTAATTCCGCGCATTTCAGCATCAGATTCATGTATATCTAAAGTATCTTGAGGATGCCAAACGTTGTTACTGGTACGTCTAGTTTGTGCGCCTACGTTGTACTGGCTTAATACACGACCGGTAGTAAGCAAAAGTGGAAATTTACGATTGGTTTTCTCTTCCGTTGCAACATAAGGCGTCAACATAAAATTACCGGCACCACGCACAAATTTTTCAATATGCATAACTGGTGTTCCGGTAGGAGCTTTTTCATTAACTGGCCATTGCATGCTGCCTTCGGAATCTAATCGCGCATGAGAAACACCAGCAAAAGTTGGAGTAGTCGCGGCAATTTCATCCATGATCTCTGCGGCATTGTTGTAGTGCATGTTGTAACCCATTGCTTTAGCCAAATCGCAAGTAACTTCCCACTCGCTCTTTCCAGTTGGTGACGGCATGGTTGGACGGACTCTATTGATTCGACGTTCAGCATTTGTGAAAGTGCCATCTTTTTCTAAAAATGAGGTACCTGGCAAAAATACATGTGCATATTTGGCAGTCTCATTAATGAATAGATCCTGCACAATCACCATATCCATTGCGGCAAGTCCTGCTGTTACGTGCTGCGTATTTGGATCGGATTGCGCAATATCTTCGCCTTGAATGTAAATACCTTTATATTCACCAGCAATTGCGGCATCCAACATATTTGGAATACGCATTCCTGGCTTCTCTTTAATTTTAACTCCCCAAATATTTTCATAAATTGCGCGAGTATCTGGATTAGAAATATGGCGATAACCCGGTAATTCATGCGGGAAAGAGCCCATATCGCAAGAACCTTGCACATTGTTCTGGCCGCGTAGTGGATTTACCCCAACGCCTTTGCGGCCGATATTTCCAGTTGCCATTGCCAGATTGGCGATACCCATAACCATGGTCGAACCTTGGCTATGTTCGGTAACGCCTAATCCATAATAAATCGCCGCATTTGGTGCCGAAGCATAAAGTCTGGCCGCGGCACGAATCTGCGCAGCAGGAACCGAAGAAACTTTTTCCATAGCTTCAGGAGAATTTTCTGGAAGCTTTATGAAATCTGCCCAATCTTTAAATGCTTTGGCGTCACAACGTTCTGAAATAAATTTTTCATCTGCTAAACCTTCGGTCATTACCACGTGTGCAAGCGCATTGATAATGGCCACATTGGTACCTGGAAGTAGTTGCAGATGGTACTGAGCTTCGATATGTGGAGATTTCACTAACGCAATTTGGCGCGGATCTACCACAATCAATTTTGCACCTTTTCGAAGTGATTGCTTTACGCGGGATGCAAATACTGGGTGCGCATCAGTTGGGTTGGCACCAATTATCATAATTACATCTGCATGTTCGACCGATTCAAAATCTTGGGTACCTGCAGAAGTGCCGAATGTCTTATTTAATCCATAGCCTGTAGGCGAATGGCAAACTCGAGCGCATGTATCCACATTGTTGGTGCCAAATGCAGCGCGCACCATTTTCTGAACTACATAAACTTCTTCGTTGGTGCATCTTGATGAAGTAATGCCTCCAATGGAATCCCAGCCATATTTATCTTGCACTTTACGAAGTCCATCTGCTGCATACTGGATGGCAGTCTCCCAAGAAACTTCGCGCCATTCATCAGTGATTTTTTCTCGGATCATTGGTGAAAGTTGGCGATCTTTGTGGGAGGCATAGCCCCAAGCAAAACGTCCCTTTACGCAAGAATGACCCTCATTTGCGCCGCCGCTTTTTAACGGAATCATGCGGACTACTTCGTTGCCCTTCATTTCGGCTTTAAATGAACATCCAACCCCGCAATAAGCACAAGTGGTTTCTACTGATCGAGTTGGCGCTCCGATGCTAATTAAATTCTTCTCTTTTAGCGCGCCAGTTGGACATGCCTGAACACATGCACCACAAGAAACACATTCGGATTCAATAAAGTTTTTATTGCCAGCACTTACTCGCGCATCAAAAGCGCGACCGGTAATAGTTAGCGCAAAAGTACCTTGGACTTCATCACAAGCACGAACACATCGATTGCACACGATACATTCGGTTGAATCAAAATTGAAATATGGATTCGATTCATCTTTTTGTAAATTTAAATGAGTCTTTCGATTTTCGTTTGCTTGGTAGCGAACCTCTTTGATACCCACTTTTTTGGCAACGGAATGTACTTGGCAAACATCTCCTACTTCACAATTATCAGGATGATCAGATAGATAAAGCTCCATTACTCCTTGGCGGAGTCGATCCAATTTCTCTGATTTAGTCGCAATCTTCATGCCATCTGCTACCGGCGTGGTGCAAGAAGATGGAGTGCCTTTTCGTCCATCAATTTCGACCACACAAAGTCGGCAAGAGCCAAATGCTTTTAAACGATCTGTGGCGCATAGCTTTGGAATATCAATTCCGCATTCAGCTGCGGCGCGCATGATTGAAGTTTCGGCAGGAACTTCAATTGATTGACCATCAATTTCGACAGTAACGCGTTGGCTCTGTTTTGACTTTGGTGTGCCAAAATCTGGTTCCATTATTAACGACATTACTTTGCTCCTTCGAAATCCTCAGGGAAATTCGTAAGTGCACTCTTTACTGGAAGTGGAGTTAATCCACCCATTGCGCAGAGTGATCCTTCGGTCATAACTTCACAAAGATCTAGCAAGAGCTCTTTATTCTTTGCGAGGTCCTTTCCTGCGATAATTAAATCAATAGTTTCAACGCCTCGGGTAGAGCCAATGCGACATGGCGTGCACTTTCCGCAAGATTCAATAGAACAGAACTCCATGGCAAACCGCGCTTGTTTGGCTAAATCTACGCTGGTATCAAAGACCACGATTCCGCCATGACCCAACATGCCACCTGCTTCTGCCATTGATTCATAATCTGCGCTTACCTCAAATTTATCTTTACCAAAGTAAGCGCCAAGTGGACCACCAACTTGGATTGCACGAACTGGTTTTCCGGAAAGAGTTCCGGCGCCATATCCATTTACTAATTTTTCTAAAGTAATTCCAAAACCAGTTTCTACGATGCCGCCTTGTTTAATATTTCCTGCTAATTGAAAGACTTGAGTTCCAAGTGAACGACCAACACCACGAGCTTTATATGCTGTCGCGCCACTTGCCAAAATTTCGGGCACTGAGGCAAGAGTTATCACATTATTTATAACAGTTGGTTTTCCAAATAGCCCTGCCAACGCAGGTAGCGGTGGTTTGGCTCGTACTACGCCACGTTTGCCTTCTAAAGATTCCAACATTGCCGTCTCTTCACCGCAAACATATGAACCAGCACCTGAACGCACCTTTAATTCAAAATTACCTAACTTAGGCGCCGCAATTTCAATTGCTTTATTTAATTTAGAAATTGCGGCGGGATATTCAGAACGTAAATAAATAAAACCTTTCGTCGCACCAACTGCAAGTGCTGCAATCGCCATGCCTTCGATTAAAGTAAATGGGTCACCTTCCATCAAAATACGATCTGCAAATGTTCCACTATCTCCTTCGTCGGCATTACAACAGATATATTTTTGATCTGACTGTGCTTCAAGCACGGTTTTCCATTTGATGCCGGCTGGAAAACCTGCGCCGCCACGACCACGCAATCCCGATTCAGTAACTTCGGCAACAATTTCTGCTGGTTGCATCTGCTGTGCTTTTTTAAGACCGACAAATCCGCCATGAGCTTCATAATCAGCAATTGAAAGCGGATCAATAATTCCTACTCGCTTATAAGTAATTCGGTCTTGGCTAGCTAACCACTCAAAACTATCGACATCACCGATTGAAGTATGCGTCCCATCCAACACTGCAGCAGCATCATCGCTAGTTACATTGGTAAAACCAATGCGTTTTCCGTCCTTTTCGACTTCTACAAGCGGCTCTAGCCAAAGCGCACCTCGAGTACCGTTTCGGATAATCTGAATATTTAAATTTCGTTTCGCAGCTTCTGCGGCTATTGCCACCGCGACTAAATCTGCACCTACTGATTGTGCAGCAGAATCACCTGGAATGTAGATTCTCATTTTAATTTCTCCACCGTAGCCCGACCAATTAGGCGATTACCAATCATGGCAGCAGGGCCCAGCGCACAATTTCCAAAACAGTATGCTTTCTCAACTTCAAAACCCGCGGCCTCTGCCTCTGCAATAAGTTTGTCACAACCAACTGCCTGGCAGGCTTCTGCGGCACAAATTTTTACTGTATTGCTACTTTGCGGAGTGGTTTTTAAATCATGATAATAAGTAAATACTCCAAAAACTTCTGCGCGAGATACATTAAATGCATCTGCAATTAATTGATGTGCATCATCATGTACAAAGCCAAACTTCTCTTGTAGTGCTTGTAGTGCAATCAGCACCGGCCCTGGTTCGTCGCGAAGCGTGGCGATTACATCTTCTGCAATCGCCACGTTCCACGTTTGAAATGTCATCAGAGTCAGCCTAGAAAAGGCCTACTACCTTGCCGTCGATGTAATCAATTTTTTCAGCTGAAGGTAATTTTGGTAAACCAGGCATAGTCATGATCTCTCCGCAAACCAAAACCACAAACTCAGCACCAGCAGATAATCGCACTTCACGAATATTTAGGGAATGGCCTGATGGAGCACCACGCAGTGATGCGTCAGTTGAAAATGAATATTGTGTCTTCGCAACGCAGATTGGATAGTGGCCGTAGCCGCTTTCTTGTAACTCTTTTAATTTGTTACGTACCTTTGCATCTGCGGTAACTTCAGAAGCACCATAAATCTTGGTTGCAATCGCAACTGCCTTATCCCAAAGCGTGGCTTCATCTGGATAGACAAAAGTGACTTTATTTGGCTGTTCGCAAAGCTCGACCACGATATTTGCTAGCTCAGTTGCACCTTTGCCACCTTCGGCCCAGTGATTAGCTAATGTGATTTTGGCACCCATTGCTGCTACTTTTTTGCGAAGTAGTTCGATTTCTTGGTCGGTATCACTGACAAACTTGTTGATTGAAACCACAACTGGAATGTTGTACACCTTGGAAACATTATTGACATGACGTTCTAAGTTAACAATTCCCTTTTCCAACGCATCAAGGTTCTCATTTGTGAGTTCCTTAAGATCTGCACCACCGTGATATTTAAGTGCACGTACAGTTGCCACTATTACGCAAGCATCTGGACGCAGGCCAGATTTGCGGCACTTGATATCAATGAACTTCTCCGCGCCAAGATCTGCACCAAAGCCTGCTTCAGTAACCACATAATCAGCAATCTTCATGGCTGACTTGGTTGCGATTACAGAGTTGCACCCATGCGCAATATTTGCAAATGGACCACCATGGATAAATGCAGGTGTGTTCTCAAGTGTCTGCACCAAATTTGGTTGGAAAGCATCTTTCAAAATTACGGTCATCGCGCCTTGTGCGTTTAAATCTTTAGCAAGTACCGGTTTCTTATCAGTGGTGTATGCGACCACGATATTTGAAATTCGTGTTTTCAAATCTTCGATGGAAGTTGCTAAACAGAAAATTGCCATGATTTCTGATGCCACCACGATGTCGAAACCATCTTGACGTGGGTAACCATTTCCGACTCCGCCAAGTGAATTTACGATTTCACGAAGTGCGCGATCATTCATATCTACTACGCGCTTCCATGCCACACGACGAACATCTATATTTAATGAATTGCCATGGTGAATATGGTTATCCAAAAGTGCGGCTAGTAAGTTATTTGCAAGCGCGATGGCATTGAAATCCCCAGTAAAGTGAAGATTGATATCTTCCATTGGAACTACTTGGGCATAACCGCCACCGGCTGCGCCACCTTTCATGCCGAAAACTGGGCCTAATGAAGGCTCTCGTAAGCAGATCAATGAATTCTTGCCAATATGGCGAAGCGCATCTCCAAGGCCTACCGTAGTTGTAGTTTTACCTTCACCAGCTGGTGTTGGTGAAATTGCGGTAACCAAAATTAGCTTGCTGTCTTTCTTCTCTGGAAGTGAATCCAGATACTTAAGTGACATCTTCGCCTTGTAGTGGCCGTACGGTTCTAAATGTTCAGCTGCAATACCAAGTGATGCGCCAATTTCGGTAATTGGCTTCATTACTGCCTTTTGGGCAATTTCGATATCTGACATTACTTAGCCGCCTTCACTGCTTCGATTAATTTAGGAAGTACCTGATGTAAATCTCCAACAATTCCGTAATCTGCATAACGGAAGATTGTGGCCTCTGGATCTGTATTGATTGCAATGATGGTCTTGCTATTTTTCATTCCGGCTATATGTTGCATCGCACCTGAAATGCCGCAAGCTAAATAAAGATTAGGTGCAACTTTTGAACCGGTCTGTCCGACCTGCTCTGAATGTGGGCGCCAACCGGATGCAGTTACAACGCGAGAACATCCAACTGCCCCACCCAGTAATGAAGCAAGTTCTTCAATTACTCCAAAACCTTCTGGTCCACCAACTCCGCGACCACCAGAAACAATCACCTTTGCATCTGTAAGTGTTACGCCACCTTTATCGGATTCTCCAACGCGATCAATAACTTTAACCACGGTATCTTCCGGAGATAACGTTGCTGAGAATTCTTTTACCTCTGCACTGCCACCAACTTCTTCCGGTTCGAAGGCCAGCGCCATAACAGAAGCAATTAACAACTCGGAATGCACGTTGGCATCTTCAAGAAGATTTCCAGCCCAACGAGCGCGGACTACTTTGTGTGGTGAGCCCAAATTGATGCTGGTGCATTCAGCTGCCATTGGCAGATTCTTAAATGCGGCTAAATGTGCCAATTGCTCATTTCCACGCGGCGAACCAGCCGCAATTACTGCCGCTGGTTTTAATGAATCCACTAAGTCTGAAAGTGCGCGACCAGATGCCATGGGAGCGTAATCTGAAATTTCTGCATTATTTACAACATGCAGAATTTTCGCGCCAAATTTACCAACTTCTGCTGCAACTGCAGCGCCTGCTGCACCAATTACAACTGCTTGCATATCCGAATCAATACTGCGTGCAGCAGTTAAAGCACGAGT
>CAXBPX010000003.1:0-45975 GCA_963977625.1 uncultured bacterium
TTCGTTTGGATCTTTCTTTTCGGTAAACCAATTGCGATGATTGATAGTAAATTCAAGTGCAATGCCACCAATAATCATTAATGCCGAACAAGTACCAAGTGCATAACCCGGATGGCTAGAAAGTGAAATCGTGGTAGCTAATGCCGGGCCAACAATGCCGACCCCATTCATTACCGCACTATCTAAACCGTAGGCACTTCTTACTTGTGCTTCAGGAACAATCTGCTTCCAGAGTGGACGTACAGATAAATTAATTGGCGGCGCAGAAATTCCAAGTACAAATGCCCAAATTAAAATTTCGGTTTTAGTAGATGCAATATTTAGCAGAATAATTCCAATTGCATAACCTGGAACCAATATTCTTATTGGCCACTTCTGGCCCCATTTATCAATAGCATTTCCACGTATACCTGCGGTAAAGGAACCTGCTAATGCATTTAACCCAAGTGCCAAACCTGCCAATGAAATGGAATTTAAAGTTCTTTCAGTTTTGAAGAAAATCGCCAGGCTAATCATTGAATAAGCCATGCGCGCCGGGGTAGCGGCTATCAAGAGCTTTCGGGCTAGCGGAATCTTCCAAAGATCTAAATATTGCTTCATTGCACGCGTAATCTAACCTAAATATATGGTTAAAAAGTAAGGAAAGTAAGGAAAGTAAGGAAAAGGAGCGGATTTGCCCTAACCAGCATTAGATAAGTAACCTTGCCCTTCGCAAGTTGAAATTTGAAGCCATCAATTTTCATTCCTACTACTAACTATCCCTACGAGGTATCTTGACCACAGCAAACAGCGCCAATCGTCCAACTATTGCAATCAATGACATTGGCTCAGCAGAAGATTTTCTTGCCGCAATCGAAGGCACAATCCGAAATTTCAATGACGGCGATTTAGTATCTGGAATTATCGTCCAGGTAGATCGCGAAGAAGTTCTAGTAGACGTCGGATATAAGACAGAGGGTGTAATCCCATCTCGCGAATTATCAATTCGAAACGACGTTGACCCAAATGAATTGGTAAAAGTCGGAGACAATATTGAGGCCCTAGTTCTTCAAAAGGAAGATAAAGAAGGCCGTTTAATTCTTTCCAAGAAGCGCGCTCAGTACGAAAAGGCTTGGGGCGAAATCGAAGGCAAGAAGGAGCGCGACGAAGTAGTAACTGGAACAGTTATTGAAGTTGTAAAGGGTGGTCTGATTGTTGATATCGGACTTCGCGGATTCCTTCCGGCATCTCTAGTTGAAATGCGCCGGGTACGCGATCTTTCTCCATACATTGGTAAGACCGTTGAAGCCCGCATCATCGAACTTGATAAGAACCGCAACAACGTGGTGCTTTCACGTCGTGCATATCTAGAGCAAACCCAATCTGAATCACGCACCACATTCTTGAACCAATTACAAAAGGGTCAAGTACGTACCGGTGTAATTTCATCAATCGTTAACTTTGGTGCATTCGTTGACTTAGGTGGCGTAGATGGTTTAGTTCACGTATCAGAGCTTTCCTGGAAGCACATTGATCATCCATCAGAAGTTGTAGAAGTTGGCGATGAAGTAACTGTTGAAGTACTTGAAGTTGATTTCGAACGCGAACGAGTTTCGCTTTCACTTAAGGCAACTCAGGAAGATCCATGGCAAGCATTTGCTCGCACCCACACAATCAATACGGTCGTGCCAGGTTCAGTTACCAAGCTGGTGCCATTCGGTGCATTTATCCGTGTACACGAAGGTATTGAAGGTTTAGTTCATATCTCTGAATTAGCAGAACGCCATGTAGAAATTCCAGAGCAGGTAGTTCAAGTAGGCGATGAATTATTTGTGAAAATTATCGATATTGATCTAGAACGTCGTCGAATCTCGCTATCACTTAAGCAAGCTAACGAAGGCGCTGAAATTGCAGTGGAAGCATTTGATCCAACTCAATACGGCATGCCTGCTCGTTATGATGCCGAAGGCAACTTCATCTATCCAGAAGGATTTGATGCAGATGCACAAGAGTGGAAGCCAGGATTTGAAGCACAGCGTGAAGAGTGGGAACGTCAATACGCAGAAGCTCAAGCGCGTTTCATGGCACATAAAGCTCAGAAGGAAGCAGCAAAAGCTGCAGAGGCAACACCTGCTGAGTAAATAAAATTAAAAAGCCCCGCTATTTTCTAGCGGGGCTTTTTCTATTTTTCTCAAATTAGGTTGGCTAGGTAGGCTTATTGGCATGAAAGTAATTGCATTAACTGGTGGCATTGGCGCTGGTAAATCTTTGGTTGCAAATTACTTCTTTTCACTTGGTGCAGAGGTAATTGATGCAGATCAATTAGCGCGCCAAGCAATCGAACGAGGTAGCGCAGGATTTGATGCAGTTGTAGCTGAATTTGGCGATGAGATTCTTACAGATGGAGAAATCAATCGACGAGCATTGGGCGAGATAGTTTTTGCAGATCCAGATAGACGAAAAAAGCTTGAAGCAATTGTGCATCCGATTGTGCAACAGAAATTGGCTGAAGCCCGTAATTTACTTGCTGACGATCAGGTTTTAATTTATGAAATTCCACTTCTGGTCGAAACTAATGCCGCTTCAAAATTCGATTTAGTAATTACAGTAGAAGCACCGATGTCAGCCCGAATTGAAAGATTGCAAAAACGTGGCCTGCACAATTCTGAAATTGAGAAACGAATTGCTAATCAAGCTTCTGTTGCGGAAAGAAAGCAAGTAGCCAATATCGTAATTGAAAATGATGGCAATGAAGAGGAATTACTAAGGAAAGTAGAAGCAATTTGGGAAGAGCTAAATGCGTCCCGTAACTGATCTGCAGCGCAAAGTAGCACCATTTGAAGTTATCTCTGATTACTTGCCAGCAGGAGATCAGCCCGAAGCTATTGAAGAGCTAGTTCGTAGAATTAATAAGGGTGAGCAGGATGTAGTTCTTCTAGGAGCGACAGGCACGGGTAAATCCGCTACTACCGCTTGGCTCATCGAAAGATTACAGCGACCAACTTTGGTCCTAGTGCACAATAAGACTCTAGCCGCGCAATTGGCCAATGAATTTAGAGAATTATTACCAAATAATGCCGTCGAATATTTCGTAAGTTATTACGATTATTATCAGCCGGAAGCATATGTGCCTCAGACCGATACTTTTATTGAAAAAGATTCTTCGGTTAATTCCGAAGTAGAGCGCCTTCGACATTCCGCCACTAACTCACTTTTAACACGCAGAGATGTAATTGTGGTGGCGACCGTATCCTGCATCTACGGTCTAGGAACTCCGCAAGAATATGTCGATCGTATGGTTCGACTTAGAGTGGGCGAAGAGATTGAACGAAATCTATTATTACGAAAATTCGTCGACATTCAATATAAACGAAATGATTTAGCTTTCGAGCGTGGCACATTTCGAGTGCGCGGTGACACCATTGAAATCATTCCGATGTATGAAGAATTAGCAGTACGTATAGAAATGTTCGGCGATGAAATTGAAAGAATCACTACTTTGCATCCGCTCACCGGAGAAATCATTAGAGATGAAACCGAGATGTATATATTTCCTGCCACACATTATGCAGCTGGTCCCGAAACTATGAAGCGCGCACTTGCTGAAATCGAAGCAGACATGGAGATGCAAGTAACTAAATTTGAAAAACAAGGGAAGCTTTTAGAAGCTCAGCGACTTCGAATGCGGACTACTTTTGATATGGAAATGATGCAGCAACTCGGCTTCTGTAGTGGAATTGAGAATTATTCAAGGTATTTAGATGATCGCCAACCTGGTAGCGCACCTAACTGTTTACTTGATTATTTTCCAGAAGACTTTTTAGTTGTGATTGATGAGAGCCATGTGACAGTTCCGCAGATTGGCGCGATGTACGAAGGAGACGCATCCAGAAAGCGCACTTTAGTCGAACACGGATTTCGGTTGCCAAGTGCGATGGATAATCGTCCACTTAAATTCCCAGAATTTTTAGAAAGAGTGGGACAAAAAGTTTATCTTTCGGCGACTCCTGGAAAATATGAAATGGAGAAAACCGCAGGAGAGTTTGTTGAGCAGGTCATTAGACCAACCGGTTTAGTTGATCCAAAGATTGTATTAAAACCTGTTCGGGGACAAATTGATGACTTATTAGGCGAGATCAATTTGAGAGCCGAACGCAACGAACGAGTTCTGGTTACTACTTTAACTAAAAAAATGGCGGAAGATTTAACTGAATATTTGCAGGAACGAAAGGTTCGAGTCCGGTACTTGCATTCAGAAGTAGATACTTTGCGCCGCGTTGAATTATTGCGTGAGTTACGACTTGGAGAATACGACGTGCTTATAGGTATCAACCTACTTCGCGAAGGTTTAGATCTACCTGAAGTTTCCTTGGTTTCCATCTTAGATGCAGACAAAGAAGGATTCTTGCGATCTGCAACTTCATTGATCCAAACAATTGGACGTGCCGCACGAAATGTTTCAGGTGAAGTTCATATGTATGCAGATAACATCACCGATTCCATGCAGAAGGCAATCGATGAAACCAATCGTCGCAGAGCTAAGCAAATTGCATACAACACCGAACGCGGAGTCGACCCACAACCACTTCGAAAGAAAATTTCAGACATCACAGAGTTGATTGCTAAAGAAGAGGAAGATACTCAGAAATTATTGGGTGGCAAACGCAATGACGCTCCTGCAATTGGCATTCACAGTAAGTCATTAGTTAGTTTGCCAAGACAAGAGTTGCTGGCATTGATAGAGTCGCTCACCGATCAAATGCGTGGCGCGGCAGCCGAACTTCAATTTGAATTAGCAGCTCGCTTACGTGATGAGATAAAAGACCTCAAGCGAGAGCTTCGAGCGATGGAAGAGGCGGAGTAAGTGGCAGAGCAGTTAGTAGTTCGTGGAGCTCGCGAACATAACCTGAAAAATGTTTCACTTGAACTCCCACGAAATTCTTTAGTTGTATTTACTGGACTTTCGGGATCTGGCAAATCTTCACTTGCATTTGACACCATCTTCGCAGAGGGACAGCGTCGTTACGTTGAGTCACTCTCTGCATATGCCAGACAATTCCTGGGACAGATGGACAAGCCTGATGTTGATTTCATTGAAGGTTTGTCACCTGCAGTATCGATTGATCAAAAATCAACCAATCGCAATCCGCGTTCAACTGTTGGAACAATCACCGAAGTTTATGATTATTTACGTCTACTCTTTGCCCGAGCCGGAAGACCGCATTGCCCAAATTGTGGCAAAGAAGTAACTCGACAAACACCACAAGCCATAGTCGATCAAATCTTAGATTTACCAGCTGGCACAAAATTCCAAGTATTAGCGCCTATGGTGCGTGCCCGAAAAGGTGAGTTTGCCGATGTCTGGCAAGAGTTAATAACTCAAGGATTTTCTAGGGCGCGCGTTGATGGCACCGTTATTCAATTGGCCGAACCACCAAAATTGAAGAAACAAGAGAAGCACACCATTGAAATCGTAATTGATCGTTTGCAAGTAAAGCCAGAATCAAAAACTAGAATCACTGATTCAATTGAAACAGGCTTAAAACTTGGTAATGGAATTGTGGTTTTGGATGTAATCGATAAAGAAGAATTGACCTATTCTGAGCATTTAGCGTGTCACGATTGTGGACTTTCGTTTGAAGAATTAGAACCTAGGTCTTTTTCATTTAATTCGCCCTTTGGAGCGTGTGCAGAGTGCACGGGACTCGGAAACAAATTAGAAGTTGATCCAGAATTAGTAATTCCGGATGATTCGATATCTATAAATGACGGAGCTATTTCATTGTGGTCTTCAAGCAGTGGCAGTGAATACTTCATGCGACTTCTTGAAACACTCGCCAAAGATTTGAAATTTTCCCTTGATACTCCATGGAAAAAACTTTCCGAAAAGGCTAAGGAAGCAGTTCTTCATGGTTATGACTATGAGTTAAAAGTTAAATATAAAAATAGATATGGCCGAGACCGAATTTACGCCACCGGTTATGAAGGCGTAATTCCTTTTATTGAACGCAAACACGGCGAAACCGATAGCGATTATGCACGCGATAAATATGAATCATATATGCGCGAGACCCCTTGCCAAGTATGTAAAGGTGCCCGGTTAAAGCCAGAGATTTTGGCGGTAACCATAGGTGGAAAATCAATTTATGAAGTTTGCGAAATGTCATTAGATGAATGTGCAAATTTCCTACAAAATATCAAATTAAATGCCAGAGAAGCAAAAATTGCCGAACGGGTATTAAAAGAAGTTCACGAACGTATGGGGTTCTTATTAGATGTCGGTTTGGATTATTTAACGCTTTCTCGCGCCGCGGGATCACTTTCTGGTGGAGAAGCACAACGAATTCGCTTAGCTACTCAAATTGGTTCGGGACTAGTTGGAGTGCTCTATGTGTTGGATGAACCAAGTATTGGTTTACACCAGAGAGATAATCGAAGACTGATTGATACGCTCACCAGATTACGCAATCTTGGCAATACTCTGATTGTTGTCGAACATGATGAGGAAACTATTCGCACTGCTGATTGGATCGTCGATATCGGTCCAGGTGCCGGTGAACATGGTGGCAAAGTTGTAGTGAGTGGCCCCTATGAAGATTTAATTAATAGTAAAGAGTCAATTACGGGTGCTTATATTTCCGGTCGCAAAGCCATTGAAATTCCAAGTATTCGTCGCCCTGTTAATCAGAAGCGAAAATTGACCATAAAAGGTGCCAAGGAAAATAATCTTAAAGATATTGATGTTGAAATTCCGCTCGGTTTGTTTGTCGCAGTCACTGGTGTTTCCGGGTCTGGAAAATCAACTTTGGTAAATGACATTCTTTATGTCGCACTAGCCAATAAATTAAATGGTGCCAGACAAGTACCTGGACGCCATAGAACCGTTTCGGGAATTGATAACTTGGATAAAGTGGTGCACGTTGATCAATCACCAATTGGTCGCACTCCAAGATCTAATCCTGCTACTTACACTGGTGTCTTTGATAAAGTCCGCGCGCTATTTGCCGAAACCACTGAAGCTAAAGTGCGCGGTTATCAACAGGGAAGATTTAGTTTTAATGTAAAAGGTGGGCGCTGCGAAAACTGTTCCGGCGATGGCACGATCACTATCGAAATGAACTTCCTGCCTGATGTTTATGTACCGTGCGAAATTTGCCATGGCGCTAGATATAACCGAGAAACCTTAGAAGTGCATTACAAAGGTAAAACCATTGCCGATGTGTTGAATATGCCAATCGAACAAGCGCATCAATTTTTTGAGTCAGTACCAACTATCTCTCGCTATTTGAAAACGCTTTGTGATGTCGGGCTTGGATATGTTCGTTTAGGACAGTCAGCACCAACGCTTTCAGGAGGCGAAGCGCAACGCGTCAAACTAGCTACCGAATTACAACGTCGATCAACTGGGCGCACTATTTACGTGTTAGATGAACCAACCACAGGGTTGCACTTTGAAGATGTAAGTAAATTATTGGTGGTCTTAAATCGTTTAGTGGATACAGGAAATACCGTCGTAGTAATCGAACACAATCTTGATGTAATCAAGAGCGCTGATTGGATCATTGATATGGGTCCAGAAGGTGGTTTCCGAGGCGGCAAAGTGGTCGCGCAAGGTACCCCGGAAGAAGTTGCAAAAGTAACCAGCAGTTATACCGGTAAATTTGTAAAAGAGATTCTTGCTTCAAATCGAAAAGTAGCGAAGTCTCCCGCAAAGAAGAAATAACTATGCCGGCTAATTTTCGCCCGGAACAGATTCCATCCGAACCAGGTGTGTATCGTTTTTTTGATAAATCTGATCAAGTTTTGTACGTTGGCAAAGCAATAAATCTTAAGAATCGGCTTTCATCTTACTTTCAAAGCGGACTTGCCGAACGCACTGATCGAATGGTTTCAGAGGCAGTTAGATGTGATTGGACAATCGTAAGTGGTGAAGTAGAAGCGCTCTCACTTGAATACACTTGGATTAAACAATTTAAACCACCATATAACGTCAGATTCCGAGACGATAAATCCTACCCATATTTAGCTTTAACAATTAATGATAAATATCCGCGACTATTTATTACCAGGCAAGAAAAACGCAAAGGAATTAAGTATTTTGGCCCTTACATTCAAGCATGGGCACTTCGCACCACACATGACACTTTGCTAAAAGTTTTTCCGATTCGAAGTTGTACGGCAGGTAATTTCGAACGCGCCAAAGCCGCAAAGCGACAATGTCTGCTTGGCGATATTGGTAAATGTGCAGCTCCTTGTGTTGGCTGGATCTCTGAAGCAGAACATAAATCCCTGGCGCAAAAGTTAGATAAGTTTCTTTCAAGTGGCAACACAGATTTGATTGCGATTTTAGAGAAGGAGATGGCAGAAGCTGCTGCTCAAGAAGAATTCGAAAGAGCAGCAAGGCTACGTGACCAAGTAAATGCGTTAAATACTGCACAGGATTCCAATGATGCAGCGCTTTCGGAAACGATTAATGCGGATGTGATTTCACTCTACACTGAAGGATTGCACACTGCTGCCACAGTATTCAAAATTCGATCAGGTGCAATTCGAGGCTCTAGAAGTTGGATCTTAAATCAAAATGAAATTCTCGAAGGAGATGATGAGTTAACACCTTTCTTAGCAACTGTTTATTCAGAGGAGGAACTACCACCAGAATTAATTGTGAACCGAGAAGTTGACCAGAGTTTGGCTGATTTTCTCACCAAACTGCGTGGCGCTAAAGTTGAGATTCGCATCCCACAACGTGGTGAGAAGTTAGAACTCTCCCAAACAGTAGAACGAAATGCTCGGTATTCATTAATTCAATATTTATCAAAACGCGCTAATGATGCCGCAGTAAGCGGGAAAGCATTAACTCAAATCCAAGAAGCATTGACCCTAGATAGCGCACCGCTTCGAATTGAATGTTTTGATATCTCAAATACTTCCGGGACCACGGTTGTAGCATCGATGGTGGTATTCGAAGATGGCCAAGCGAAGAAAAGTGATTACCGAAGATTTATTATTGAAACTGAGAGCGCAAAAGATGACACCCGTGCCATGCATCAAGTTATCACTCGCAGAATGAAACGTTGGATTTCAGATCAAAGTGTTGAGATTGGTGAAGTTGCGGGGAAGTTTGCATATGCGCCGAATTTGATTGTGGTTGATGGCGGCGCGCCACAAGTTAGTGCTGCTGAAAAAGCGTTACTCGAATTGGGAATAACTGATATTGCGGTGGTTGGACTTGCGAAGAGATTAGAAGAGATTTGGTTACCTGGAACTCCTGATCCAATTATCTTGCCACGCAACAGTGAAGGTTTGTATTTATTGCAAAGAGTAAGAGATGAAGCTCACCGATTTGCCATAACTTTTCATCGTTCTAGACGTTCGAAAATTATGTTGGAATCTTTATTAGATGAGATTGATGATTTAGGTCCAACCAGAAGAGCAGCTCTATTAGATCGATATGGATCGGTTTCGGCAATTAAAAAGGCAACGGCAGAAGATATCTCGCAAACTCCAGGTATTGGGCCACGGCTAGCACAATCAATAAGTGAGCATTTACTCAAAACAGATACGGCATCTGCAGCAGTGGATATGGAAACTGGCGAAATTTATGATGCTTGACAGGTATTGGAAGATGGTGCAATGAGCACTGAATTGCTATTGCTTACTGGCATGTCTGGGGCTGGTCGCTCCACCGTAGCGCACGCTCTTGAAGATTCAGGATGGTATGTAGTTGATAACTTGCCGCCATCGCTTTTACTCGGTTTGGCGCAAGCTTCAGATGCCTCACGTATCGCAGTCGTTGTAGATGTGCGCACCGGTAAATATTTTGATGATTTGAGCAGCTCAATAAAAGAACTTCGTGGTGCTGGTATCAATTATCGAATGCTCTTTTTAGATGCATCGGATCAAGCATTGGTGCAACGTTTTGAATCCACCCGTCGCCCGCATCCATTGCAAGGAAGCGGTCGCATTGTTGATGGAATCACTAAAGAGCGAACCCGCTTAGAAGAGTTTCGAGCAGATGCCGATCAAGTCATTGACACTAGCAATCTAAATGTTCATCAATTAGAAAAGAGAATAAACGAATTCTTTAAAAGCGGCGCGACCACCGGACTACGTATAAACGTACTTAGCTTTGGATACAAATATGGAATCCCAGTTGATTCAGATTTGGTTCTTGATTGTCGTTTTGTTCCGAATCCTCACTGGGAACCAGAACTGCGCCCCAAAACCGGACAGAGTCCAGAGGTAAGTTCGTATGTACTTTCGCAGCCAGGAGTACAAGAAACCATTTCAAATTATTCAAACTTGTTGAAAAAGATGAGTGCGGGTTACCTGCGTGAAGGCAAGAAATATATTACTTTGGCGGTTGGGTGCACTGGTGGAAAACATCGAAGCGTGGCAATTGCAGAAGAGTTAGCGAAACAGTTAACAGGCAAAATAGGTGATTTTGAAATTGAAGCTCATTCGGTACATAGAGATGTTGGTCGAGAATAAGCGAGCATAAATAGGCATGAGCCAAATAGATTTCTCAACTCCTAAAGTAGTAGCGCTTGGTGGCGGTCATGGATTGGCTGCCACGCTAAGTGCACTTCGTCAATTAACGCATCAAATTACCGCCATTGTTACCGTTGCCGATAATGGTGGTTCTAGTGGGCGTTTACGGGAAGAATTTGAAATTTTGCCACCAGGTGATTTAAGAATGGCGCTTACTGCACTTTGTTCGGACGATGAATGGGGTAGAAGTTGGGCTGAAATTTTGCAGTATCGCTTTACCAGTGAAGGTAATTTAAACCAGCACACGGTGGGAAATCTATTATTAACTGCACTTTGGGATCGCGATGGTGATTTTGTTGCAGGACTAGATCGAGTTGGTTCGCTGCTTAGAGTTGTCGGAAGAGTGCTACCAATGGCCGCGCAACCTTTAGATATCGAAGGAACTTTTTTAACTAGCGTTGGCAGAATAGTGGTGCGTGGTCAAAAGGAAGTTGCAACCGCAAAGGGACGTTTAGAATCAATTCGTATCATCCCTGAAAATCCTCAAGCTAGACCAGAAGCAATCCGCGCACTAGAGAGCGCAGATTTCATCACGATGGGGCCAGGTTCGTGGCTTACTTCGGTCTTGCCACACCTAATGGTTCCGGCTCAACGAGAAGCAATCTGTGCAAGTGATGCCAAAAAAATAATTTTGCTTAATTTAGATGCGCACCCATCTATCGCGGGTGATGAATTTGCAGGATATACCCCTGAAGAGCACTTACAACTATTAAATCAATATGCGCCATCACTTAGATTCGATTACGTAATTGCTGACCATTCAGGTTTGCGAGACCAGAAAAACCTTGAAGCCGTGGTTGATGGTTTTGGCGGAAAGTTAATTATTGGCGATGTTAGGCGCGCTCCTGGGGCGATCCATCATGATATTTCAAAATTAAATTCAATTTTCAGACAAATTTTTGAGTAATTTTTTCACTATTGGTGTTGAATAACGCACGTTATGGCGATGACTTCAAGTTTAAAAGACGAATTAACTCGTCTTCCAGTTACCAAACCCTGCTGTCGTAAAGCCGAAGTATCAGCTCTAGTTCGCTTTGCAGGCGGGCTTCACATTGCAGCTGGAAAGATCGTAGTCGAAGTCGAATTAGATGCGGCACAAAGTGCACGCAGACTACGAAAAGATATTTCAGATTTATACGGACATGAATCAGATTTAGCAGTTATCTCTTCTTCTGGAATTCGTAAAGGTTCAAGGTATGTAATTAGAGTAATTGAAGATGGCGAAGCATTAGCAAGACAGACTGGACTAGTTGATTCTCACAATCGCCCAATTCGCGGTCTGCCACCACAAGTAGTTAATGGGCCGATTTGCGATGCAGAATCTGCTTGGCGTGGCGCATTTATTGCACATGGTTCTTTAACCGAACCTGGTCGATCATCTTCATTAGAAATTACTTGTCCAGGACCTGAAGCTGCATTGGCATTAGTTGGTGCCGCTAGACGTCTTGGCATTTCTGCCAAAGCGCGCGAAGTTCGTGGTGTTGATCGCGTTGTTATTCGCGATGGAGATGCAATCGGTGCGCTACTTACAAGATTTGGTGCACATGAATCAGTGATGGCTTGGGAAGAGCGCAGAATGCGACGTGAAGTCCGCGCAACAGCAAATCGACTTGCAAATTTTGATGATGCAAATTTGCGACGTAGTGCGCGTGCTGCAGTTGCAGCCTCTGCACGTGTGCAACGGGCAATGGAAATTCTCGGCGAAACAATTCCAGATCACTTGAAAGAAGCTGGTGAACTTCGTATCAATCATGGCCAAGCATCGCTTGAAGAGCTCGGTTCACTTGCAACTCCACCGATGACTAAAGATGCAATCGCAGGTCGAATTCGGCGATTATTAGCAATGGCAGATAAACGTGCCGCAGAGCTAGGAATTCCTGATACTGAGGCTGGACTCTCACCAGACTTGCTCAATTAACGCTTAACTAATCACTTTCTCTGCGATAGGCTAGGCGAGTACCCCAGCGTTGTGGATATTTAGTTTTACCCATATCAACACACTAGCTGGGTTTTTTCATGTGAGAGGCAGAAAATTTTCATGACATCAAAAGTCACCAAAGTAGGAATTAATGGATTCGGGCGCATCGGTCGTAACTTTTTTAGAGCGGCGCTTAATAATCCAAATATCGATATCGTCGGAATCAATGATTTAACTCCAACCTCGACACTTGCGCATCTTTTGAAGTACGACTCAATTTTGGGCCGCCTTCCGGTTGAAGTTAGCGCAGGTGAAGGTTCAATCACTGTCGGTGGCAAGACCATTAAAGTTTTTGCAGAGCGGGATCCAGGCGCACTTGGTTGGGCAAGCGTTGGCGCACAGGTAGTTGTCGAATCAACCGGAATCTTCACTAAGGCTGCTGATGCGCAGAAGCACATCGCAGCTGGAGCTAAGAAAGTAATTATCTCTGCACCTGCAACAGATGAAGACATCACTATCGTGATGGGCGTAAATGATGATAAGTACGACGCTACAAAGCACCACATCATCTCAAACGCTTCTTGCACCACCAACTGCTTGGCTCCATTTGCCAAGGTGCTTCATGAAGAGTTCGGCATCTTGCGCGGTCTCATGACTACAGTTCACGCCTATACAAACGATCAAGTAATCCTTGATTTCCCTCATAAGGATCTACGTCGAGCTCGTGCAGCAGCTACCAATATCATTCCAACTTCAACTGGCGCTGCAAAGGCGATCTCATTAGTTCTTCCTGAACTTAAGGGCAAGCTAGATGGCTATGCGCTACGCGTTCCAGTTCCAACAGGTTCAATCACTGACTTAACTGTTGAACTAGCTAAGGAAGTAACTGCAGATCAGGTAAATGCGGCGATGAAGAAGGCAGCTGAAGGTCCGCTAAAGGGGATCATGGCTTACACCGAAGATCCAATCGTTTCATCAGATATCGTTACCGATGCGCATTCATCAATTTTTGATGCCGGCTTAACAAAAGCAATTGGTTCAACTGTAAAAGTTGCTTCTTGGTATGACAATGAATGGGGTTACTCAAACCGTTTAGCAGATCTAATCGGTCTAGTCGGTAAGAGTCTTTAATTTCTAATGACAGCGCTATCTAATCTCGCTGTCAGCGGTAAGCGCGTCTTCCTTCGTTGCGACTTAAATGTCCCTCTGAAGGAAGGCGTTATTACTGATGATGGTCGTATTCGTGCATCACTTCCGACAATCAAAGCGCTTCTAGATGGTGGCGCATCACTTGTTATTGCGGCTCACTTAGGAAGACCAAAAGGTGAAGCAAAGCCAGAACTTTCACTTGCACCAATTGCAAAGCGTCTAGGCGAACTACTTGGCAAAGAAGTTAAGTTCGAATCAGTAGCGAGCGTTGTTAATGCAGATGTAACTGCGAAAGCGAAAGCGCTGGCAGCCGGGGAAGTATTACTTCTTGAAAATATTCGATATTCAGCAGCTGAGACTTCAAAAGACGAGGCAGAGCGCGCTAGCTTCGCTAAAGAACTTGCAGAACTTGCTGAAGTTTATGTAGGCGATGGTTTTGGCGCAGTTCACCGAAAGCACGCATCAGTTTTTGATTTACCAAAGCTCCTACCAAGCGCAGCAGGTTTACTTGTCGCAGCAGAAGTTGAAGTTCTTAAGAAGTTAACCGAAAACCCTGAACGACCTTACGGAGTTGTTCTAGGTGGCGCAAAGGTTTCAGATAAGTTAGCTGTAATCGAGAACTTGTTAGGCAAAGTAAATGTCATCGCTATTGGTGGCGGCATGCTCTTTACCTTCCTAAAAGCTCAAGGCAAAGAGATCGGTAAATCACTTTGTGAAGATGAGATGCTAGATACTGTTAAAGGTTTGCTTGCAACTGCAGAGAAGAATGGCGTAAAGCTATTGCTACCTACAGATATCGTCGTAGCTCCAGAATTCTCAGCAGATGCCACACCAACTTTGGTTAGCGCAGATGCAATTCCTGCAGATCAACTTGGACTAGATATTGGTCCAGATTCTGCAAAAGCATTCGCAGAAGCGATCGCAGGTTGCAAAACCGTATTTTGGAATGGTCCAATGGGCGTTTTTGAATTCGCTAACTTTGCTAACGGGACAAAGGTAGTAGCAGAGTCTTTAATTAAGGTCTGCCAAAACGGAGGCATCTCAGTTGTAGGTGGCGGAGACTCAGCAGCAGCGGTTCGTAAGTTAGGTTTTGCCGATGATCAGTTTGGGTATATCTCAACTGGCGGCGGAGCTTCACTTGAATATCTAGAAGGTAAAGAACTTCCAGGGTTAAAAGCCTTAGGATTTTAAAGGAGAAGAAAATGCGTAAACCACTAATGGCCGGAAATTGGAAGATGAATCTAAATCATCTTGAAGCAATTGCAGTTGCGCAAAAGTTGGTCTACTCATTAGGCGATAAAGATTATGACGCGGTGGATGTGGCAATCCTTCCTCCTTTTACAGATATTCGTTCTATCCAAACTCTGGTTGATGGAGATCGTTTGCGCTTGCAATATGGGGCACAGGATTTATCTCCTGAGGCAAGTGGAGCATTTACCGGAGATATCTCCGGCACCATGCTGGCAAAACTTGGCTGCACCTATGTAGCAATCGGACATTCAGAACGACGTTCGATACATAATGAAAGCGATAATTTAATCAATCGGAAGATCAAAGCTGCACTTGATAATGAAATCACGCCAATTTTCTGTGTAGGTGAAGAGCTATCAATTCGAGAAGCAGGAACGCATGTTGCACATGTAGTTTCTCAAGTAAAAGCGGGATTAGCTGGATTCCACAAACCAGATTTAAAAAAGATTGTGATTGCCTACGAACCAGTTTGGGCAATTGGTACTGGCAAAACCGCAACCCCTGAAGATGCGCAAGAAGTTTGCGCCGCAATCCGACAAGCAATGTCTGAAATTGGTTCTGCAGAAATTGCCGAGAAATGTCGAATCCTCTATGGCGGTTCCGTGAAATCATCAAATGTCGTCGAAATCATGAAACAACCTGATGTTGATGGCGCTTTGGTTGGTGGGGCGAGCCTAGATCCAGAGGAATTTGCGAAAATCGCCAAGTTTTACGCGGTTCAGGGTTAGCACGCTAAGATTAACCTCCTAGCGCAAATTACAAAAAGCAACAAAGAAGGAAACAAAATGGTATTAGCTCTATCAATCTTGCTAGTTCTAACTAGCGTCTTGATGGTTCTTTTAGTTCTGCTTCATAAAGGTAAAGGTTCAGGCCTCTCAGATCTATTTGGTGGCGGAGTCTCATCAACTTATGGTGGAAGTTCAGTAGTAGAAAAAAACCTAGATCGAATCACAATTGTGGTTGGTGGACTTTGGTTTGCTGGCGTAGTTGCGCTTAGTTTGGTGCTCAAATAATGGCCGGCGGAAGTGCGATTCGTGGCAGCCGTGTTGGCGCTGGCCCAATGGGCGAGGCCGAACGCGGCGAAGCAATAGAAAGATTTGTAGTCTCTTATTGGTGCGCAAATGGGCATGAAGTGCGCCCATCATTTGCACAAGAAGAAGGCGTTGAAGTTCCAGCTGAATGGGATTGTCCACGCTGTGGTTTTCCAGCAGGTCAGGATAAAAATAATCCACCTTCACCAATTAAAAATGAGCCATATAAAACTCACCTTGCATATGTTAAAGAACGTCGCACTCCGGCAGAAGCAACCAAGATTCTTGAAGATGCTTTAAAGAAATTACGCGGAGAAGACGAATAAGTTTTAGAGCGCTTTAGCAGCAGCTAAAATCTCAGAGATGCTCGCATCTCTAGAATCACCACTTATATGCAATCTAGCTACCGGATATTTTCTTGCACCGAGTGCGCGATATTCACCTAGCGCCTGCGCCATTACTAATGTTTGAAAAGTAAATTCCTTACCTTCAATTTGGAAATCTTCTTTTGCATCTGCAGTGATAATTAAAAATGCACCATTGGGTTGTCCGGCTTTATGAAACTGCCCAGTGGAGTGTTGAAATCTAGGGCCCCATCCAAAAGTCACTGGCTTGCCGCTTTTTTCGGCAAGAATTTTGCGTAACTCAAGTAATGCAACATCTTCTTTACGATCTAAATAAGCAAGGATGGCAATATAACCATCAACTTTTGATAATAATTCAGCAAGCACGGTGTTAGCTTTTTGCGTCACTGGCAGTTCTGGCAATTTGTTATTCCACTCAGTTAGTAATTCAGATGTGGCATTTTTCGCTTCGGTAACATTAGGTTGATTAAATGGATCTACCTTTAGAGCTACGCCAAGCAGGGCAGTGGCCCATTCCCAAGTTATGAAATGTTCACCTAAATCACCAAGTACTTCTAAATCTCCACCACTACCAAAAGTAATTCGCATCTGGTTAGAGGCAATGGCTTCGGTGACATTTGAAATTACAACTGGAAGTCGCCCCTTTTGATCTTTGCCAGTTGACTCGGCAATTAATTGTTCGATCCAGTCCGAAAGCCCTGGAATCTCTGGTGAATCCACAAAAGCTAAGAATTGATCGGATTGCGTAAACATCAAATATGCTAAATCAATCGCTACATTTTCTTCATTGAGTAATTGATTTTTCTGTGCCGCAGCGCTGTCTAATAGAAGCGAAGGATCAATTCCCATCAGAGCCGTCGGGACTAGACCAAAGGCGCTTAGAGCTGAAAATCTTCCGCCTACATTCGGGTCTGCATTTATCACGGTGTAACCACCTGCACGAACTGCTCGATCAAGAGGGGAGTCAGGATCAGTTACAAAAATCAAATGTGCTTTGGGATCTAATCCTTGTGCAACTAATGCACTTTCAATGGCTGCGCGCTGCGAAGCAGTTTCGATGGTCGAACCAGATTTTGAACTAACCACCACCACTGAATTGGAAAGATTTCTCTTTAAAATATGAGCCGCATAGTTAGGATCGGTTAAATCAAAAATAAATGCGCGTTTTTTATAAGTACCTGCTATAACTTCTGGAGCTAAAGAAGATCCACCCATTCCGCAGAGCACCACTTCTTTGCCTCTAAATTTGGCTGCGATCGCATCAAGTGCAGGTAATAAATCGCGTGAACTTTCAGGTAAATCCACCCAATTGAGCCTAATGGCAGCTTCAGCTTCAGCTGCTGGTCCCCATAGTGAACTATCTTTTCTTGCTAACCGAGAATTAGCGCTACTTAAGTTCTTATATAACTCACTTTTTCGGTCAATTTTTGAGGTTAAAGGCCCTGCTAATTTGATCATTGTTTCGCTTTTTCAACTTCTGCCAAGAGCACTTCCCATGAAGCCATAAATTTCTCAACTCCATCAGCTTCTAGTTCGTCGGTAACTTTCACCAAATCTATGCCGTTATTAGCAAGCGCGAGCAATTCAGATTTAGCGCTTTCAATGTTGGCACTAATAGTGTCTTCAGCGCTTACTTGCGCATTGATAGTGGCATCTAAAGTACTAGGCGGCATGGTATTTACGGTGTTTGGTGCAATTAGTGAATCTACATACAGAGTGTTGCGATAAGCGGGATCTTTGACGCCAGTTGAAGCCCAAAGCGGCCGTTGATGATTATGTGGAAAGTTTTTAAATTTCGCAAGATATAGCTCATATGCCAAACGCGCATTAGCTACGGCAGCTTTACCTTTTAAAGCATCATCAGTTAATAATTTATCAATCGCGCTATCTACTCGGCTAACAAAGAATGAAGCAACTGAGTGCACGTTCTTGGGATTAGCGCACTTTTCGATGCCAGCTTGATATGCATCGATAACTTCCGCATATCGACTTAAAGAGAAAATCAAAGTTACATTAACGCTAATTCCAGCTGCAATAACTTCAGTTATAGCTGGCAATCCAGCACGAGTAGCTGGAATTTTTATCATTAAATTTGGTTGATCAATAATGGCCCAGAGTCGTTTGGCTTGCTGGATAGTTTCAGTAGTGTTATGAGCTAAGCGTGGGTCTACTTCAATGCTGACTCGGCCATCTACGCCATTTGTAGATTCAAAAATAGGGCGAAAGAGTTTGCAGGCTTCGCGAACATCTTCGGTGGTCAAAATTTCTACAATCTCTTCGGCGCTTAAATGTTTATTAGCTGTAATCGCATCTTTATAACTTGGATCTTTGGTAATTGCAGCTTGAAAAATGGCGGGATTGGTTGTTACGCCATATACCTCTTGACGTGCAATCCTCTCTGGCAGAGTTGTGGTTAATGCAGCACGTGACAAATCATCCAACCAGGTGCTGGTTCCGGCTTTATGTAAATCAGTTATTTTCATAAACCAGCCTTTATTTTGCTAACAACCGCATCTGCGCCAAATCCGAATTCTTCAAAAAGCTTTCCGGCAGCAGCAGATGCTCCAAAATGATCAAGTGAAATAATAACGCCGTTATCACCTACAAATTCTCGCCAACCTTGTGCAATACCAGCTTCGATACTTACCTTTAAAGCACTCTTTGGTAGTAATTTCTCTCGATATTCTTTAGGTTGCTCTGCGAACCACTCCAAACATGGGGCAGATACAACTTGAGTTGAAATTCCATCAGCCTCTAACTTTTGCGCAGCTTTTAGAGCCACACTTACTTCAGAGCCAGTTGCAATAATTGAAATTTTTGGATTTGCCACCGCTTTAACAGCATAAGCTCCCTTAGCAACGCCTTCCGCATTTGCTGGCAAAACTGGCAGATTCTGTCGAGATAAGAGAATCCCCGCAGGCTTGTTTCGCTTTAGAATCTCTAACCAGCAAAGCGCCGTTTCGTTGGCATCAGCCGGACGAATCACATGCAAGTTTGGAATCGCTCGAAGCGCTGCAAAATGTTCTACCGGTTGATGAGTTGGTCCATCTTCACCAACACCAATCGAATCATGTGTCCAAACAAAAGTAGTTGGAATATCCATCAGCGCAGCCAAACGCACTGCGCCACGCATGTAATCCGCAAACATCAAGAAAGTTCCACCAAAGGTTCGGGTTAAGCCACTTAAAGTTATGCCATTCAAAATCGAACCCATCGCATGTTCACGAATTCCAAAGTGAATTATTCGACCATAAGGATTGGCATTTTTCATCTTGCTAGATTCAGGTAGAAATGAACCACCTTCTTCAATGGTGGTGTTATTTGATTCCGCCAAATCAGATGAGCCACCCCAAAGTTCTGGTAACTGCGCCGCCAAAGCATTTATGACTTTGCCACTTGCAGCGCGCGTAGCTATCTCTTTATCTGGAGCAAATTCAGGCACGTTTAAAGTAGGTAATTTTCTTGAAATTAAACGATCTAATAAGGCAGCTTTATCAGAATTAGCGGATTTCCAGTTGGCTAATTCTGCGTTCCATTCTGCGTGCGCTTTTGCTCCGCGTTCAATTACTTTGCGCGCATGAGCAAGTAGCTCTTTTGGCATCGCAAACTTCTCATCTGGATTTAAACCAAGCGCTACTTTGGTTGCGGCAACTTCTTCTTCCCCTAAAGCAGAGCCATGAGATTTAGCTGTACCTTGCGCCTTTGGAGCTGGCCAAGCGATGATGCTGTGCAAACGGATTAACGATGGTTTGTGACTTTCATTTTTGGCTCTTTCAATCGCAGCATCTAATGCTGTTAAATCAACTGATCCATCATTGGCAGCGGCTACTTCTTCTACATGCCAGCCATAGGCGACATAACGCGCCGAGACATCTTCCGTGAATGAAACATGGGTGTCACCTTCAATTGAAATTCTATTGTCATCATAAATCACAATTAGATTTCCAAGCTCTTGAGTTCCAGCAAGAGATGATGCTTCGGCAGAGACGCCTTCTTGCAAATCTCCGTCAGAACAGAGCACATAAACTTTATGATCAAATAACGGTGAATTCTTATCTAAAAGCCCTTTTTCATATCGCGCAGCCATCGCCATTCCGACTGCAGTAGAGATACCAGCCCCTAGCGGCCCAGTCGTCATTTCAACGCCAGCAGTGTGCCCGTATTCAGGATGTCCCGGAGTTAATGAATTCCAGGTACGAAATTCCTGTAAATCCTGCATCTCTAATCCATAACCACTTAAATACAACTGGGTGTATAGAGTTAAAGAAGAATGTCCGCAAGATAAAACAAATCGATCGCGACCAATCCATTTAGGATCTTTGGGATCATGGACCATATGTTTTTGAAATAGTAGATAGGCAACTGGTGCAAGTGACATCGCAGTTCCGGGATGGCCATTGCCAACTTTTTGCACTGCATCTGCTGCGAGCGCGCGGGCATATTTAACTACTTGATCGTCTAATGCGCTCCAAGAAAATGTCATGCTTACCTTTCGCTATTTTCTTTAAATTTATTGAGTAATTCGTTGGTACCTAAAAGATAACCGAGTTCGCCACGCTGCAAACCAGAAGAGGGCAGCACCGAGTAGATGCATGCCTACTAGTACTTGCGGCAGACCAAGCCACCACTGGATAAAGCCTATTAAAGCTTGGACCATTATCGCTACAAGTAACCAATTTGCTTCACGTCGTGGCCACTTAATCGCAATAAAAATGGCAATAATTAAAGTTATTGCCACTAACGAACTATGAATTCTGGCTGCAATTTCAATATTGAAATCAAATCTTGGCGCCTGCCAATCTCCGGCATGTGGGCCACTTCCGGTAACGATTGTTCCGGCAATTAAGGTTAAAAATGCAGAGGTTGCCAAGATTTTGCCAATGGCAGAATCTGCTAGTTCGCGATATTCCAAAACTTTAAATTGCAGGTTAGTGGCGGCTGCGATTAAGACCATGGAAAGTAATAAGTGACCTGCAACTGGAATCGGGTTTAATTTGGTAAGTACAGTGATGCCACCTAGTACACCTTGACCTAAGATTCCAATTACTTGCAGAGCGGCTAAAAGGCGCAAATCTTTACGCTTCCATGCTAAATAAAGCGTGGTAAACGCCGCAGCAAATAATGCAAAGGTGAGCATTCGATTTCCAAACTCGATCCACACATGTATGTGGGATTGGCTTTCATCTGGCACATATGAGTCTTTGGTGCACTTTGGCCAAGTAGGGCAGCCAAGTCCAGAACCAGTTACGCGGACTAGGCCGCCGGTAACTACAAGAAGCATCTGGAAGGCTAAAAGCAAGGTTGCTGAGTACCAAAGCTTTCCTTTAACCCTGCCCTGACTCATGCCCTGACTCATGTGGGCATAGTAACGAACGGCGATTTGGCTTCCGTGCAGGAATTACGACACAATATCGTTGTGAAAATAAAGGATGAACGTACCCGCGAAAGCGTAGCTCGCTCCATCCTGGAAAACGGGCCTTCCACAGCCTCCGAACTTTCCGATCGACTAGGTATAACCCCAGCTGGCATTCGGCGCCATTTAGATACCTTGCTTGCAGAGGGCACCTTGGATGCGCGCGAGCCACATGCCGCACTTTTACGCGGTCGAGGTCGGCCTTCAAAAGTTTTTGTGATGACTGATGCGGGACGTCAGAAATTCGAACATTCTTATGATGATCTAGCCATAAGTGCGCTGCGATTTATGAGCGGTAAAGACCCAAACTTCATCAAAGAGTTTGCGCAAAATCGTGCTGATGATTTAGAACGAAAAATTCTAAAGAAATTTGAAAAAAGCGAAAAGAACGAAAAGAATGAAAAGAGTAAAGAGCCAAAGGATAAAGTCAAAGCGCTCGCAGATTTATTAACTTCTGAAGGTTACGCCACTACATTTAGCAAAACCAACCATAAATTCGGAGCTGGACATGAAATGTGTCAACACCACTGTCCAATTGCACACGTTGCTGCAGAATTTCCTGATTTATGCGAAGCCGAAACTGCCATTTTCTCCAAAACACTTGGCACTCACGTGCAAAGACTTGCAACCATCGCCCACGGAGACGGTGTTTGCACAACTTACATTCCGGTTAAATCGGTAAACGAAAGGCTAGGAAATAAATGACCACTGCGCACCCAGAACTCGAGGGTATTGGCAAATATGAATACGGTTGGGCAGATCCAGATGTTGCAGGATCAACAGCCAAACGTGGACTCAACGAAGATGTCGTCCGAGATATCTCTGCCAAGAAGAGTGAACCGCAGTGGATGTTAGATCTTCGTCTAAAAGGTTTGTCGCTATTTGATAAAAAGCCAATGCCTATGTGGGCCGCAGATTTAACCACTATTGATTTCGATAATATTAAATATTTCGTGCGTTCTTCCGAGAAACAAGCACAGACTTGGGAAGATTTACCTGAAGATATTAAAAATACTTATGATCGCCTTGGTATTCCAGAAGCGGAAAAGCAGCGCTTAGTTGCAGGTGTTGCCGCACAATATGAATCCGAAGTTGTTTACCACTCGATCCGCGAAGATCTAGCTGCTCAAGGCGTGATTTTCTTAGATACCGATACTGGACTTAAAGAACATGAAGAAATCTTTAAAGAATATTTCGGAACTGTAATTCCGGTCGGCGATAATAAATTTGCTGCCTTAAATACCTCAGTATGGTCTGGCGGATCTTTTATTTATGTGCCAAAAGGTGTTCACGTAGAGATTCCACTTCAGGCGTATTTCCGCATTAATACCGAAAACATGGGTCAATTTGAACGCACCTTAATCATCGCGGACGAAGGCTCTTATGTGCACTATGTTGAAGGTTGCACTGCACCGATCTACTCATCAGATTCATTGCACTCAGCAGTTGTTGAAATCATCGTAAAGAAGAATGCTCGCGTTCGTTATACAACCATTCAAAACTGGTCTAACAACGTTTACAACTTGGTGACAAAACGTGCCGTCTGCGAAGCAGGCGCAACCATGGAATGGATTGACGGAAATATCGGATCCAAAATCACCATGAAATATCCAGCTGTATTTTTAATGGGCGAACATGCAAAAGGCGAAACCCTTTCAATTGCATTTGCCGGCGAAGGTCAACACCAAGATACTGGATCAAAGATGGTGCATGCCGCTCCAAATACCTCTTCCACAATTATTTCAAAGTCAGTTGCCCGAAGCGGTGGCCGCACTTCATATAGAGGATTGGTCCAAGTAAACGAAGGTGCATCTGGTGCCAAGAGCACCGTTAAATGCGATGCGTTATTAGTAGACACCATTTCACGTTCTGATACTTATCCATATGTTGATGTTCGCGAAGATGATGTCTCTATGGGTCACGAAGCAACTGTTTCTAAAGTTTCAGATGATCAACTTTTCTATTTAATGTCACGAGGTTTATCAGAAGATGAAGCTATGGCCATGATTGTGCGTGGCTTTATCGAACCTATCGCCCGCGAACTTCCAATGGAATACGCCTTAGAACTCAACCGTTTAATCGAACTTCAAATGGAAGGAGCGGTTGGATAATGTTAAATACCAACATTATTCATACTCCAACTGGCCGTGAAGAGGCTTGGCGCTTTACGCCACTTGCCAAACTTCGTGGGTTACATGATGGCAGCGCTGAAGTGGGCCAAGCGCATTCACTAAAAGCTAAACAAGTACCAAGTGGCGTAACCGTCGAACGAGTAGACACAGATGAACATCGCACAACCAGTGATGATGTCATCGTTCAACGTGTCGTCGGACAAAAAAGTACTTATAAAATTACTATCAATGGCGAAGTAAGCCAACCAATTATCATCGGACGCGAGTCATTAGGACTAGAAAGAGCCGAATATTCAAGAGTTTTAGTTATTGCCAAAGAATTTTCTAAAGCAACGGTAATTTTTGAAAATACCGGTAATTCACTTATCGCTGAGGATATTGAATTTATCTTAAAGCCCAGCTCAAATTTAACTTTTGTAACTTTACAAGAATTTGAAAACGAAGCAGTTTATGCAGGTCGTCACCATGCAATTGTTGATAAAGACGCAACTTTTAAATCGATTACCGTAACTATTGGCGGTTCACTAGTTCGAATCCTGCCAACTGTTGAATTTATTGGTCAGGGTGGTGACGTGGATCTACAAGGCATTTACTTTGCATCTGCGGGTCAACATCTAGAACACCGATTACATGTTGATCACTTAGTGCCAAATGCTAAATCTCGCGTTAATTACAAAGGGGTCTTGGCTGGAGATTCAGCTCGTACCGTCTGGTTTGGCGATGTATTTATACGAGCTGCTGCCGAAGGTACTGATACCTACGAATTAAATCGCAATTTACTTTTAACGGATGGTGCGCGTGCAGATTCAGTACCGAATCTTGAAATAGAAACTGGTCAAATCGTAGGTGCAGGACATGCTTCAACGACCGGCCGCTTTGATGACGAGCAACTTTTCTATTTGATGTCTCGCGGTATCAATATTGATGATGCACGCAGGTTAGTGGTGCGTGGATTTTTCAATGAAATCGTAGGTCAAATTAAAAATGAAGAGATTGAGAATAGATTGATGTCTCACATCGATAACGAACTTGCCAAGGTAGGTAAGTGATGTCAGACCTACTTTTGGATTCAATTATTGAAGGCAAACCAGTAAAGCTTTCTAAAAATGGCAAAGATATTTGCGTTGCTCGCGTCGGAAACGAAGTTTTTGCAATTGAAGATAACTGCTCTCATCAAGATGCCGCGCTCTCCGAAGGCGAACAAAGCGGCTACAAGATTGAATGCTGGTTACATTCTGCAGAATTTGATTTACGTACCGGAGCTGCATTAACACCTCCAGCTTCACAAGCAGTTAAAACTTTTCCCGTTTCAGTTGACGGTAATAACGTCGTAGTAGAGATCTAAGGAGATAACAAAGATGAGCAAATTAGAAATTCGTGGTTTACAAGTTGTGGTAAATACAGAGAATGGTCAAAAAGAGATCTTGAAAGGCGTTGATTTAACAGTTAATTCAGGTGAGACTCATGCAATCATGGGTCCAAATGGTTCAGGTAAATCAACTTTGGCATATTCGATTGCCGGTCATCCTAAATATGAAATTACCGGTGGTTCAGTTCATTTAGACGGACACGATATTTTAGAGATGAGCGTTGATGAACGTGCTAAAGCGGGTTTATTTTTAGCGATGCAGTATCCAGTTGAAGTTCCTGGAGTTTCAGTTTCTAACTTTCTGCGAACCGCAGCAACTGCACTTCGTGGCGAAGCGCCAAATGTTCGTAAGTGGGTGGGTGAAGTTAAGGATGCGATGACTGCATTGAAGATGGATCCTGCTTTTGCAGAGCGTAGCGTTAATGAAGGATTCTCAGGTGGCGAAAAGAAGCGCCATGAAATTATGCAACTAGAACTGCTCAAGCCAAAGATTGCAATTCTTGATGAGACTGACTCTGGTCTTGACGTGGATGCGCTAAAAATTGTTTCGGAAGGCGTCAATAGAGCAAAAATTGAAAATAATTTGGGCGTACTTCTTATTACCCATTACACCCGAATCCTGCGTTACATCAAACCAGATTTTGTACACGTTTTTGCTAATGGACGCATAGTCGAAGAAGGCGGCCCAGAATTAGCTGAAAAACTAGAAGAGCATGGTTACGAGGAGTATGTAACCAAGTAATGCAAAAATTGCTGGACATTCAAAAAATCAAACAGGATTTTCCGATCTTTGATCGAACAATCCGCGATGGCCAGCGCCTTATTTATTTAGATAGTGGGGCTACCTCCCAAAAACCAAATCAAGTTATTGAAGCAGAAGCGAATTTTTACCGAAATCACAACGCTGCCGTGCATCGCGGTGCACATCAATTAGCCGAAGAAGCAACTGATAATTTTGAAAATGCTCGTTCGATTGTTGCGGAATTCATTGGCGCAAAAAGCGATGAAATTGTCTTTACTAAAAGCGCTACTGAATCAATAAATTTGGTTGCTTATTCATTAACTTCACAAATTAAGCCAGGCGCTCGAATCGTGGTCTCCGAAATGGAGCATCATGCAAATCTGATTCCTTGGCAGCAATTAGCCAAACGCACTGGTGCCGAATTGGCGTGGTTTGAAGTAACGCCAGAAGGTCGGTTAGATCTTTCTAAAATCGATTCAGTGATCACTTCAAATACCGCAATTGTTGCAATCACTCATCAATCCAATGTTTTGGGCACGATTAATCCAATAGAGACAATAGTTAAGCGCGCACAATCTGTAGGTGCGACAGTATTACTTGATGCTTGTCAATCCGTGCCACATATGCCAATTGATGTTTATAAATTAGGTATCGATTTTCTAACATTCTCCGGCCATAAAGCGGTTGGACCAACTGGCGTTGGTGTGCTTTGGGGAAGAAATCTTGAGCAATTACCGCCATTTCTATTTGGTGGTTCGATGATTGAAAATGTAACTATGACCGAGGCTACTTGGGCACCTGCGCCTAAGAAATTTGAAGCTGGTGTTCCAAATATGGCGCAGGCAATTGGTTTGGGAACTGCTTTGCAATACTTAAACAAAATCGGAATTCAGTCAATTCACGAACATGAGCTTTATCTAACTAAAGCGCTTATCGCAGGTTTAAACGATATCAAGCATCTCAAAATTTTTGGTCCAGATAATCTAATTGATCGCGGCGGTACCGTTTCATTTATGGTGGATGGAATTCATCCACACGATTTAGGTCAATTTTTAGATTCTAAAGGTATTGCCGTAAGAACGGGGCATCATTGTGCTTGGCCGTTAGCGCGCAAATTTGGAGTACAAGCAACCACCCGAGCATCTCTCTATCTTTACAACGATTTATCAGATATAGATGCGTTGTTATCAGGTATTCAAGATGCCAAAAAATATTTTTTGGAGCGCTAAATGCAATTAGATTCGCTTTACCAAGAAGTGATTCTTGATCACTACAAGCGGCCGCATCATAAAGGGCTGGAAGCTGGTGATATCCAAGTCCATCACATAAATCCCAGTTGCGGAGATGAAGTCACGCTCTCATTAAAATTGGATGGCGAAAAAGTAGTTAGCATTACTTGGGAAGGAGCTGGTTGCTCCATATCTCAGGCGAGCATTTCAATTATGAGTGATTTATTACTAGGTAAGAAAATTCCAGAAGCAGAGTTCGTACTTAATTCGTTTGTAGAAATGATGCAGAGTAAGGGCAAGGATTCCGGTGATGAAGCTGTTCTTGAGGATGGTGTAGCGCTTGCTGGTGTTTCAAAGTATCCAGCACGTATAAAATGCGCACTATTGGGATGGATGGCATATAAAGATGCAGTAACCCAAACGGCAGGGAAATAGGAGCGCGATAATGGCTAAAGTAGAGGATGTCACAGAAGCAATGAAAGATGTAGTTGATCCTGAACTAGGTATTAACGTAGTTGATCTTGGTCTGATCTATGACGTGATGGTTGATGAAAACAATATTGCGGTTTTAAATATGACACTTACCTCTGCAGCTTGCCCATTACAAGATGTAATTGAAGATCAGACACGCGCGGCTCTTGCTGGTATCGCTGATGATGTGAAAATTAATTGGGTCTGGATGCCACCTTGGGGACCAGACAAGATCTCTGATGATGGACGCGATCAGTTACGCGCACTTGGCTTCACTGTTTGAGAATCTGTTAATTTAATGTCAATGCATGCTGGCTGGATGGCCATGCGCGCTCTCACCAGCGATCAATCTGTAAAAGATGCCAAACTAAAGCCAGGTACGCTAAAAAGAATTCTCAAATATGCGATTCCTTATCGCAAAATTTTCTTCCTTTTCTTTCTGGCATTAGTTGTAGATGCGGCGTTAACAATTGCCACTCCACTTTTACTCAAACGTTTGATTGATGATGCCGTAATACCGAAAAATGGCCCACTAGTCACCAAATTAGCGCTACTAGTTGGTTTGATTGCCATTTTGTCAGCCCTATTTAACATTGTGATCCGCTGGTGGTCCTCCAGAATTGGTGAAGGTTTAATCTACGATCTTCGTTCACAGGTGTTCGAACATGTGCAGTCTCAATCAATCGCCTTTTTTACACGTACCCAAACCGGAGCATTGATTACCAGAATAAATACCGATGTGATTGGGGCACAAAGAGCATTCACCGCTACTTTCTCAGGTGTAATCAGCAATGCCATCACTTTGGTTTTGTTACTTGCCACGATGATTAGTTTAAGTTGGCAAATTACTGTGCTCTCATTGTTGCTACTGCCAGTATTTTTAGCGCCCACCAGATTTGTGGGGCGCAAGTTGCAGCAATATACGCAGCAATCATTCGAACTTAATGCTGATATGTCCAGCACAATGACTGAGCGATTCAATGTCTCAGGTGCGCTACTTGTGAAACTGTATGGAAATCCCAAGAAAGAAGCGGCAGTATTTCGAAATAGAGCTCGTAAAGTTGCAGATATTGGCATCAATATGGCGATGCTTAACACCTTCTTTTTTATTGCTTTGGTCTCAGTGGCGTCAGTTGCTACCGCTATCGCATATGGAGTCGGCGGCCATCTATCTATCTCCGGAAGCATGACTGTTGGTGGCCTAATTGCCATTACCACTTTACTAACTCGACTTTACGGTCCACTCACTGCGCTTTCGTCAGTTCGAGTTGATGTTATGGGCGCTTTAGTTTCATTTGAAAGAGTTTTTGAAGTGCTTGATCTTGAACCAATGGTTAAAGATCTACCAAATGCGGTAATTCTTGAATCTAAGAATCCGCACATTGAATTCAACGATGTACATTTTTCCTATCCGAAATCATCAGAAATTTCGCTTGCTTCACTAGAAGGCGCTGCAAAACCTGAAACGATTCAAAGTGGCGAAATTTTAAAGGGAATCTCATTTGAAGTAGCACCTGGCACGATGACCGCATTGGTTGGTACCTCTGGAGCTGGCAAAACGACTATTAGTGCACTACTACCAAGACTTTATGACGTAACTTCAGGTTCTATTGCGATTGATGGATATGACATCAGAAATTTAACTGGTGAATCTTTACGGAAAAATATTGGGGTAGTGATGCAGGATTCTCATCTATTCCATGACACCATAATTGAAAATCTTCGCTATGCAAAAGCCGATGCCACATTAGATGAAATGGAATCTGTATGTAAGGCCGCACAAATTTGGGATTTGATTGCATCGCTTCCAAATGGTTTAGAGACAATGGTGGGCGAACGTGGTCATCGATTGTCAGGCGGAGAGAAGCAACGTCTTGCAATTGCCCGCTTGTTGTTAAAGTCCCCAAGTATCGTAATTCTCGATGAAGCCACAGCGCATTTGGATTCAGAAAATGAGGCATTGGTGCAAGCTGCGCTCAAGGAAGCGCTTAGAGGTCGCACCAGTATCGTGATTGCACACCGTTTGAGTACTATCAAAGAAGCAGATCAGATTTTGGTTTTAAACGATGGTTTAATAGAACAACGTGGACGTCACGACGAATTAGTAGCAGCTGGTGGCCTTTACAGCGAGTTATACCAGCGCCAGGACCTATCTTTTTCTAATTAAAATTCGGCCGTAAATAATTAAACCTGCAAAGAAGAGCCACTGCAGCGCATATGCCATATGCGGACCATCGCTAAGTTCGGGTAGCTGCGCAGGAACTTCAGGGGTGACACCCGAACCTTCGATTAAATCAAGGTAAAAATCTTCAGTTTGTACTTTTGATTGCAAATTCCATTCACTTACCAAATTTCCTTTACTTGGTAGTGCAAAGAAAGATCCTCGAGGAAGCGCTGAATCTAATCTGATTCGCCCGGTGATTTTAATTTGGCCTTCTTTAGTCTTAGGAATATCAGGTCTCTCCGTAGCACTTGCACCGGCTTTCACCCAACCTCGATCAACCCAAAACTGCCTATTGTCACTTTTGAATAAAGTTAAATATTCATATCCATAAACGCCATTTTCGTTGTAACGATTACGCAGTAATACATCATGGCTGGTGTCAAAAAAACCAACTGCCGTGACTGTTCGCCATTCATTAGCTGGGAAATCTTCAATTAAATTCAAGTCGATTTTCGTCAAAGTTAGATTTGATTCAATTTGGTAATTATTCGCATGCCGTACGACCCCGCGCTGATACTGCCAATTTGCGGCTATTAAACATAATGTAACTAGAACCAGCGAAATTAATGTTTTTATAAAGGCTTTCGGCTCTTTAGAATTCAATTTGCTTCTTATTCTCAAATGCCTCATCAGGTTGAAACGATTGTTCTTGGCCTGCATTAGCAATAACTACCGCGATGTAAGGCAAAATCACTGAGCCAGCAATTAGTACCCAACGTAAAACTGATTCTGTAAAAATTGCACCAATAAAACAACCAGTACGAATAAGCATTGAAATTAAATATTTTTTCATGCGACCAGGCATCTCTTCACTATGCGCATATTTAGCGCTAGAAATTGAAACCGGCTTCTCGTTCACATGGCAAGAATAGGGTTACGCGCTGGTAATTGGTAAGTTAAGCACGTGAGCGCAGAGAAAAAAGTTGCCCTTATCACTGGCGGTAATCGTGGCATCGGTTTAGCAATCGCCCAATCACTCAAAGATAACGGGTTCGAAGTTGTGGTTACTTATCGCTCTGGTCAACCACCTGCCGGTTTCAATTCGGTAAGAATGGATGTCACTGATAGCCAAAGCGTCGATGCCGGATTTACGGAGTGTGAATCCAAATTCGGTGTCCCCGAAGTGATCGTTTGCAATGCTGGAATAACTAAAGATGGATTAGTTATGAGAATGTCTGATGATGATTTTAATGAGGTAGTCAACGCAAATCTCGGTGGAGCATTTCGAACTGCACGTCGCGCTACAAAGGGATTATTAAAATTAAAACGTGGCCGCCTAATTTTTATTGGTTCAGTAGTTGGCGGAATTGGTTCAGCGGGTCAAGTTAATTATTCAGCCAGTAAGTCAGGTTTACTAGGAATGGCTCGCTCCTTTGCCCGCGAACTTGGTAGCCGTGGAATCACCGCAAATGTAATTGCACCTGGCTTTGTCGAAACTGATATGACATCAGAATTGACCGAAGCTCGGCGTGAAGAAATAGCAAAAGCAGTTCCGATGCAACGATTCTGTACACCAGATGAAGTAGCGCAAGTTGTATCTTTTGTAGCATCAGATGCTGCAAGTTACATCTCTGGAGCGCTAATACCGGTAGATGGCGGATTAGGAATGGGACATTAAATGGGAATCTTGCAAGGTAAAAAAATATTGGTAACTGGTGTTTTAACTGATACCAGTATCGCATTTCATGTAGCTCGTTTGGCGCAAGAAGAAGGTGCAGATATTGTGCTCACCTCATTTGGTCGCGCAATGAGTATCACAACTCGAATTGCAGGGCGTTTACCAAAGCCAGCACCAGTAATTGAATTAGATGTCACCAATGATGAGCATCTATCCACACTTGCAGATCGAGTTAAAGAACATTTACCTCATTTAGATGGCGTAGTTCATTCAATCGGTTTCGCGCCCGAATCTGCGTTAGGCGGAAAATTCTTAAGTACTGAATGGCCAGATGTGGCAACTGCAGTACAAGTCTCTGCATATTCTTATAAATCATTGACCATGGCTTGCAAACCACTTTTTCCATCGTCTGGCGCTTCGGTCGTCGGTATGGATTTTGATGCCCAAGTTGCTTGGCCCAAATATGACTGGATGGGTGTTGCCAAAGCGGCGCTTGAATCAACTAATCGTTACTTAGCTAAATTTCTAGGACCAGAAAATATTCGCTTTAATTTAGTTGCGGCAGGACCAATCTCAACCATCGCTGCCAAATCAATCCCAGATTTTCAACAGTTTGAACATTTGTGGGATCTTCGTTCGCCACTTCGGTGGGATGTCACTGATCCGGTGCCGGCTGCTAAAGGCGCAATCGCTTTACTTTCTGATTGGTTACCAGCAACCAGTGGTGAAATTCTGCATGTCGACGGCGGATTTCACGCAATGGGTGGCTAATTCACGCCTATTAAATTCACGATTTGGCGCATTACTAGCTTTAACTTAAACTTCTCGTATTGACCGGCTATATGCCGCAAGAGGAGAAATCCCACCTACACCACAGAGCTAACCGCTCTAGTGGACTGGTAAAGTCAAAGAAGTTTCAAAACTTCTCTGCTCTTTTCTTGCGCGTTTGCATGTTAATAATCACGTAAGAAGGAGAAATCATCAGCACAGAACCACGTATCAACGATCGCATTCGCGTTTCGCAGATTCGTTTAATCAATTATGACGGCGAACAAGTTGGAGTAGTTGAAACCGCAACTGCGTTACAAATGGCAGATGAAATTGGGTTAGATCTTGTAGAGATTGCCCCCGATGCCAATCCGCCAGTCTGCAAAATTATGGACTTTGGTAAATACAAGTACGAAATGGCGCAGAAAGCTCGCGAACAACGTCAAAACCAGACTCATATTGTGGTTAAAGAGATACGACTTCGTCCGAAGATTGAAACACATGATTACGAAACAAAACGTAATCAAGTAATTAAATTCATCGGCGCAGGGGACAAAGTAAAGGTGACAATCCAATTCCGTGGTCGCGAACAATCAAGACCCGAACTTGGTTACAACCTTTTGCAACGTTTAGCAGAAGACGTAACCGACATTGCCAATGTTGAGTTTGCTCCTAAGCAGGAGGGACGCAACATGACGATGGTTTTGGGTCCAAATAAATCTGCTGGTAAATCCAAAAAGCAGAATGTAAAAGCTGTTAAAGAAGTTAAAGAGGAGGCATAAATGCCAAAGATGAAATCCCATAGCGGAGCGAAGAAGACTTTCAAAGTCACTGGCTCTGGAAAGATCATGCACGAGCGTGCTGGAAAGCGTCACTTACTTGAACGTAAGTCTTCTCGCTTAACACGTCGTTTAGATCAAGAATCAGCTGCAAAAGCTCCGGTTGCATTCGCTGCTAAGCGCATGCTTGGTTTGAAGTAAGGGAGGCGCAATAAATGGCAAGAGTTAAGCGCGGCGTACACGCTGCGAAGAAGCGTCGTACCACTCTCGAACGCGCTGCAGGTTATCGCGGACAACGTTCACGTCTTTACACAAAGGCGAAAGAGCAAGTTACTCACTCATTGGTTTATGCATTCAATGATCGTAAAGACAAGAAGGGTGATTTCCGTCAGCTTTGGATTCAGCGTATCAATGCTGGAGCTCGTGCAAACGGTCTTACTTACAATCGTTTTATTCAAGGGCTAAAGGGAGCAGGCATCGAAGTTGATCGTCGCATCCTTTCTGATCTTGCGATTAACGATCCAGCAGCATTCAAATCACTTGTTGATGTTGCAAAAGCTAACGTTAAAAATTAAAGAGAAATAAAAATGATTGAGAGCCTTCAGTCGCCACATGTTGCGCGAGTGAAGGCTCTTTTATCTTCAAAAAAAGATCGCACCGAAGCTAAATTATTTGTAGCAGAAGGAATTCAAGGCGTTAGGGAAGCGCTTTTAATTGAAGGTGAAGTTGAAACACTCTACCTTTCGAAAGCTGGGTCTGAACGTTTAAGTAAGGCTGGTATTGATTACTCTTTTACTAATATTGTAGAGATTTCAGACAAAGTAGCAGATGCGATGTCAGATGCAATGACTTCACAAGGCATCATCGCAATCTGTCGAATGATTATTCAGAGTAATGAAACCATCTCTACGCTTGCGGCAAGCCACGTTATTTATCTAAATGAAGTTCAAGATCCTGGAAACGCCGGAACAATCTTAAGAACTGCCGATGCCATGGGAATCTCAGCAGTTGTGACCTCACCAGGTAGTGTGGATTTTTACTCGCCGAAAGTAGTCAGATCTACCGCTGGTTCACTTTGGCATATTCCACTTTATTCAGGTGTAGAGCTCTCTGAATTGCGAAAGAATCTGCCAACACACAAACTTTATTTACTCGATGGTGCGGGTGATAAATCGCTATTTGAAATTAATTTTAAAGACCCTGCAATCTGGATTTTTGGCAATGAAGCCAGAGGTTTGCAAGAGGCTTTCGGCGAAAATGTGAAAGGTGCCACCCGAGTATCAATTGCAATGCCAGGCAAAGCAGAATCATTGAATTTAGCTGCAGCAGCAGCAATCGTGATGCATGAAATATCCCGCGGTCGATAGCGCTTCGCATATAGAATTTTGCCTGTGAATGCGGCAGAAATATCGAAATGGGTGAGCGATGCTAAAACGGCCTTCGCAACCGCTGCAGATTTAGATCAATTAAAAATTGCCCGCCTTGCTCACGCTGGCGATAAATCGCCGATTTCTGGAGCTAGTAGAGCGCTTGGTTCAGCTTCAGCGGATCAAAAGGCCGAACTGGGCAAATTAATCGGTGCGGCTCGTGCAGAGATTATTGAAGCGCTCGATACCCGAAATAAAGAACTCGAATTCTTACGCGACCAGAAAGTATTACTTGAAGAGGTAGTTGATATAACACTGCCGGCTATTCGCGAACATGTAGGTGGACTACATCCATTAACAGTAATAAAGAATGAAATTTCAGATTATTTCTTATCACTTGGTTATTCAGTTGCTGAAGGTCCTGAACTTGAAAGTGGTTGGTTAAATTTTGATGCACTTAATATTCCAGCCGATCATCCAGCCCGAACCATGCAAGATACTTTCTTCATTGAACCATTAACTTCTGGATTAGTACTGCGTACCCATACCTCGCCAGTTCAAGCGCGCACTATGTTGACCCAAAAACCACCAATTTACGTTATTTCTCCAGGACGTACTTATCGTGCCGATGAATTGGATATGACACATAGTCCGGTATTTAGCCAAGTTGAAGGTTTGGTAATTGATAAAGATATAAATATGGCCCATCTAAAAGGCACATTAGATTCCTTTGCAGCCAAAATGTTTGGTACAGATGCAGTTACTAGACTTCGACCTTCATTCTTTCCATTCACCGAACCAAGTGCAGAAGTGGATGTCTGGTTTAACAATCGCTGGATTGAATGGGGCGGTTGCGGAATGGTAAATCCAAAATTCTTAGAAAACGGTGGAATCAACCCTGATGAATACTCGGGTTTTGCATTCGGAATGGGATTAGAGCGCACTTTGATGGTACGTCAAGGTATTAAAGATATGCATGACATTGTCGAAGGTGACATTCGCTTTTCTAGAGCATTTGGATTGGGGTTGGCGTAGTGCGTGCACCTAAATCCTGGATCTCAGAATATGTAGATCTTCCTAAAAATATTTCAGACCAGCAAATTGCAGATGCTTTGGTTCGGGTTGGTTTTGAAGTAGAAGAGATCATCGTCCAAGGTTCCGATTTAAAAGGGCCATTAGTGGTTGGAAAAGTTCTTGCCATAGAGGAGCTCAAGGAACACAAAAAACCAATCAGATATGTAGAACTCGATTGCGGCGAAAGTAAATCACGCTTTGTAATCTGTGGCGCACAAAATTTTAAAGTTGGTGATTTGATTGTGGCCTCTTTGCCAGGAGCAGTGCTTCCCGGCGGTTTTGAAATTAGTGCACGCGAAACATACGGTAAAACTTCCAACGGCATGATTTGTTCATCCAAAGAATTAGGACTTGGCGATGATCATTCAGGAATCATTGTGTTACCAGAAGGCGTGCCAGGCCAAGATGCAATTGAACTTTTACAAATAAATGACACTATCTTCGATGTTGCGGTCAATCCAGATCGTGGTTATGCCCTCAGCATTCGAGGAATCGCGCGAGAAATTGCCGGCGCTTTTGGGCTGACTTTCAAAGATCCAGCTCAAATCAAAATTAATTTTAAAGACTCAGGTACACCGGTAGCTGCAAAGATTTCCGATGGTGCACATGTTATGTATTTACGCACGATGCAAGGTTTTAACCCAGCAACGCCTTCTCCAATTTGGATTCGTCGTAGAGTTGAGAAATGTGGCATGCGCTCAATATCCCTAGCCGTGGACATTACCAATTATGTGATGATGGAATTAGGGCAACCACTGCACGCTTTTGATGCAGATCGAATTAGCGGTGGACTTGAAATTCGTCGTGCCGGAGATTCTAAGAAATTAACCACTTTAGATGGGGTAGAACGAAATCTAAATGCAGATGATTTAGTGGTTGCAGACAATAATCAAGTTCTGGCTTTAGCTGGAACTATGGGTGGACTAGATTCAGAAATCACCGGTGCCACAACTCGAATAGCGCTAGAAGCGGTGCGCTTTGATGCAATTTCAATTGCCAAGAATTCTCGTCGCCATAAACTTTCTTCAGAAGCATCACGAAGATTAGAACGTGGCGTGGACCCAACATTGGCAGAAATTTCTTCTGCGCGAGCTGCACAATTGTTGATGGAACTAGGTGGCGCATCTTATGTAGGTACAAGCGTTTCAGGCGCACCGCAATTTTTACCAGCCATAAAATTAGATCCAACTTACGTTTCAAAACGAATTGGACTAGAAATTTCTGCCAAAGAAGTTAAAGCAAAACTGGAATTGGTAGGCTGCAAAGTTGAGGGAAAAGAAACATTTACAGTAACTCCGCCAACATGGCGAACTGAGCTTTTCACTCCAGCAGACTTATCAGAAGAAGTTGCCCGCAATATTGGTTACGACCAGATTCCATCTAGTCTGCCGGCACGTAAATCTGCGGCCACTTTAACTGCGACCCAGAAACGACAAAGAGTTTTGGCCCAAACGCTAGTCGCGCGTGGATATACCGAAATCATAAATTTCCCATTTGTAAATCGCGATTTGATCGACAAGATGGGTTTTGTCGGAGCTCGTGCAGAGAGCTACAAGATTGCAAACCCTATGTCTGAAGATCAGCCGTACCTACGTCCACATCTTCTACCTGGTTTATTTGAAGCAGCGCGTCGAAATTACAGTCGAGGTTTTAAATCTTTTGCGCTCTTTGAAATGGGTGCCATTTTCCGCAAATCAATTGATTTAAAAGATGGCATCTTCCCAGAACTTGGCAAGCGTCCGAGCGATAAAGAAATCGCCGATATTTTTGCATCAGTTCCAGCTCAACTCTCGTTTGTTGGGGGAGTATTAGTTGGCCAAGTAGCAAATGAAAATTGGCATGGTAAAGAACGATCATTTGATTGGAGCGATGCAGTTGCTGCAGTTGAGGTTCTATTAAAATTAATGGGTATTACTTACACCATTGAAAGATCCGACTTAGCTCCATGGCATCCTGGTCGTTGTGCTGAATTTGTGGTTGATGGAAAACCGGTAGCGCATGCCGGCGAGATTCATCCACGTGTCGTTGCAGAATTTGCGTTACCTGAACGATCTGCGGCATGGGCCATCAATTTAGATGCGCTGCCGTCGTCACCACTTGTCTCTCCGCAACCCGTAGGTGTAATGCCTGCAGCAGTTCAAGATATTGCGTTAGTAGTAGATGCATCAGTAAGTGCGGCGCAATTAACCGCAGCGCTACGCGATGGCGCTGGAGATTTACTCGAATCTATAAGCCTCTTTGATCGTTACGACAAAATCGGTGACGGTAAAGTTTCATTGGCATTCACTATGGTGTTCCGCGCAGCTGATCGCACTTTAAAAACCGAAGAAGTTTCGGCCGCCCGTGAAGCAGCTGCAGCTGAAGCTGCCAAACGCTACGGTGCCACCGTGCGTGCATAAACTTGCATATATTTGCATAAATTTGCATAAATATGCCTATGTAGATAAACTACCTACATGCAAATTGGCGTAGTTGGTGCAAGTGGTTATGCAGGCGGAGAGCTGCTTAGGCTGCTTAACGGGCACCCAGAATTTGAGGCAAAGGTAATCACTGCTGGGAGTAATGCTGGCGAAGAAATCACTGCTATTCATCCCCAATTAAGTAGCTATTCAGGCCGAAAATTCGAAAATAGCGATCCATCTAAGTTAAAAGATTTGGATCTTATTTTTACCGCTTTACCACATGGCGAGTCGGCAAAATTAATTAATCAATTAGCTCCAGAACAGAAAGTGGTGGATCTTGGAGCAGATTTCAGATTGAACTCAGCAGAGCAATGGCAGAAATACTACGGCGGGCCACATGCTGGCACCTGGGTTTATGGATTGCCTGAATTACCAAATCAGCGCCAACTAATTAAAGCTGCAAACCGGATTGCAAATCCAGGTTGCTATGCAACAGTAATCGCACTTGCCACTGCGCCAATGCTTTCTTTTGTGGATGCTTCTGACATAGTGGTAGTTGCCGCATCTGGAACTACCGGTGCCGGTAGAAACGCCAAAATTAATTTAATTGGTAGCGAAGTTATGGGATCACTGACCTCTTATAAATTTGGTGGAATTCATCAACACACTCCGGAAATCGAACAAGCTACCGGTGCAAAAATATCTTTCACTCCAATATTGGCACCAATGCCCAGAGGAATCTTGGCTACGGTAACTGGAAAAATTGTTAATAAAGGTGATGTAAAAGGCGCCTACTTAAATGCATATCAGAACGAAGAATTTATCTGGGTCATGCCTGATGGACAATTGCCAAAAACCAGTGCTGTAATCGGTTCAAATTATGTACAAATGCAAGTGGCGATAGACGATCATGCCAATCGAGTAGTGGTTTCAGCAGTAATCGACAATCTTGGAAAGGGAGCTGCTGGACAAGCAATACAGAATGCAAATTTGATTATGAATCTTCCTGAATTAACTGGACTTACCGGTACGGGACTTGGATCATGAGTCTGCCTAAGGGTTTTGTAAGTGGCGCAATTTCCGCAGGTTTAAAAAGTAATGGTGCACTTGATCTAACCATTATTCAAAACCTAGGTCCGCAAAATTTTGGCACCGCCGTTTACACTTCTAATAAAGTGGTCGCAGCTCCGGTTATTTGGTCGCGCCAAGTTACCAAAGGCGAAAAGGTGAGCGCGGTAATTCTTAACTCGGGTGGCGCTAACGCCTGCACTGGCCCGCAAGGTTTTGCTGATACGCACAAGAGCGCGGAGTTAGTTGGGGAAAAGTTACAAATATCCGCAGGTGAAATAGTGGTCTGCTCTACTGGGCTAATTGGTGAATTACTGCCGATGAAAAAAATCAGTGCAGGTATCGAAGCCATCACTTTATCTGAATCCGGATTTCTTGATAGCGCTAAGGCCATTATGACCACGGATTCGGTCCCTAAGTTGGCCACCTTTGAAGTCAAAGGTGCGCAATTTGCTGGTATCGCAAAAGGTGCGGGAATGTTAGCGCCTGCATTAGCAACCATGCTTTCAGTAGTGATGACTGATGCAATTATTGATCCAAAAGCGGCAAGTGCGGCATTTGCTCGGGCAGTTGAATTAACTTATAACCGAATTGATTCAGATGGTTGCACTTCAACCAACGACACAGTTTTACTTATGGCATCGGGTGCAAGTGGAGTCCAATTAACTGATACCGAAATACTCGATGCCTTAATTGAAGTTTGTGGATCTTTATCTTCACAATTAATTGCAGACGCCGAAGGCGCTTCTAAAACTGTAGCGATCAAAGTTATTAATGCGGCAACTGAATCGGATGCAGTAAATGTCGGTCGCGCCAATGCCCGTAACAATCTATTGAAATGCGCCATTTTCGGCGGCGATCCGAATTGGGGCAGAGTGTTAGCTGCCACCGGAACTGCAGATGCCAAATTTGATGAATTGAATATTGATGTGAAATTAAACGGTATTCAAGTCTGCAAAGCTAGTGCACCAGCTGAAGATCGAAACTTGGTCCGTTTCGATGATCGCCTCGTGGAGATTGAAATTAATCTAAATGCGGGAAATTACACTGCCACCATTTATACCAATGATCTAACACATGATTATGTTCATGAGAATTCGGCATACGCCACATGATTGTTATTAAATTTGGTGGACATGCCATGACAGATACTTCCGGCTCATTTGCGGAAGTGATTAAAAGATCTTTAGCCAATGAATCTTGTGTAATTGTTCATGGTGGTGGCCCACAAATAGACGCTGCGTTAAAAACTCACCAACTGGATTCCACCTTTGTAGGTGGATTTCGGGTCACTACACCTGAAATTTTCGCAGTGGTGCAACAAGTTTTAAGTGGCACCGTACTGCGCGAAGTAGTAGGCCATTTACGCGCACATGATGTGCCAGCAGTAGGTATATCTGGACGTGACGGCGGAACTTTACAAGCAAAAGTTTTGAATACTTTAGTAGATGGAAGCAACGCTGATTTAGGTCGCGTGGGAGAAGTAGTTCGAGTAGACGCAGCTTTGCTAAATACACTTTTAGCTAGTGGGTTTACACCAGTTGTTTCACCAATCGCAGTTGAATTTGATGGTGAAGTGGAAATGTCTCAACATGGTTTGAATGTAAATGCGGATTTAGCTGCTGCCGCAATTGCGGGAGCACTTGATGCAAATGCCCTTATTTTTATGACTGATGTTCCGGGTATTTACCGTAACTGGCCTGATCGAGACACTTTGATCACCGAAATTTCCGCTGGCGATCTGGAAAAAATTAAAAGTGATTTTGATGGGGGGATGGCTCCTAAAGTGAAGGCTTGTTTGGATGCCATCGAAAAAGGCGCAAAATTTGTGCGAATTATCGATGGACGTGACCCCCAAGCTTTAGATGATGCGCTAAATGGCACTGGTGGAACGGTGGTGTTTAAATGAAATCAGTTGAAAGTAGATGGGAAGCCTTATTTCAAAAAAATTATGGCACTCCAAAAATTAACATTGTTTCAGGTAGCGGGTGTTATGTTTTGGATGAAAACAAGAAGCGCTATTTAGATTTCATCGGTGGTATCGCAACTAATATTTTGGGGCAAGCTCATCCAGTCATTGTAAAAGCGGTGCGTAAACAAATTGGGGTAGTTGGACATGTCAGCAATTTATATGCCAATTCAGCTTCCATGGCGTTGGCTGAGAAATTGATTTCTATGACTGGTTCCGACGAAGCGCGGGTATTTTTCTGTAATTCAGGTGCGGAAGCTAATGAAGCGGCACTGAAATTATCCAGAAAAACCGGACGCGATCGAGTAGTTTCCACAATAGGTAGTTTTCATGGACGTACGATGGGAGCCCTTTCATTAACTGGACAACCAGAAAAACGAGACATTTTCGCACCCATAATTAAAAAGATTAAATATGTGCCTTATGGCGATGTTTCAGCAATGAAACGAGCAGTAAATAGAAAAACTGCCATGGTAATCATCGAACCTATTCAAGGTGAGAACGGAGTAATTACTCCACCGTCTGGATATTTAAAAGAATTGCGTGAACTTTGCGACCAGCATGGTGCTTTATTAGTTGTAGATGCAATCCAAACTGGTATGGGGCGCACCGGTTTTTGGTTTGGGTTCGAACATGAAGAGATCATGCCGGATCTCATCACCGTAGCTAAAGGGCTAGGTGGCGGATTGCCGCTTGGGGCAATGATTGCAATTGGTTCGGCTTCCCATCTTTTAAAGCCAGGAGAACACGGTTCAACTTTCGGAGGTAATCCAGTGTCCTGTGCCGCTGGCCTTGCGGCAATAAATGAAATAGAAAAGAAAGCATTAAATGAAAAGGCACTCGAATTAGGAGAGTTCCTCAAAAGTGAATTACTTAAAATTGAAGGCGTCACAGAAGTTCGCGGAAGAGGATTATTACTTGGTATCGCTCTAGATAAAGATTGGGCTAAAGAGATTGCTAATTATTTGATGGCCAAAGGTGTATTGGTGAATGCTCCAAATTCAAACACTATACGTATCGCACCTGCGCTAATTGTTACCAAAAAGGATTGCCAGAAATTTATAGAAATTTTTACAGAGGTGATGACCAATGGTTAATAGCCAAACCGCAAGAAGGGCCAAAGTAGTTTCACTAGTTGAATCTGGTGTTATCCAATCGCAATCCGATTTAGTTAAAGAGTTGAAAAGAGCTGGCTACAAAGTTACCCAAGCAACAGCTTCCAGAGATTTAGAAGAGATAGGCGCAGTTCGCGGAAGCAATGGTTATCAGTTGGCAAATTCCAGTGATGATTCACTGGCTAGAGTTTTGACGACTGAAAAGTTGATTCTAAGCGTTGAGCATTCCGGAAATTTAGTAGTTGTACGCACACCACCAGGTGGCGCACAATTATTAGCATCTAATTTAGATCACACGGGTATCAAATCTATTATCGGAACTATCGCCGGCGACGACACGGTGCTGGTAGTTGCCCGAAAATCCAACGGTGGCGCAGATCTTGCGAAAGAATTACTTAACTTAGGTAGCAAATCTGCGATTAGAACTTCCAAGAAGGGTAGAAAATAATGGCGCTCTGGGGCGGACGTTTTAGTTCTGGGCCAGCTGATTCAGTATTTGCGCTCTCCCGAAGTGTCCATTTTGATTATCGTCTAGCGCCTTATGATCTTCGTGCATCTCTGGCGCATTTATCAGTGTTGCAAACCGGTGGGCTTATTGAAAAAAATGATGCTGAAACAATTGCCAAAAGCATTCGCGACATGATGCTCGAAGTTAACAGTGGCACTTTTCAAATTTCTCAAAGCGATGAAGATATTCATTCTGCAATTGAAAGATCCATGATGGAAAGGATCGGAGAAGTTGGCGGAAAACTTCGTGCGGGTCGTTCTCGCAATGACCAAGTAGCGACAGATTTACGATTATTTGCGATCGACAACATGTTAAATATTGCAGGCTTGATTATTCAGTTGCAAAGCGCGCTGCTTAGTAAAGCTAAAGAGTATGCAGATGCCCCAGCTCCAGGTTTTACTCATTTGCAACATGCGCAACCTGTGCTATTTGGCCACGAACTGGCAAAACATGTTCACGCATTTGCCAGAGATTTAGATCGTATAAACGATTGGCTGGCCCGAACCTCTTACAGTCCACTTGGCGCAGGCGCACTTGCCGGAAGCTCGTTACCACTTAAGCCCGAAGTAACTGCAAAAAATCTAGGTTTTAACGGAGCAATTGGTAACTCAATCGATGCCGTGAGTGATCGAGATTTCGTTGCGGAAGCGCTTTTCATTTTGGCAATGGTCGGCGTTCACCTATCTAGAATCGGTGAAGAGTGGTGCATCATGGCAACTTCGGAATTTGCTTGGGCGAATTTGGATGATGCTTTTTCAACTGGTTCATCCATCATGCCCCAAAAGAAAAATCCAGATATGGCGGAATTAGCCCGAGGCAAAGCTGGCAGATTAGTAGGAAATCTAACTGGCGTACTAACCATGCTCAAAGGTTTACCTTTTGCTTACAATCGAGATCTGCAAGAAGATAAAGAACCGCTCTTTGATTCAATCGATACTCTCAATTTAGTCTTGCCGGCAGTCACTGGAATGGTTGCAACCACCTCATTCAATCGAGAGCGAATGGCTGCCGCTGCTCCAACAGGTTTTTCGCTAGCTACTGAAATCGCAGATTATCTGGTTAGAAAAAATCTGCCATTTTCCAAAGCCCACGAAGCAGCCGGTAAATGTGTAGCACTTGCAGAGACAAGTGGCAGAGAACTTCATGAATTGACCGATGCTGAATTTAAATCAGTGCACCATGATCTAGATGGCGGGGTTCGTTTGGTGCTCACAGTCCAAGGTGCTCTTGCGGGCCGAACTACTCATGGCGGAACTTCACCTGAATCATTAACTAAGCAATTTGCGGAACTTGAGAGCCAAATTCAATCTGCAAATTTGATTATTTCCAACGAAGCGAAGAATTTCTCTGAAATGATGAGTGCATGAGTAAAGGCAAAGAGCTCCTAGACGAATTACGTTGGCGCGGTTTAGTCGCTCAAACCACCGATGAAAAAGCTTTAATCGAACAACTCGATAAACCAACTACTATCTATTTAGGAATCGATCCCACTGCGCCCTCAATACACTGCGGAAATTTGGTGGTCCTGCTAGTTTTAAAACGGCTCCAGCAATATGGGCATACCCCCATCGCGCTAGTCGGAGGTTCGACCGGTTTAGTCGGAGACCCGTCAGGTAAGAGCGAAGAGCGTACCTTTAACGACGAAGAAGTTGTCAAAGAATGGGTCGAACGCATTCGTAAACAAGTCTCAAAATTCCTTGATTTTGATGCTAAAAACAATGGCGCAATTGCGGTTAATAATTACGACTGGACTAAAGAGTATTCAGCGCTTCGATTACTTCGCGAAATCGGAAAACATTTCAGTGTTAATCAGATGCTCTCAAAGGATTCAGTTCAGAATCGACTCGAAGCTAGTGGTATTTCATATACAGAATTTTCATATCAGGTGCTGCAAGCATTGGATTATCTAGAACTTTATCGTCGCCACAATTGCACACTTCAAATTGGTGGTTCAGATCAATGGGGAAACATCGTGGCAGGGCTAGATTTAATCCGAAAGATCGAAGGTGGCACAGCCCATGCGCTGACTTCACCACTATTAGTTAAATCAGATGGCTCAAAGTTCGGTAAAACCGCTGCCGGAACCGTTTGGTTAGATCCAGAGATGACTTCGCCATATGCGTTTTATCAGTATTGGATTAATACTCCTGATGCAGATGTCATTGGCTTCCTAAAAGTATTTACCTTCTTATCGAAAGAAGAAATCGCAAATCTTGAGAAATCAATGCAAGAAAATCCTGGTGCGCGCCAAGCCCAGAAAACTCTGGCTCACCAACTAACTTCGTTGGTGCACTCTGCAGATGATGCCTCCCGGATTGAATTTGCCGCCAAAGCGCTCTTTGGCCAAGCAGAAATCACTGAATTAGATGAAAAGACTCTGCTCTCTTCTTTAAAGGAACTTCCATCAACTGCCATTTCACTCTCTGAAATTCCAACTTGGGTAGATCTACTAGTAGCCACCGGGGTAGTGGATTCAAAATCTGCAGCCCGCCGGATCGTTAAAGAGGGTGGTGCATATCTCAATAATCAAAAGATTACAGATGAAGCATTTACCCCTCAGAAAAGCGACTTTTTACACGGGAAAGTTGCACTTTTACGAAAGGGTAAGCGCGATCTAGCTGCAGTCTGGGTCAAGTAACCCCTAAAAAACCCTTATAAATCAAGGTTTTACCTCGATTTGACCGAATTTGTTTTCACCGCGTATAGTTACGCTCCTTGCAGTGAAACGGACTTCATGCAGCCTTAGCTTCAACTTGGGCCCCAAATAGTACGTACTGCAGAAAAGCCAAACATAGAAGCCTAAAGGGCTGGTTGAACCCTGGTTTGACCATGCGCTAATGGCTGTTATAAGTTTGGCCGCTGCCCTAGCAGGACACTTAATTGTGCGATGCGAGTGCGCAACCGTAACTTGAGAACTCAACAGCGTGCCATAAGTCAATGCCGAAAACGGCTTTTAGCGTCATGCCATTAGTCTGTTTTCGAAATTAATATAAATAAAATCAAAGGCCTCAAATACTTAAAAAATTCGCGTTTTTACGCGTAAATATTTAAATATTGAGAACCTGTTGATTCTTTGAGCAAAGACAAAATTTAACGACAGTTAGTTTGTCTGTTTGCCAAATCAAATAACCATTTCTATGGAGAGTTTGATTCTGGCTCAGGACGAACGCTGGCGGCGTGCTTAACACATGCAAGTCGAGCGATGAAGCACCTTCGGGTGTGGATTAGCGGCGAACGGGTGAGGAACACGTGAGGAATCTGCCTTCCACTCTGGGATAACTCCGGGAAACCGGGGCTAATACCGGATACTTTCAACTGGCGGCATCGCCGGTTGAAGAAAGTTTTTCGGTGGAAGATGACCTCGCGGCCTATCAGCTTGTTGGTGAGGTAATGGCTCACCAAGGCAACGACGGGTAGCCGGCCTGAGAGGGCGACCGGCCACACTGGGACTGAGACACGGCCCAGACTCCTACGGGAGGCAGC
>CAXBPX010000004.1:0-33471 GCA_963977625.1 uncultured bacterium
TTATTAGCGGTTTATTTACCGGAAAACTGGTAAATAAATTCGGCGAACGCCATGTTTTCGCTTCTGGTGTTTACATGGTTTCGGTAACTACATTTCTGACCGGAATTGCTGCTAATTACTGGCAACTGCTATTTTTTAGAACAGCAGGCGGACTTGGTTCGTCAATGTTTTCGGTGGCCGCAAGTTCTGTGATTTTCAAATCAATCTCACCAGAATTACGAGGTCGAGCACAATCTCTTTATAACGGAACATTCTTAGTTGGTGCGGTCGCAGGTCCAGCAATCGGTGGGCTATTAATGAGTATTTCACTTAGAGCGCCATTTTTCGGATATTCCATGATGCTTTTAGTTAGCGGAACTATCGCTTACCGTTATTTGAAAGCTTCTCACTTGGAACCTTCCGCCAATAAAGTTGAAGAGGAGATGACCATCAAAGATGCGCTTTCAATGCCCGCGTTTAGAATTGCAATCATTACTTCGTTTCTCTTCTCACTTGCAATTATGGGTCCACGATTTTCAATTATTCCAATCTTTGTCGTGGAAGATTTAAATGGAAGCAATTCTTTTGTTGGATATATATACACCGCATCGGCATTGATTCAAGGTGCTTTTTTGATGCGCGCCGGCCAGCTCTCTGATCATCGAGGTCGCCGATTTATGTTAAAAGTGGGATCCACAGTTACTTGGATCGGGATGGCCATGTTCCTCTTCGCGGGACATAAATCCATCTTCATATTAGCCATGATGATTATTGGGTTTGGTACCGCATTTTTATCAACAACGCCTTCGGCGATAGTTGCCGATGTAATCACTGGAAAAAGTGGAAAAGTAATTGGATTTTTTCAGATGGCGGGAGATGCTGGAATGATGGTGGGGCCGGTATTAATTGGATTTCTAGCCGATGTTTATAATTTTCAGACGGCATTTACCGCCACGCTAGTTATCTACTCAATAACTGTATTGCTAGCGTGGCGGATGCCAGAGACTTTAGTCGCGTCGCAGGATGGAAAGAAGTCGCAAGACTTCTAAATACAACCAGACCACCGAAACCATCATGCCGAATCCAACTCGCCATGATTCTTCTTGCGGTACTCCGATCGCAACTGCTTTTGCCGCTTGATCAAAATCAAGTGCCAAGAAGAATGTCGCTAAACCAACACCAAAGAGCGCTACGTAAGGTCCAAAGGTGCCATTAAAAATAAAGTTGCCACCAATTAAATTGACTACTCCAAGGATTAAATAACCAATAATGGCGCCGGTTGCAAGTTTGGTTGCGCGAGCGCTAATTGAAATCTTGCCACTTCGATATGCAAAAAGCACACCTGCAAATGCAACTGCTGTTGCAATTAATGCTTGGCTGACGATACCTGGGTAGACAGATTCATAAACTGCGGAAATTGTGCCCAGCACAATTCCTTCAAGCGCGGCATAAACCATAATTAAAGCTGGGCGAACTTTTCTAGAGAAAGCAATAACCATTCCTAGAACGGTGGCCACAACTAAACTTCCTAAAAGCGCGCCGGCGCCAAGATTTGCATTCCATGCAAAAACGCCGGTGACAATTAGCAGCGCAAATAAAATAGATGTACGAGTAACAACATCGTCCATAGTCATACGACCTGTGCGCATTGAAGATGCTGCTGGTGCGTTATAAAGATCTTCTAGCTGACCGCCTTCGACAGCGTCATAACTTGTGCCAAAACCTGTAGTACCCACATTTGGATTTCCCATAGATGCGTATCCGCGACGGTTGTAGCGGTTTAGTACCGGGTTACTGCTCTCCATTAAGTTCTCCTTTTGGAATTACTTCTGTTATGTAGAAAACGCACCTTTGGGGTGCGATATTCCTTACTGGTGCCCTTGGTCGGACTCGAACCGACACTGGAAGGATTTTAAGTCCTCTGTCTCTGCCATTGGACTACAAGGGCTAACGGCGGCGAGAGTCTACTAGTTGGAATTACCCTGTATTAACCGCTGGTATTGCGCAAATAGATCCTGTGATTTGGGTTTCTTTTCAATTACCTTGATTTGCGAAGCGCTCCAAGTTGGTGGTTGTGCTTTGCCAGATAAAGCCCAAGCCGCTTGTCTTGCCGCCCCTAAAGCTACATATTCACCGGGTTCAGGAACTGCAATTTCGAAATCAAAAAAAGTTGACGCCACTTCTTGTACAGCCTGATTTCTAGCTGCGCCACCTACCAATATCACTCTGTTGATTGGAACATTTAATTTCGAAATTGCATCAGCGGCATAGCGCATTCCTGCAATCACTCCTTCAATCGCAGCTCTTGCGATATTTGCGGGTGTGAAATTCTGGTGTGTAATTCCGTAGAAAGTTCCGGTGGCATTTGGTTTATTTGGTGTTCGCTCGCCATCAAAATGCGTAATTAATTTAAGTCCATTTGATCCAATTGGTGCCGAAAGTGCGGCTTCACTAAACTCTTCGAAAGTCATTCCTAAAGTTTTTGAAATTGTTGCAAATATCTTTGCGGCATTTAATGTGCAAGCAAGTGGCAAGAAATTTCCGGTGGCATCTGCAAAACCAGCAACTTCCCCACTTTGGTCATGCGTTGCAGTCTTAGTAGAAATGAATGCAGTGCCACTGGTACCAAGTGAAATCACCATGTCTCCAATTTGAGAATTAATTCCAAGTGCGGCCCCAGCATTATCGCCACATCCAGCCGCAATTGGAATTCCTTTCGCACTTTTAGCTCCAAATTGATTAGCTGAAACAATTCTTGGTAACACTACTTTGCGGTCAGATTTCAAAATTGATTTTAAAATTTCTGGTAGATACTCATTAGTCGTGGGATTGAAATACCCAGTTCCAGATGCATCTGAGCGGTCGGTAAATAGATCATTTATATCTTTGGATCCAGTTAACTTCCATGAAAGCCAATCGTGAGGTAAGCAAATTGCCGCGACTTTAGCGATATTTTCGGGTTCGTTCTCTGCCACCCAACGAACCTTTGCAGCAGTAAAGGATGCCACCAATTGAGAACCCGTTAATTTTGCAATCTCCGGAAACTCTGAATTTAGCGCTGCTGCAGTTTTATCTGATCTAGTGTCATTCCATAATAAGGCTGGTCTGATTACCTCACCATTGGCATCAAGTAAAACCATGCCATGTTGTTGTCCACCAATTGCAATGGCACTTATCTCACCAAAAGTTTCGGCTTCACTAAGCGCTTCATTTAAAGCGTTGAGCCAATGAATTGGGTCAACTTCGGTTCCATCTGGATGTGGCCTTGTAATAGTTTTTTTTATTTCACCGGTCTGAACATCACATAAAACAACTTTTACCGACTGAGTTGAAGAATCAACTCCTGCGACCAGCTGGCTATTAGTCATAACTTATAGTTTCTCAAATTCTCAAATATGTAAAGAGTTAGCTTTGTCCAAGACTAAATGCGATGCCATCCAAGATATCTGATTCACAGGCGATAAATTCATTGGCACCAACTGCTTTGACAATCTCCGAAAGCACTAAGGATCCAGCGCCAATTACATCTACGCGACCCGGGTGCATGTATCCAAGTGCAGCTCGTTGGGAACGATTCATTTTTAAAAACATCTCTGAAACTTCATGAGTTTTGGTAGCCGAAATCCTAGAAAGATGTATTGCATAGCGATCGTATTGTGGAAGATCTAGCGCCGCTGCCGCTACCGTAGTTGCGGTCCCCGCAACTGCAATCAAAGATTTAGCGCTCTTAATATCAACAACTTGGTTAGCCTCTGTAATAGCCGTTTTAATATCTTTTCGAGCACTTTCAATTTCTGAAATTGTTGCAGGGTCAGATTTTAAGTGGCGCTCGGCCATACGCACACATCCAATATTTACACTCTTTGCGCTCTCTACATTTCGATTTCCTATTACAAATTCGGTGGAACCACCACCTATATCGATTACCAAAAAAGGCGCTAAAGAATCAGTTAAATCTTTGGTAGCGCCTGCAAATGAAAGTCGCGCCTCTTCTTCACCAGAAATTACATCTGGTGCAATTCCTAATCGAGACTTAACACCTTCGATAAATAAATCGCGATTAGTGGCATCTCTTGTCGCGCTAGTTGCGCAGAACCGTATCTTTTCTACGCCACGTCTAGTTATTTCCAGCGCAAATTTATCTACCGCTGCAAGGGTTCGAGCTATTGCATCAGGATGAAACTCACCGGTTTGATCAACGCCTTGTCCTAATCTAACAATTTCCATTTCCCGAATTACTTCGCGAAAGTTTTCACCTTGTACATCTGCAATAAGTAAGCGTATGGAATTAGTGCCACAATCAATGGCTGCTACTCGCATGGAGCGTCTAACCACCATTTCGGTAACTTTGCTAGCGCTTCATCACCTAATGGATTTACTTCTGGGCCAGCTGCTAAAGAATGAGCCACTAATGAATGTAAACATTTAACGCGATCAGGCATTCCACCTGCGCTTATTCCAGCTACTTCGGGCACATCTATACCTAGTGCAGCACGTGCAGCCAAATAATCATCATGCGCAGCTGCGTATCCACCAGCAAGTTCTGGATCATTTTGTAGACGCAAATTCATTTCTGCCATTAATCCACCGTTTTCTAAAGTGGAAATTGCACCAGTAAGTTTTGGACAAGTGGCGTAATAGAAAGTTGGAAAAGGAGTGCCATCTGCAAGCCTTGGTGGCGTCTCTACAACAGCTGGATTACCGCAAGGACACCGATATGCAATTGCATGAACATCTCTTGGCTGTCGCTGTAACTGTCTACCAACACAATCTAAATCTGATTGGGAGACTTCACGATTCATTTATTTCCAGCTTCAGTTACGGTTGCTATTAATCTGGTGTACCAAGGCACGCCAGTGGGCACATTTGCAGCCACATTATTTGATTTATCGCTACCTTGGAGAGTTATCTCATTGGTAAGTATGTATTGACGCTCTCCAGGTAAAACATAATGTAATCGAGCCCTTGCTTGCGATTTTATGTAATTAGGATCGTTCCAAAGTTCCAATTCTTTGCGAGCTTCTTCGAGCGCAGTACGATTCGCAGCTACTTGAGCCGATAACGCATTAATTTGTGCACGTTGCGCAAAATATTTCTGCAATGGAGAACCAATCATCACAATCACACCAAAGAAAAAAGCAGCTACCACTAGAAAACGAGACGATTTATCAAAACGCTTTCTGCGGTAACTGCTTCTTCTTCGAGGCAATGTTTAATCCTTATTTATCTTTTTGCGCAAAACCTAAGATTGCTTAAAGCGAGGGAAAGCTCCGCGACCTGCATATCGAGCGCCGTCAGCAAGTTCATCTTCAATTCGAAGTAACTGATTGTATTTAGCAACACGTTCACTTCGAGCTGGAGCACCAGTTTTAATCTGACCACAATTAGTTGCCACTGCTAAATCTGCAATGGTCACATCTTCAGTTTCACCTGAACGATGACTCATCATGCTGCGATAACCAGCGCGATGCGCCATCTCTACTGCATCAAGAGTTTCAGTTAATGAGCCAATTTGGTTAACTTTTACCAGCAGAGCATTGGCAGTATCTGCAGCAATGCCTTTTGCCAGACGTTCTGGATTGGTTACAAATAAATCATCTCCAACTAACTGCACCTTAGTTCCAAGTTCTTTGGTAATCGCAGCCCAACCATCCCAATCATCTTCATTTAGAGGATCTTCGATAGATACCAGTGGATAAGAAGAAACCAGGCTTGAGTAGTAAGCAATCATCTCTGCGGCAGTCAATTGTTTGCCTTCAAAAGAGTATTTACCATTTTCATAAAATTCAGTAGCCGCAACGTCCATCGCAAGCCCAATTTCCTTACCTGGTTTGAACCCAGCGCCTTCAACTGCTTCTAGAATTAAATCTAAAGCTGCACGGTTGCTATCCAAATTTGGCGCAAATCCACCTTCGTCGCCAATACTGGTTGCTAATCCGCGTTTCTTGAGAACTGATTTTAGTGAATGATAAATCTCCGCACCCCAACGAAGCGATTCTTTAAAAGAATCTGCACCGATTGGAGCGACCATAAATTCCTGTATGTCTACGTTGGTATCTGCGTGTGCACCACCATTGAGAATATTCATCATTGGTACGGGTAGCACATGTGCGTTATTACCGCCGACATATTTAAATAGCGAAAGATCTGCATGTTCTGCGCTTGCCTTTGCAACCGCTAACGAAACTCCAAGAATCGCATTTGCGCCAAGTTTTGCTTTGTTCTTGGTGCCATCAAGTTCAATCATTGTTTGATCAACTAAACGTTGATCCTGCGCATCTAAGCCCACAACTTCAGGAGCAATAACTTCATTTACATTTTTGATTGCTTTTTCGACACCTTTGCCAAGATATCGCTTTCCACCGTCGCGTAATTCGACCGCTTCAAAAGCTCCAGTTGAAGCACCTGATGGGACCGCAGCACGAGCTGCTGTGCCATCCTCTAATAAAACTTCTACTTCTACAGTTGGATTTCCGCGTGAATCTAAAATCTCTCGTGCACCAAGGGCCTCGATAATTGCCACTTTTACTCCTGAACCTTTTATTGAACTCTTAACTGAGTTTTACTATAAGTATTCTACAAGGACTCAATCCGCTTGATCTCATCTGAAATCTCGCGCGCGCGAGCACGAAGCAGATCTTCCGGTTCGATTCCTTGCTTTATCGCAGCCACCACGGCTGCTACCAACGCATCACTTATAGCAACTTCGACAGGAACATCATTGTTCACTTCTGCGGTTGGTAAACCTAATTTGCCCGATAAATCTATGCCGTTCTTCTCGGCACGGTAGATAAGTTTAGTGATTAACGGCAGCGCTGGCTGGGAAAGTGCAATACCGTCCGTTGCAGAGTTACGATTTTTTTCACTTGCTTTTAATTTCTCCCAGTTTTGCAACACTTCCGCAGAGCTATCAGCTTTTGCATCACCAAATACATGTGGATGTCGTCTGACCAACTTATCTGCTATCCCGCGTGCCACATCTTCAATAGTGAAAGGATCTGTTGCATGTTCTTCTGCGATTCGAGCATGAAAATAGACTTGCAACAAGATATCGCCTAACTCTTCCCGCATTGCAAGTCGATCTTCAGAATCGACTGAATCTATAAACTCATATGATTCTTCAAGCAAATACTTAATTAATGACTGGTGAGTTTGTTCGGCATCCCATGGGCAGCCACCAGGTGATCTAAGTTGATCCATTACTTCGAGTAATCGAAGTAGCTCAGATGCCATAGCTAATTAAGAATTTTAGGCGGTGATTGGTTTGACTGCAGTGCCAGCCGCATCAAAAGTCACTAGATCAGCTGTTGAAACATCCCACTTACCGAATTGAGGATTGATAACAATTTTTTCGGACTTAGAAAATTCTGCAATTAATTGCTGAATCGCAGCTCCTGCATTTGCTTCTGAAACTCCTGAAGCTATTGCCAGCTCTTGTAATTTGTCAGATATGAGTATTGCTTGAATATATAAATCAAAATCAGATGGTGCCAGCTGTGCAGATACCAAAGCAGTTCCTAGTTGTGCTTGTCCACCTAGCGAATTAAAAATTTCCGCCTTTTTGGCATCTTTCATTGCTTGGGTAATTTTGATCCCATTCTTTGCCGCAATTTTCTCAAAAATAGTTGCAATCACTAGGAATCGGGTTTCGGAACGGTTTAACTCTTCACCAGTACTCAATTGCATTCCGGAAGTATCATATTTTGCGCGTTCGGAGAGAATTTCTGCGATGCGAGATTGCAGATCCTGAGTAGAGATTTTGGTATCACCAATTTGCGCAGCAGTACTTGCATTACAGGAAGTCAGAAAAATCAAACTGCTTGCTAAAACTAATGCATTGACCAACTTCTTCATCAAAACCCTCTTTTTTCTTCCTTTTAATTCTTTAACACTATTTGCCGGTTAGTTCTTGGATCACCGAAGTGGCCCAAGCAATGACCGAAGTATCTCGTAATTGAGCTTTTTCTCCCAATGGCGACCAATCTTGAGCAGGTAAAGCGACTAATGCCACATTAGTTGCGCCCTTATACAAACTACCAGGGTAAAGTCTCTGCAGTTTTAGTTGCTTTGATTCTGGCAACCTAATCGGAGAAATTTTTATGCTCTTTCCTTGTTGAATTAACTCTCTAATTCCTAACTTTCGAGCTGCGGCACGCAAAGTTGCTACTTGAATTAATAATGAGACAGGTTCTGGAAGTGGACCAAATCGATCAATTAGCTCTTCTTCGATTGGCTTAACTTCTGCTGGCTCTCTGATATCTGCCAGTCTTCGATAAATATCTAATCTCAATCTTTCAGAGTCAACATAATCTTCAGGTAAATGTGCTTCTACTGGAATTTCAATTTTGCATTCATGTGACACTTCATCTGTCTCAATAAATCCAGTTTTGTAATCAATGACTGCTTCACCGACCATTCGCATATATAAATCAAAACCGACATCGGCAATATGACCAGATTGTTCTCCGCCAAGTAAATTTCCAGCACCACGAATCTCTAAATCCTTTAAGGCAACTTGCATGCCAGCACCAAGTTCGGTGTTTGATGCAATGGTATTTAGGCGATCAATTGCTACTTCTGTTAAAGGTTTATCAATAGGAAAGAGAAAATATGCATAAGCTCGATCTCGACCACGTCCAACGCGACCACGAATTTGGTGCAATTGAGAAAGCCCAAATTTATCTGCACTTTCGACAATTAAGGTATTGGCATTTGGAATATCAAGACCGCTTTCGACAATTGTCGTACAAACTAATACATCGAAATCACGATTCCAGAATCCGAGAATTACGTCTTCCAGCATGGTCTCGCTCATTTGCCCATGTGCAACTCGAATTTTCGCTTCCGGAACCAACTCTTTCAATTTCAAGGCTACGCGATCAATTGATTCAACCCGATTATGAATATAGAAAACTTGACCATCTCGCAATAATTCACGATGAATTGCTGCACTTATTTGTTTGTCATCCTGTGCGCCTACATAAGTCAAAATTGGGTGACGTTCCTCCGGTGGCGTAGTAATCGTGGACATTTCTCTGATGCCCGTAATTGCCATCTCTAGGGTGCGCGGAATCGGTGTTGCTGACATCGCCAAAACATCCACACTTGTTCGCAGTTTTTTAAGTAACTCTTTCTGCTCCACTCCAAAACGTTGTTCTTCATCAACAATCACTAACCCTAAATCTTTAAATTGCACATCATTTGAGAGAATTCTGTGGGTACCGATAATTACTTCTACGCTACCCGCTGCTAACTCCTGAATAATTTCTTTTGCCTCTTTAGCGCTATTAAATCTAGAAAGTCCCGCTACTTTTATTGGAAAGCCGCCAAATCTTTCCGAAAAAGTTTTTAAATGTTGTTGGACTAATAATGTGGTTGGAACCAAAACCGCCACTTGCTTGCCATCTTGCACTGCTTTGAATGCTGCCCGCACTGCAATTTCAGTTTTGCCATATCCAACATCGCCACAAATTAAGCGATCCATCGGATATGGACGCTCCATATCTCTTTTTACATCTTCAATTGTTGATAATTGATCAGCCGTTTCTACGTATGCAAAGTTATCTTCTAACTCTCGCTGCCAAGGAGTATCAGGTGAAAAAGCAAACCCTGGCGCACTTGTTCGCGCTGCATATAATCGAATTAATTCTCCAGCAATCTCACGAACAGCTTTTCGAGCACGATTTTTAGCTTTGCTCCACTCGCCGCTACCAATTCTATGAATAGTTGGTGCATCGCCACCAATGTATTTACTTATTTGATCTAAAGCATCTACCGGGACAAAAATGCGATCTCCTGGTTGGCCACGCTTTGCGGGTGCATATTCAATTATCAAATACTCTCGGACCACTCCGCCGATCGATCTTTGTGCCATTTCAACATATCGACCAATGCCGTGTTGTTCGTGTACAACGTAATCACCAGTTTTTAGTTGCAACGGATCAATATTTTTTCTGCGCTTAGAAGGTAATTTTTCGCTGCCCAAGCTTTGTGAACCCGTTAAATCACGTTCGGTGATAAACAAAAACTCATCGCTACTAAAACCATTTCTAAAAAGTGATGCCGTCAAAGTTATATGGCCACTGATTGGCGCAGCACTAAAGGGATATTGAATTTGAATCGGCAAATTAGCATCTCTAAAAATGCTGGCATATCTTTCAATCATGCCTTTACTTGATGCAGAAAAAATTACTCTGCGCTTCTCATTTAAGGCGCTTTCAAAAATATTTATTAAACGTTCAATATTTCCTCTAAATGGTTCTATTGGGTCAATTTCCAAAAAGGTATCGGTATCTGATCCAAATTGACGAAAATCTCTCGCATTTGGCAGCTCACTTTTTAGTAAATCCCAATCGATATATGTGCTTCCGGCTTCGATAGGAGTTTTGCCACCGATGGCTGCATTTGACCAAGCTGCTTGGCGGAATTCTTCGTTAGTCGCCAATAAATCCGCGACTCTTCCGATAACTCTCTCTCGCTCAATAAATATAGGTTCAAATCCATTTGGCATGGAATCATTTATCAATTGCAAATCATCGATTAGTAGTGGAATAAGTGATTCCATTCCTTCGGGTGTTAATCCGTTTGCTACTTTACTTAAAAGCTCATTTTCAACGGTTGCGGCTAGCTCATTTGCTCTTAATTTAATTTCATCATTTATTAATAATTCTCGGCAAGGTAGAATCTTGATATTGGTTGTAATACTTCCAGTGGTTCTTTGGTCAGCAACCGTGAAAAAACTCAGATCTTCAACTTCATCTCCAAAGAAATCAATGCGAATTGGATGGTCTTGATTCGGTGCAAAAATATCCAGAATTCCACCACGCACTGCAAATTCGCCGCGTCTTTCTACCAAATCAGTGCGGGTATAAGAGAAAGTTACTAAACGTTGCTGAAGTTCGGTTAAATTAAATTCTAAACCGCGTTCTAGAACAATCGGCTCGGTATTTATGATTTGAGCATTAAATTTATGAATGACTGACCGAATTGGAGCGATAACTACCCAGTTTTTTTCCTGGTCTTTTAAAGCGTGCAAAGTTGAAATTCGCTTAGCCACGGTATCGCTGCTTGGACTCAAACGTTCATGCGGCAATGTTTCCCAAGCTGGAAATTCCAAGGTATCTGCGTGTAATTCTTTGATTTCTTTAAATAAATCTTCAGCAGCTTTGGATGAAGCAGTAATAACTAAGATAGGTTTTCTAAGCGCACGCAACGCAATTAAATAAGCAAAAGATGCTGGAGCTGAAATTAAATCGTGATTAGAAGTTAGCGCATCTTCAATTGCTTGATTGCTAAGTGGCATTAATCCACGCATTGGTGCTCCTTTCATCTTGCGATTTGCATCGTCTTCGTAGAGTTCAAATACTGGGACAAACGGCGATTAGCCCCATTCCCAAAAGGGAGGGGGCCTTACGTTTCATATCCTATTAAGTACCTGAGATGATTTGCCAATGAGCGCGGAGAGCCAACTTAGGCAGTTACAGATGCAAGATGATGCATCGCTTCGCAGTGATGTTCGAGCTCTTGGTGAATTACTTGGAAAGTCATTAATTCGCCAAGAAGGACCAGCGCTCTTAGATTTAGTGGAAAAAGTTCGAGCAGCAGTTAGAAATGGCCAAGGCGAAGCCGAACTTAAAGTGGTTTCTGTCGATCAAGCTGTGCAATTGGTTCGCGCTTTTAGCACTTATTTCCATTTGGCAAACGTAGCTGAACAAGTACACCGTTCTAGAGTCCTAGAAAACAAACGTACGGAAAGTGGATCTTGGATTGCCCAAGCAGTAAATAAAATTGAAGCTGCTAAAAAAAGCGGTCATGAAATTAAATTGGAAGATTTAAAGAGTTGGTTAGCTGATTTTTCGGTTCGACCAGTCTTTACTGCCCACCCGACTGAAGCTTCGCGCCGTTCAGTTCTCAATAAATTAGCCCTTATTTCAGATTTACTTGAAGCGCCTGCTAACCGTGCGAGAGATGCGCGATTATCTGAAGCCATTGATCTTTTGTGGCAAACTGATGAATTACGCGTTGAGCGACCATTAGTAATTGATGAAGCTGTAAACGCACTTTATTATCTTGACGATTTATTTCGTTTAACGGTACCGGATGTGCTTGATGATTTTGCCCATGAAGTCGCGCGCCTTGGTGTCACTATTGAACCAACTGCTAAACCACTTTCCTTCGGAACTTGGATTGGTGGCGATCGTGATGGTAATCCAAATGTAACTGCAGATGTCACTCGTGAAACAATCGTAATACAGGTGGGCCACGCCATCAGAGTGATATCTGAAGCCTTATCGCAGTTACGTCAATCGTTGTCAGTATCCACCAGAATTACTAATGTTTCGCAAGAATTAAAAAATTCTGTAGAACAAGACTTGGCTAATATTCCAGAATTTGAAGCTAGATATCGTCGCTTAAATGCCCGCGAACCGTATCGTTTAAAAACTACCGCTATTGTGCACAGATTAGAACTCACTAGAAAGCGCCATGCAGCTGGTGCGCCACATGTTCCTGGTCGCGATTACGCAAATACAGATGAACTTTTGGCCGATTTAAATTTAATGCGAGATTCGCTAATGGCTAATCATGGGGAATTAATTGCAACTGGCGAATTAGAGAGAATCATTCGCACTATTTCCGCATTTGGCCTAATTCATGCCACTATGGATGTGCGCGAACATTCACAGATGCACCATGCGGCACTGGCTAATTTTGGAATCTCAGCTGATTATGCGAGCAAAGAGCCAGGAACTCGATTTGATCTATTGATTTCAGAACTTGAGAATCAAACTCCTAGATCACCAGAGAATCTTGATGATCAGAGCGCAAAAACATTAGATACTTTCAAGGCGATTAATGAGCTAATTTCACAATTCGGCCCAGAAGTTATTGAAACTTACATCATTTCTATGACCAAACATCCCGAAGATTTATTAGCTGCAGTGGTTCTGGCCAAAGAAGCTGGCTTAATCAATATTAATAACGGTGTTGCAAAAATTGGCTTTGCACCGCTTCTAGAAACTGTCGCTGAACTACGAGCTGCTGATGTAATTTTAGAAAAACTTCTAGCAAATCCAACTTATCGAAAATTGGTTTCACTTCGCGGTGATGAACAAGAAGTAATGCTTGGATATTCCGATTCCAATAAAGATGCTGGAATTGCGACCAGCCAATGGGAAATTCATCAAGCGCAACGTCGATTGAGAGATGTCGCAAATAAATATGGGGTCAAACTTCGACTTTTCCATGGTCGTGGTGGTTCGGTCGGTCGTGGTGGTGGACCAACATACGATGCTTTGATTGCACTTCCGTGGGGTTCACTTGATGGACAGATCAAGATGACCGAACAAGGCGAAGTTATATCTGACAAATATTCAATTCCAACTTTAGCTAGAGAGAACGTAGAACTAACTCTGGCTGCTGCACTTGAAGCAACCGTGCTAAATCGTGGTCCACGTCAGTCAGAAGAAGATTTGAAGCAGTGGAATGAATGTATGGAATTAATATCTGAAAATTCATTTCAAAAATATCGCAATTTAGTAAGTCACCAAGATTTACCAGCTTACTTTTATAGCTCTACTCCGGTTGAACAATTAGGAGATATGTTTTTAGGTTCTCGTCCATCGCGACGCCAAGGAGCCAATGATGGAATCGAAAATCTTCGTGCAATTCCTTGGGTCTTTGGTTGGACTCAAAGTCGCCAAATTGTCCCTGGATGGTATGGCGTCGGCACCGGTTTGAAAGCTGCGCGAGCAGCTGGCCAAGTTAAAGTATTAAAGCAGATGCTAGAAGAGTGGCACTTCTTCAAGACCTTTATTTCCAATGTCGAAATGACCATGGCCAAAACTGATTTGAAGATGGCGCAGCATTATGTGAATACGTTAGTCCCTGCTGAGCTACGACATTTCTTTGCCGATATCAAAGCAGAATTTGAATTGACTAGCCAAGAAATCAATGCGCTGCGCGGAAACGAAGATTTACTTGGCGACCAACCACTATTAGCTCGAACTTTACAGATTCGCGATCAATATTTAGCCCCACTACATATGATGCAAGTTAATCTGCTCGAACGTGTAAGAACTGCTGGCGATGATGCTGATCCATTATTACGTCGTGCGCTATTGCTAACAATTAATGGTGTTGCGTTAGGTTTACGTAATACAGGTTGATTTACTGGTTGTACTGACCTTGGGCGGCAGCTAGCCCATTGTTAATTAAATATTCAATTGCATCTGACCCGCGAGAGACAAAACCTGGAAGTTCACTCTTTTCAGAACTAGAAAAATTCTTCAACACAAAATCTGCTGGATCTTGTTGTCCTGGTGGTCGACCAACGCCCATTCGAATTCGATAATAATTATTAGTCATTGCGCTGGTGGTACTTTTTAAACCGTTATGGCCGTTATCTCCGCCACCTTGCTTGATGCGAATTGCATTAAATGGAATATCTAATTCATCATGAATCACAATTAAATTTTCAATTCCTACTTTATAGAAATTGCAAAGCGCTTTTATGGGACCGCCAGAATCATTCATAAAACTATGCGGCTTTACTAAAATCACACCAGGAGCATCGCTGCCGATACCAATGTTACCTATTTTGAATGCCGCAACATCTGCGCGGGCTTTATGCGAAGTCCACTTTAAAGAATTAACACGCGCCATCTCATCAACCACTAATTGGCCGATGTTATGACGCGTGTTCTGATATTCGGCTCCAGGGTTTCCAAGTCCAACGACTAGCCAAACCATGGAGTTAACTCTTCTCTACTTCTTACAGTTTATGCAGATTAGGCAGATTAAGCAGAAGGTGTTGCTTCTTCTGCTGCTGGAGCTGCGGCACCTTCTACTGGAGCTGCTACAACTGGAGTCTCTTCAACATGTGCGGACTTCTCGCCAACGTGAACGACTGTCATCTTTGGATCACTAATTAGCTTAGCGCCAGCAGGAAGTTCGACATCGATAGCATTCTTAGATTCGCCGGCCATCATGCCTTCGATATTTATCTTTAACTCTGCCGGAATGTTTGTAGTTTCAACTTCAATTTCTACAGTGTTATGTACGTGCTCAAGAATTCCATCTGGATCGTGCTTTCCATATGTGTGAACTGGCACTGCCACAATTACCTTCTCACCACGACGAACCACAATTAGATCTACGTGTTCTAAAGTCTGCTTTAGTGGATCACGAACTACTGCCTTTGGCAGTGTTAGTTCGGTTTTTCCGTCAACCACGATATCTAGCAATACGTTTGCAGTTTTTAACGCATTACCAAGTTCGCGAACTGGAAGCGCTACGTGCTTTGGTTTTTCACCGTGACCATAAATAACCGCTGGAACTAAACCATCGCGACGTGCACGACGTGATGCACCTTTACCAAATTCGGTACGAGTAACACCATTGATTGTTACTTCTGCCATTTTTTTACCTCTCGCCTTCAACTTGCGGCGCAGAGTAATTAACGAAATTTATCGTCGATTACGGTTTTTACACCCTCGCCGGAATGGCCAAAGGTTATAGGAATTAAGAGTGTCCGTCAAAAAGACTGGTAACTGAGCCATCTTCGAAGACTTCTCTGATTGCACGCGCAATAAGTGGTGCAATCGAGAGCACGGTTAGTCCATCAAAGCGATTTTCTACTGGGATTGGCAAGGTATCGCAGACGATGACTTCAGATGCCTTTGAATTTTTTAAACGATCAATGGCTGGCCCACTAAAGACTGCGTGCGTCGCCGCAACAATTACATCTTTGGCGCCTTCTTCAAAGAGTGCATCTACAGCTTTAGTAATGGTTCCTGCGGTGTCAATCATGTCATCAATAACTACACAAGTACGTCCTTGAACATCACCAACCACGCGTCCCGTATTTGATTCATTTGGAATCAATGGATTGCGAGTTTTATGAATGAAAGCGATCGGACAACCACCAAGTAAATCTGACCAACGTTCCGCAACTCTAACTCGTCCTGAATCTGGTGAAACAATAGTTAATTGTGAACGATCAACTTTGCTGCCAACATAATTTGCCAATAATGGTAGAGCAAATAAATGATCTACCGGACCGTCAAAGAATCCTTGAATTTGCGAAGTGTGTAAATCGACAACCATCAAACGATCTGCACCTGCAGTTTTAAATAAATCAGCCATTAATCGAGCAGAGATCGGTTCGCGTCCACGGTGCTTCTTATCTTGACGCGCATAACCATAAAACGGTGCTACGACTGTAATTCTTTTTGCAGATGCGCGCTTTAACGCATCAATCATGATTAATTGCTCCATGATTTGTTTGTTAACTGGTGCTGCGTGAGATTGAATTACATATGCGTCACTACCGCGAACTGATTCTTCGAAGCGAACAAAAATTTCACCATTTGCAAAATCATATGCAGAAGTTGGAGTTATAGTGATGCCTAATTCGGCAGCCACTGATTCGGCGAGCTCTGGAAATGCTCTTCCAGTAAAGATTCGTAATCGCTTTTCGGACGATAAACGAAGCTCGCTCATCTTTTACTCTCCTTTGTTCTTTGCAGCTTGTTCGGCCGCTTTTGCGGATTTGCTACCTGGTCGCTTGCGCATGACCCACCCTAAGACATTTCTCTGCTTAGCGCGGCCAACTCCAATCGCGCCTGCCGGAACATCTTCGGTAATTACCGATCCCGCGGCGGTATATGCGCCATCTCCGACCGAAATTGGAGCAACCAACATGGTGTCACTACCAATTCGGACATGGTCACCAATTTCCGTGCGATGTTTCTCGACACCATCATAATTAACGAAAACAGTTGCGGCGCCAATATTTGAACCTTCGCCAATGGTGGCATCGCCAACGTATGAAAGATGTGGCACTTTAGAACCACTACCAATTTGAGAATTCTTTATTTCTACGAATGCTCCTGCTTTGGTTTCGTTGGCAAGCACAGTTCCGGCACGCAAGAATGCAAAGGGACCAACATTTGCGCTTTCACCAATTTCAGATGCGGTGCAATTTGATTCTTTGATAGTCGCGCAACAATTTACTGCGCAATCTTGCAAAGTGGTGCGTGGGCCAATTACTGCGTGTGATGCAATTGCCGTCGAACCATAAATAGCCGAACCAGGCAGAATTGTCACATCTGGCGCAATAGTCACGGTGTCATCAATCCAAGTTGTGGCTGGGTCAAGAATTGTTACCCCATTTCGCATGTGGCGTTCATTTATGCGATCTCTTAATATCGCAGCGGCTTCAGCCAATTGCACTCGATCATTTACACCCAAAGTTTCGGTGAAATCTTCGCAGAGTATTGGTGCAACTTTCCCACCATTTTTTCTAATTATTTCAATGGCATCAGTTAAATAAAGTTCACCTTGCGCATTATTGCTTTTTAGTTGACTAATGGCGCTGGTTAATGCTGCGAAATCAAATATATAGACACCAGAATTAACTTCGAAAGTTAATTTTTCATCATCGTTGGCATCTTTTTCTTCTACGATTTTCAGTAGAAGATTTTCATCATCCCGAATAATTCGACCATAGCCGGTGGGATCAGGAAGTTCGGCCGTTAATACCGAGGCGGTATATCCACCACCATTATGTGCAGCCAGAAAATCTTTCAGAGTTTGACCTGAAAGCATTGGGGTATCGCCTGCCAAAATCAAGAGATTGCCGCGCTCGGATACGCCATCAAGTGCAATTTGTACTGCATGGCCAGTGCCATTTCGTTCTGCTTGAAATACTGCGATTGCATCTGGAGCAATTTGAGATAAATGTGATTCAACTAGTTCGCGGCCCGAACCTACAACCACCCTAATTTTTTCCGGCTCTACACTTTCAAGTGCATGCAATACATGTCCAAGTAATGATCGACCTGATATTTCATGTAAGACTTTTGGAGTTTGTGATTTCATGCGAGTTCCCTCGCCTGCAGCCAAAACAATTGCTTGCTTTATCACTAGATAATTCTATTAGAGATTGTCGGTGGCTCCGCCACCTGGTATCGATCCAGGACCCTGGGCTTCAAAGGCCCATGTGCTAGCCACTACACAATGGCGGAACCCGTATTCTCTCGTAAAAGGTGCAATTCGCCAAAATCATTAGCGCTCTCGATTACGCTACGTCGAGAAAATGAACGATAAAGATGAAGTTGACCGCCTCATAGCTGCATGGCAGAAAGAGCGTCCAGATTTGGATTTCTCTCCGCTTGCAATACTTTCGCGAATTACACGAATCTCAAAACATCTTGATATTGCACGAAGAAATGCATTCGCAGAATTAGAAACTTGGGGATTTGATGTTTTGGCAACACTTCGTCGCGTTGGAGATCCATATCAATTAACGCCAGGTCAATTAATTCAAGAAACTATGGTTACTAGCGGCACTATGACCAATAGATTGGATCGATTAGAAGAATTGGGATTGATTACTCGTACCCCAGATCCTGCTGATGGTCGTGGCAGTTTAGTTACTTTAACAAAAGCCGGAGCAAAAGCAGTAGATAGTGCAATGGAAGATCTTTTAAGTCGAGAACGAGAATTGTTAAAAGTACTTAATAAAGGTGAACAATCAGAACTAGCAGCGCTGCTTCGCGAACTTGCAATTCACTTTGAAGATTAATTTAAAACCGTAACTTTTGCGCCAACTACTGGACCTTGTGCACGTGCCACGCTGCCGACGACTCCGCTTGAAGTAAGTGCCACCGCAAGATCTAGCGAATGATCTTCATCAGCAACTAAGAATGCAACCGATGGTCCAGATCCGGAAACAATGCCGCCCAACGCGCCATATTCTTGACCAGTATCTAAAATTAATCTGAGTGCAGGTCGTAATGAAATCGCAGCTGCTTGGAGATCATTATTTAGTGCTTTACCAACTCTGACTGAATCACCAGTCAACAACGCTTGTAATAATTCATCATTAATTGATGGTGCTTTGATATCTAATCCCGTACGTAACCGATCGCATTCTCCGTAAACCGCAGGAGTAGCAAGGCCATTACTTGAAAGCGCAATTACCCAATGATAATTTCCGCGCGAAAGCGCCGGCGTAATCTCATCACCGTGACCACGCCCCACCGCAACGCCTCCATGCAACATAAATGGCACATCGCTACCCAATTTTCGAGCCACTTCACTTAATTCATCTTTCGATAGACCCAGCCCAAATAATTGATCAATTCCTAGCAAAGTAGCGGCCGCATCTGCACTGCCGCCAGCCATTCCGCCTGCAACTGGGATACTTTTATTTATTTCAATACATAAATTTTTATCTATTTGAAATTTCTCAGCCATTAGATCGACGGCTTTTGAAACTAAATTACTTTGATCAACTGGAACTCCATTGATGAAATCGCCCTCAAGCGTTATATCGAATTGATCGCTTCTTGTAATTTTCAAATTATCAAATAGTGAAATTGCTTGAAAGACCGTAACCACTTCGTGGTACCCATCAGCCTCTTTTGGCCCAACAGATAATTGCAGGTTAACCTTTGCAGGTACCTGAACTTCTACTGACTTGCGCATGGTCGAAGACTATAAGTTAATCAATATTTTTGAGATGCAATCGCCGAATAAGCAGCCAAATCCAAAGCTTCTCCGCGAAGTGTGGGATCTACACCTGCAGCCTGAATAATTGATTCTGCATTTAAACCAATTACCGACGACATTGCTGATCTAATCATTTTGCGACGTTGAGAAAATGCTGCATCTATTAATGCAAATACTCTTAATCTAAACGTATCGTCTCCCATAGGGGCATGCCGTTTAAAGTAAACCAGTTTGGAATCTACATTTGGTACCGGCCAAAAAATACTTCTTGAAATATTTCCGGCCAAAGTTAAATTAGCCCACCAAGCACCTTTCAAACTGGGTACGCCATAATCTTTATTTCCAGGTTTTGCAGCTAATCTATCTGCAACTTCTGCCTGCACCATTACTACGCCTTCACGTAAACTTGGAAAACGTTCGAGTAAATTGAGTAAAACTGGCACGGAAACGTTATATGGCAAATTTGCCACTAACACAGTTGGATTTTCTGGCAATTTACTTAAATTTAGTGCATCTTGGTTGATTACCGTTAACTTACTATCTGAATTATGTGCCGCAACCGTTTCAGGTAATTGCTTTGCCAATCTTTCATCAATTTCCACCGCTATCAGCGGTATTTTGCTCTCTAGAATCGCAAGAGTTAATGAACCCAGACCCGGACCAATTTCTAAGGCAATATCATCTTCATTGATCTCTACTTGTCGAACAATTTTTTGACATACATTTCCATCAATAACAAAATTCTGGCCCAATCCTTTTGAAGGGTTTAACTCTAATTTCGCGGCTAATTCACGAATTTCGGCCGCACCTAAAAGTGTCATTATTCAAATGATCCAAAAATTCGGATGGTATTTGCGGCGGTAACAGATGCAATATGTGTTGCATCAACACCACGTTCATCAGCAATAAACCTAACAATATTTGCGATTTGAGCCGGAGTATTTAGAGCACCTCTATGCGGAGTAGGCGCTAAAAATGGCGAATCTGTCTCTACTAACAGCAAATCATCAGGTACAAATTTAACCGCTTCTCGTAACTCTGGCGCATTTTTAAATGTCACCGTTCCCGCAAAAGAGAGCACATAACCTCGAGCTACACAATATTTTGCCATCTCAAGATCCCCCGAATAGCAATGAAAAACTGTCTTTTCAGGAGCGCCTACTTCTTCTAAAACTTTAAGCACATCTTCATGTGCATCTCGGTCGTGGATAACAAGTGCTAAATCATTTTCTTTTGCAATTTGAATATGTCTTTTAAATGATTCACGTTGAATTTCCTGCAGTTCTGGTGGCGTACGGAAATAATCCAAACCAGTTTCACCTATCGCGCGCACTCGCGGATGTTTAGCTAACTCTGCAATTACTGCTAAATCTTGCTCTAAGTCTTTAACTACCGGAGCTTCATTTGGGTGAAGTGCAACTGCCGCTACAACTTTACCTGGATAAAGTTCTGCAAGCTTCACACACCATTTGGATTGTTCTGCTGAGTATCCAACTTGGACTAATCGGTCCACACCTGCAGTAGCTGCGGCTGCAATCACCTCTGCAATTTCTGGAGCATCTGGTTCGGTGTTAGTAACAATTTCCAAATGCGCATGTGCATCAATGGCACTTACTTGTAAAGGTTCGGGAGCCGGTGCAAGCGGGCGATCGATATCGCGATTGTGGCGATCTGCCAATTAATCTTCCAATCGCGGAAATAATGGTGCGCTCTTTGAAACTTTACTTCCTGCTGGCAGCGTTCCCCACTTTGCCACATCAGAAATCTTTTGATTTCCAATGGCTCCCAGAGCATTGGCACCCAAACTCTCCCATAATTTTTCACAAGTTTCGGGCATAACTGGATGTAATAAAACTGCCAAAGCTCGAATTCCTTCGGCGGTGTTGTAAAGAACTTCATTTAATTTCTGCTTATTTGCATCGTCTTTGGCTAATACCCATGGTTCGGTTTCCGTTACATAAAGATTAATTCGCTTGCAGAAATCCATGATTGCCAGAATTCCGCCTTGAAAATCCAATGCACACATTGCCTTATCAGCAGTAGCCACGGTTTGCGTCAATAATGTTGCTAATTCACCGCCTGCAGTTGGCGCTGGAATCACTCCATCACAATATTTTTCGATCATTGCGGTGAGACGTGATGCTAAATTTCCGAAATCATTTGCTAATTCACTTGTGTAACGAGCGCCCATATCTTCCCAAGAGAAGGAACCATCACTGCCAAATGGAATAGCGCGCATAAAGTAATAACGAAATGCATCAACACCAAAATGGTTTGTGATATCACTCGGTGCGATTCCGGTTAGTTTACTTTTTGACATCTTTTCGCCGCCTACAAGCAGCCAACCATGCGCAAAAACTTTTCCGGGAACTGGTAAGTCAGCAGCCATCAACATCGCTGGCCAAATTACTGCGTGAAAACGCAAAATATCTTTTCCAACTAAATGAACATTTGCTGGCCAAGTAGCTGCAAATTTCTTGCCATCCTGGCTATTTGGTTCATCACCTAAGCCAACGGCAGTTGCGTAATTAAGCAAGGCATCAAACCAAACATAAACTACTTGTTTGGTATCCCACGGAACTGGAATTCCCCAATTAAAAGTCGATCTAGAGATTGATAAATCCCGGACTTCGCCTTCTAGAAATGAAATGACTTCGTTTCGCGCGCTTTCCGGTTGGCAGGCATCTGGATTGTCTCGATAGTGTTTTAAAAGTGGTTCACGAAATTCTGATAATTTAAAAAACCAATTGTCTTCATCTACTATTTCAACTGGCTTACTATGAATTGGGCAGAGTTTCTCTCCCTTTTCATCAATTAAATCACCAGGCAATTTAAATTCTTCGCAACCAACGCAATAAGGACCTTCGAATTTTCCAGCATAAATAAATCCGGCATCTTTTAATTTCTGCAAGAAATTCTGAACCCTTTTTGTATGTCGTTCTGATGTAGTGCGAATAAAGTCATCGTTTGCAATATTTAATGCTTTCCAATTTGGTAACCAGGCTTCGGCTACCAATTTATCGACCCAAGCTTGCGGAGCTACGCCATTAGCATCTGCAGTACGCATAACTTTTTGGCCGTGTTCGTCAGTACCGGTTAAATACCAAGTTGGTTCACCTTTTTGACGATGCCATCTAGTTAAAACATCTCCAGCCACCGTTGTGTATGCATGGCCAATGTGCGGCGCATCGTTTACGTAATAAATAGGAGTGGTTACGTAATAAGCCTTTTCGGTCATGTGGTTATTCTACCTATACCTGATTCTTAACTTATTGCTGGATTATTGCTGGATTATTGAGCATTCTTCGCAGCAACCATCGCATCAAACACTTCTCGTTTAGGCAGATTCAGCTCCTGCGCAACTGCAGCAATAGCTTCTTTGCGATCCATTCCTGCATTTTCAAATTTTCGTACTGAATCAATAATTCTCTCGTGGTTTATCTCTCTTGCTCCAACAATTGCGCCTTCAACCACAATGGTGATTTCTCCCAAAACTTCTTTAGAACTTGCCCATTCTTGTAAAGAGCCAAGCGTTCCGCGTACTGTTTCTTCGTAAGTTTTAGTCATTTCACGACAGAGAGCTGCTTTTCTTTCTGCTCCTAAGAAATTTATCGCGGTTATCAAAGTTTCTTGCAAACGATGTGGCGCTTCAAAGAAAACCACAGTTCTAACTTCAAATCTTAATTCTTCAAAAAACTTCTCCCGCGCACCTTGACTTCTTGGCACAAAACCTTCAAAACAAAATCGATCGGTTGGTAGACCTGAAAGTGCCAATGCAGTAGTGACTGCACTTGGTCCCGGAAGTACCTCTACTTGAATATTTTCGGCTACTGCACTTCGCACCAATTTAAATCCTGGATCACTTACAGTAGGCATACCAGCATCTGTTACAACCAAAACATCCGCACCATTTCGCAATTCATTTAACAATTGCTCGGTGCGTTCTTCTTCGTTTCCTTCAAAAAATGAAAGTATTTTGGCTTGGCTGCTAATTCCTAAATCTTGGCAAAGTCTTTGAAAGCGGCGCGAATCTTCCGCCGCAATAATGGAAGCGTTCTTAATTGCTGAAATTAAGCGAGCAGAAGCATCTCCTGGATTTCCAAGGGGCACACCAGCAAGCAATAACTTCATGTGCGCAATCATCTCATCTACTCTTTACTTATGTTTCCAGCGCTAGTGATCAGCTTCTTGGCATTCCTGCTGAGAATCTTCAATTTATCAAAGCCAAAAGGGTTGGTATTTGATGAAATTTACTATGTCGATGGCGCCCGTGATTATTTGAAATTTGGCGTAGAAGTTACTAAAGGTGCACCAGAATTCATCGTCCACCCTCCAGTAGGAAAATGGCTGATTGCCATCGGCATTAAATTATTTGGCAACCATGAATTTGGGTGGCGTATTGCAGTCGCAGTTGCTGGAACTTTAACTGTGTACTTAACCGCTCGTATTGCGCAACGCATTTTCCATGAAAACAAATGGGCCACACTGGCTGCGCTGCTAATGGCGCTAGATGGATTAAATTTAGTGATGTCGCGAACTGCGCTGTTGGATATCTTTTTAACACTCTTTGTATTGCTTGCGGTAAACGCATGGCTAAAGGGAAAATATTTAAACTTTGCCATTTATTTGGGTCTGGCGATGGGAAGTAAATGGAGTGCTATTTACTTTGTTGTAGTTTTTCTAATTTTAGAATTAATTGTAAATAGAAACTTGATCAGAGTTATTAAAGTTGGAATAACTTCTGGTGCCATTTATATTATTTCTTGGTTTGGTTGGTTCAATTCTTCATTGGGTTGGGACCGCGACTCAAAATCTAATCCACTGAGTTCCTTAATTTATTATCATAAAGAAATGTTAGGTTTTCACACTGGACTAACTGAGAAACATTCTTACCAAGCAAATCCATGGAGTTGGTTAGTGATGGGACGTCCAACTTCATTTTTCTATGAATCACCAAAAGGTTGCGGCACCAAAAATTGTGCACAAGAAGTTCTGGCAATCGGCACACCAATACTTTGGTGGCTTGGTGCAATCGCAATCGTATTTTTAATTGGTGTTAATCTTCATAATTTAGCGATGCGAGAATTTGATTTGGCATCTTTAATTCCATTTTTAGGAATCTTAGCTGGATATCTGCCTTGGTTCTTCTTTCAAAAAAGAACCGTATTTACCTTTTATGCCGTGGTTTTTGCACCATTTCTAATTCTGGCAATAGTGCTGTTAGCAAAATTAGCTTATGAATATGATGAAAAATTGAAATATGTAATCACAATTGTGGTGATAGCAATTGCGCTGAATTTCCTGTATTTCTACCCAGTTTTTACAGGAGCAATCACTACATATGATGCTTGGTATGCACGTATGTGGTGGAGTTCTTGGATTTAACTATTAACAGCGCGATCGCGTTTTTGTGCCGCTTCGTCAGCTAGTTGTTGATCAAATACTTCATCCGCACTAGGCGCTGCAGCTGCGAGCGCTTCCCTTGCAAGTTTCTCCTGCTCCTCGCTCCATTGACCTGGCGTAGTTAAATCAATAACCCGTCTTGGGGTTACTGCTTTAGGCGCATTTACATAAGTAGGTGCAGGTATTGAATTCGGCGTCCAAGTATTTCTGGTGGCAGCGCTTCCTTGAGGCAGCAAAACAATTCCCGTGATTTCACGTTCTGCTAATGGCACCCACAGTTCAGAATCTGACTTTGGAGCAACAACTTCAGAGAGATTTACATGGGAAACACCTTGGGTGCTTCGTTGTAAACCTTCGATACGGCGTCGTTGAACTCGATCGCGGTTGATAGTTCGGCGAGTATGCGCAAGATAGACAATAAATCCAGAGACCGGAATTCCAATTGCTAACCAACTTAATAAGTTCATGACTGCACCAACACTTGTCGCAATAAGAGTAGATAAAATTAAAATGAAAATAATCCGACGGCGCAAAAGAGCTTGGGATTTTTTAAATGGAGCATCGAGATCTGTATGTATGGCCTTAGCAGACATTGAATCTGATTGGGATTCTCCGGCTACAACTCGAAGCGCGCTCTTGTAACGTTCTACAGATTTTCCCGAAAATTCATCATGTGTATGAATCCATCGGGGCAAAAAGTAAGCGACCCACATACCGATGATCGCCAAGTAAATAATTGCTGAGGCCATGATGGCCAAAGATTAGTGTTTCAAATGTCCGTTTTCGGGTATTTACACTCTATTTGATTGCGATATTTTCGCGAACAAAGCAGTGATGGTCACGCCAACCCCCGGCGATATGTAAATATCTTGGACGCAATCCTTCATAAAGATAACCACATTTTTCTGCTACTCGGATTGATGGCGAATTTTCTGGGCGAATATTTATCTCAATTCGATGAAGTTCCAGCTCATTAAATGCAAAATCTGTCACCATATTGACTGCTTCAGTCATATAGCCGCGATTGGCATATTCGCGATCGATCCAATATCCAATATGGGCTCCCCGAAGCGCTCCGTAAATTACGCCACCTAAATTTATTTGCCCAATCAAATTTGGTCCTATAAATATTCCAAATGAGAAAGACCGTCCAGCCCTGGTCTCTTTTGCGAAAGCGCGGACCATTTTGCGAAACGAAAGTGGTGCTTTTAATTGGTCATTTTTCGAAGTCTTCGGAACTGTGGCTTCCCATTCATCAAGCCAATCCTTATTTAAAGCTCTAACGCGGCGCCATTGTTTAGCATCTGAGGCTAAGAATGGTCTTAATAAAATTTCACCGTTAGTTAACTCAATCATCTGCTATCCATTTAAAACTATTTAATTCGAGGCAAAATAACGGCAGTGACACTATCGCCAGCTTTCATAGAATCACCTGTATTTACGGACACTAAAGAATTAGCAGCCGCTAAACTCACAAAATCCTCTTGTTCATTAAAAATTGCAACCGATGAATTATCGTCACTTAAATTTGAAAGCAAGTAACTGCGACCATTGACAGTTCCTTTGTAATCTTTTTCTAATTTAGCTTTAACTGATGGGCAGAAAACTTCTTTTGCGCCAATCATGGTACGAATCATTGGTCTGACAAATAATTGCATGGCAACATATGCATTAATTGGGTCACCTGGCAAAGTAACTACAGGAGTTTTATCAGGACCGATTGACCCATAATTGAAGTGACCGAAATTTTCTAGCTCTAGATCTACTACTTTTACCTCACCTAATTGGCTTAAGGCTTTAGTGATTAATTCAAATGAATCGTCTTTACGTTCGCCACTTACAACAATTAAATCAGCTCTAACTAATTGATCTTCCACAATATCTTTTAATTGTTCTTCATTATCTGGAATTGAATGAACCCGAAATGCGACTCCACCAATCTCTCTAACTATTGTGGTTAATTGCCAAGAATTAGTTTCATACTCCTCATTACCGCTTAACGAATTTCCCGGTTCGATCAAGTCTGGACCAGCGGAGATGATTACCACTCTTGGGTGCGGCCTGGTTGGTAAATGTCCTTTGCCAATTGAAGCTGCCAATCCAATTGTGGTTGATCTAATCGGAGCACCACCTTTGAGCACAAGTCGCTCGCCAGCAAAAATATCTTCCGCCAAAGTCGCGCCATGTGCATCAAGCAAAGGTAAATCAAGTGGTGCGAGCGGTTGCACAATCGAAAGTAGCGCGGTTAAGAACTCATCTACGCGCATTCGCTCTAACATATTCCCATCCTAAATGATTATTCACTCTTTTTTAGTGAACTAGTGAATTAACACATCTGGGGTCTAAGAGAAAGGTGCGCCTGTCATGAGTGATAAAAGTAAACTTCGTGCCGAATTTCGCGCGCTAAGAAATCAGGTTCCAGGTCATGATGATTATTTATATTTACTTGAAGTACCCGAAATTCAAAATGCAAAAGTAATCACTAGTTACTATCCACTGCCAGGTGAACCAAATTTAATTTCTCTTAATGATGCTCTTATCAACGCAGGGAAAATTGTGCTGCTGCCTCGAATCGTCAATCGCAAAATGGAATTTGCCAAATATGAAGGCGATTTGATTAAGAATGGAAAATTTCATGAACCTAAAGGTCATATTTTTATCGGAGAGATCCAAGTTTGTTTAACACCTGCCACTGCTGTAGATAAAAATGGGGTTCGACTGGGACAAGGAGGCGGATATTACGATCAATTTTTGACTAATACTTCTGCATTTAGAATTGGAATCATTCATGATCGCGAATTTGTAAAAAAACTTCCGCATGAATGGTTTGATCAAAAAGTCGAAGCAGTTGCAACCGAAACAGGATTTAAGCGGCTTTAACTATTCTGATGAGTTCTGATCCTTGCGCGCCAAATCTGCTAAATATTGATTGTATTTTGCTAAATCATCATTTTCACCCATCGCACTTGCTCTAGCAGCTTTGCGGTCGATTCGTTGGGTCTCTCTTCTATCTTCGCGCATCCATTGAATAAAAGCTGCTGTCAAAGCAATTAGTATCGGGAATTCACCCATTGCCCATCCAATTGATCCACCAAGATATTGGTTTTCCAATAAATTCAAATTCATTGGATTTCCAATTGAAGTGTAATAACCACCGTCTAAAACTGTAGTTGCTGACATCAGCGCAATGGAAAAGAAAGCATGAATACTCATCGCGGCAAGCAAAATCACAAGTCGCACCACATTTGGTGGGCGATTTGGATTTGGATCTACGCCTACGATTACATGGAAAAAGAGCACACCTGCTAATAAGAAATGCAAATTCATAAACTGGTGCCCTAAGTGACTGCCCATTAAGGTGCCAAAAAGTCCTGTGAAGTAAAGAATAAATAACGAGCCGTCAAAAATTAACAGCGCGGCCACAGGATTTGTAATTAATTTTGCATATCTAGAATGCAAGAATCTTATTAATATATTTCTTGGTCCTTCTTCTTGCGAATCTCTTCCTAACGGTAGTGTTCTTAGCGCTAAAGTTATGGGAGCACCCAACACAATAAAAATAGGCGCAATCATTCCTAAAATCATGTGTTCAATCATGTGATAGGAGAAACCAAAGTGTGCATAAACTCCAATCGCGCCATTGATTGCATAATTAATCACCAAGATGCCAGCAAAGAATGAGAATGTTCGGCCTATTGGCCACCTATCACCACGCTTGCTCATTATGCGAATACCCTTTAAATAAAGGAAAGCTGCCAAAATTAGAAAGGCCAGAGTTAAGGCATCTGGTTGATACTCAAAGATTAATTTTTGTAAAGTTGGAGTTCCTGGATAGCGCAACCCAACCAAAGATTCAATTGAATCAACAATGCCGGGTTTGGTAGGAGGCTTACTCTGGCTGAGTAAAGTTCCAATGAGCAAAGTTAAAACCATTACTGCGCCTTCAACTGTTATTAATTTGTTGATATTTCCCGCTATTTTTCGACGTGCAATCGCGGCAAGCGCTAATAGCAATAAAGTAAGAAAAATCTTTTCTAAAATTAGAATCGCATAAGATCCTTGCCAGGCTCCTGCAAAATTCATTCGGATCCAGGCATTAATTGCACCACTGCTGACTACCGCAATTGCGGCCCAAAAGGCTAGTTGGCTAAATCTTTTTAGAGCTATTTGTTTATCTAGTTCTTTACTGAGCAAAATTGCTAGTAAGCCACCTACCCACATGGAAATTGCAATTACGTGAACAATTAAAGTTCCAATTGCCACCAAATGTGATCCACCCGCTGCTGAATGGCTTTGAAAAACCGGTGTCGCAAGTGAAATCAATGAAATTACAAGAATCAATGCAGAATAGGTAATTCGAATAACTTTAGTTACCAAAATTGCAACTATCAATGCGCCTAAAGTTTGAATTGCCAAAAATTTACCCAAACTTATTTGAGTTACAAATGAACGCAACATTGTGAAATCTAAAGCATCAAAAATTCCGACATCAAGTACCGATGCTAAAGTGGCCAGAATAAAAATTGCAGAACTACCTGCCCACACCCAAGCTGCTTTCGCAGTCTTATTTCTTAAATTTAAATGTTCATCCCTTATAAGGCCATTTTGATTCGGGGCAAAAAACACAATTGCAATTAAGAAACCCACACTTAACGTGGCGCTAAGCAGGTATGCAAACTTGCTTAGAACTAAGAGCAGATCAACCAATTTATCGCTCGTTATATAACTTACGACCGTATAAAACTAATCCAATTGCAACCACTATTGCGGCGACACCTACAAGTAGTACAAAGACTGTGGTACCGAATGCGCTTTGATTTTGGACTTCAGCATCTTTAGTAGCAGTTGGTTTTGGTGTGGTTATTTGCTCGGGTGCATTAAAGGTAAAGGTATAAATACCTGTAAGTGGGACATCATTATCTGTAATTAATGAATACTGAACTTGGTAAATTCCTTTTTCGGTTAGTGCCAGCAGTCCAACCACTGCGTTATTTCCATCTACGGTTAAAGCTCCGTCATCAATCCGGGAGCCTTTAGGATCTAACACCGTAACTTCACTACCCATCGCCGCAAGTGGCGCTTCAGTTGTTAACGTCACCGAATTAGGTGCTGTCGAAAGAATTGCACCACTAACAGGCGAAGTCCCGGTAAGTGAATTTGCATGTGCAGGAGAAATTGCCAACCACGAAAATAAAAGTGTTGCAAGTAACGCCCGACAGGTACGCATAAGACCTCCCAATTCGCGGTAATACTCTCACTTCTCTACACTTTACTTCTAGTAGCAAAGTAGCGTTTTTAATAACTTTCCCTGGAATTTGTGAGTGAAGGAGTTGGAATGCCAACATACCAATACGAGTGCACCTCGTGTGGGCATCAATTTGAGCAGTTTCAGTCTTTCTCTGACGAACCAGTAAAGCATTGCCCAACCTGCAATGCAGAAGTTAAGAAAATTTACGCAAATGTTGGGGTGGTTTTTAAAGGTTCTGGTTTCTATAAAACAGATTCAGCGCCAAAAAAATCTGATTAACCATGATGTGGCGGAACGTCACGCTTAATTTCCGCGTCACGTTTTGCTTGCTCTAAAGCTTCATCTGGATCGATTTCATCAGATGTAACTTCAGGCCAAAGGTTACTCATACGCAAATTATAGGACAGCATTAGGAGAAGAATGTTCGAAAAGTTAGGTCGGTTAGCAGTTCGCCGAAGCAAGATAGTGCTTGTTACCTTTGTAATTTCGATGCTCGCCGCAGGAGGAATTGGGCTTTCTGTTTTTGGAAATCTTGATTCTGGTGGCTATTCAGATCCAAATAGTGAATCCATGAAAGTCTGGAATTACTTCAAAGAAAATCTAAAGACTCGTGATGCTGGAGTAATTCTGGTTGTTGATGGAAAAACCAAATCTGTTAATGATCCACAAGTAGTTTCAGATGCGCTATTACTGGAAAAGGAAGTTGCAGCTCTTCCTGGCGTGAAATCAACCCTTTCATATTGGACATCCGGTAACCAACCAACGCTAGTTTCTAAAGATGGAAATGCTGCTTACTTACTTATTTATACAGAATCTGACGACTTCGCAAAAGTTGGAAAAATTGGCAAAGAGATTCAAACAAAGTTCGATGGTGAATATAAATCACTTCGGGTTTATGCAAGCGGAAATGGCGTAATTACATCCGCAATTAATGGCAGAATCTCAAAAGATTTAGCGTTAGCTGAATCAATTTCAATCCCACTTACCTTTATTCTCTTAATTATTGTATTCGGTGCAATTGTGGCTTCGGCTATGCCATTATTTGTGGGGCTCTTCTCGATTTTAGGCGCATTTTTCTTGCTCTTCTTAATTACAAAATTTACAGATGTAAGTGTTTTCGCGCTCAACTTAGTTACTGGTATCGGCTTAGGTCTTGGAATTGATTATTCGTTACTAATGGTTAATCGATTTAGAGAAGAGCTGCACCACGGTAAAGAAGTTGCCGATGCGGTTATCACAACAGTCAAGACCGCTGGTAAAACTGTTTTCTACTCTGGTTTGACTGTTGCGGTTACTTTGGGATCAATGGTGGTTTTCCCACAATCATTTTTAAAGTCTTTTGGTTATGCAGGCGTATCTGTTGTAATTATTGCGATTATCGCGGCAATCTTTCCATTACCTGCATTGATGATGTTGCTTGGAAATCGAGTAGATAAATTTGTGGTTCGAAAGTCTGCAATTACACCAAAATCAGATGGCAGATGGGCGCACACCGCACGCTTTGTTATGCGCCGTCCGGTATCAATCGTGCTGCTCTCAATTTTAATTTTGGCGGCTATTGCAGCACCAATTAAGAATGTGGCTTTTTCGCAAGTTGATGCGCGAGTGCTTCCGAAATCTGATAAAGCTGCTGTTGCCTATGAAGTTATGGCTAATCGATTTCCTGGCCAAGAAAGTAGCCCTATTGAAATTTTAATTCCAGGTGGCGCTAAAAACGTAACTTCAGATGAGTTAAATCAGTATGTATCTGACTTACAGAACACCCAAGGAATTGTTCGAGTTACACCTTTTAATGTTGGTGACGACCTTCGCATTCAAGCGATTCAATCAATGGGTTCTAGAACACCCGAAGCGGCAGATTTAATTCATAGAGTTCGAGAATTAAATTCACCTGAAGGCACAATGGTGGGTGGCGTTGCTGCCGATTACACCGATTCGCAAGATGGCACTGCCAAAGCACTTCCATGGGCGCTACTTTGGATAACCATTAGCGTTTTAGTTTTAATCTTTATTTTTACGGGATCAGTTATTTTGCCTATAAAAGCTGTATTACTAAATATGCTTTCACTCGGTGCAACTTTAGGTGCGCTCACCTGGATATTTATTGACGGGCATTTGAAATGGTTGGTTGGAGATTTCACAGTAACCGGCACACTTGATACCGGTACCACTATTTTGGTTGCAGTAGTGGTCTTTGGTTTATCCATGGACTACGAACTATTTCTGCTTTCCAGAATTAAAGAAGAACATTTTGCTGGTCGCAACAATATTGAATCGGTTGCCGTTGGTCTGCAGAGATCGGCAAGAATCATTACCGCTGCAGCTGTTTTGCTGGCCGCAGTATTTGCTGCTTTCATAACTAGTGGCGTCACGGCTATCAAAATGATGGGTTTTGGAACTGCCTTTGCAATCTTGTTAGATGCCACTTTAATTCGCGCTCTGTTAGTACCAGCGCTAATGCGTTTATTTGGCGAACGAAATTGGTGGGGACCAAAGTTTTTAAAGAAATACACTCTGGATCATTAGAAATTAAGGATGTTACGCAATCTTTGATACACCGGTGGATGCGAATATTCAAATGCCACATAAAGGGGATGCGGGGATAGATTTGTTAGATTATTTGAGGCTAGTTTTTTAAGTGCGCTAGCCATCGGCGCTTTCTTATATGTATTAACCGAAAATACATCTGCTGCAAGTTCGTTCTTTCTTGAAATTGAATTTGCTAAAAGACCGAGCAATAATGAAAGTGGAGTAAGCAAAATAAAGAAGGCAATCGCAGAGAGATGGAATTTGCCAGTATCTGCGCCAAGTGCCCGTGAGAGCGTTGGATAATTTAGAGCCCAACCAAACAGAGCCAAAATTGCCAATGATTGGATATTCGATGCAATAAACATGACTAGCGAATGACGAAGTTTGTAGTGGCCAATTTCATGAGCCAAGACCGCAACAATTTCATCATTATCCATCTGCTCTATCAAGGTATCAAAGAGAACTATGGTTTTGCTTTTACCTAGTCCACTAAAGAATGCATTTGCTTTTGTAGAACGACGTGAACCATCCATAACGAAGAGATTCTTAAGTGAATAGCCTTGGGACTGACAGTATTTTGCTATTTGTTCCTTCAAGTCGCCATCTTCTAAAGGTTTCAATTTATTGAAAAGTGGCAAAACAACCTTAGTGCCAAACATAAACATAAAAGTCGAAAATGCAGCAAATACTAAGAAGCCATAAATCCAAAATCGGCTTTCAAATTTCTCATATAGCCAAATTATGGAAGTCAGTAGTAGGCCACCAAGAATGATAGAGACCAATGCACTTTTAAATAG
>CAXBPX010000005.1:0-33250 GCA_963977625.1 uncultured bacterium
TCCTTTAAATGTTATATGAGGACCACCTGGTCCACCTTCAGCAGTATGGTTGTAGACCACATCAAGAATTACTTCAATTCCATTTTCATGTAATCGATCCACCGCTTCTTGTAATTCTGTAATCGGATTAGCTGTTGCCGCATATGCTCGATGTGGAGCCGAAAAAGCAATTGCGTTATATCCCCAATGATTGCGACGACCACGGGCCCAAATTGCAGGTTCTGTTATATGTTCGTGAATTGGTAATAATTCGACAGCATTGACTCCAATATGTTTTAGATAATCAATTGTGGATTGATGACCAAGTGCTTTGTAAGTGCCACGTTCTGATTCTGGAATTGCGGGATTTGCCCAAGTCAATCCTTTTACATGCGCTTCATAAATAACTAAATCTTGCCAATTTATTTGTGGATGATTTACTTGACGTGGTCCATCATTTGTGACTACTGATAACGGAACATATTTTGCAGAATTTCGTTCGTCCATGACATTTGAATCACCAGCTCCAAAACCATCTTCGGAAGTATGCCCATAAATTTCCGGCACGAATGAAATTTCTCCTGATAATTGATGTGTATATGGATCAATTAATAATTTATTTGGATTAAAGCGAGAACCGCGTTCAGGTTCCCATGGCCCATAAACTCGAAAGCCATATCGCTGACCGACTCGAACCCCTTTTAAATATCCATGAAAGATTGGTCCATTTCGATGCGAAAGGGAGTAGCGGGTCTCGACCATTTTGCCGTTGATCTCATCAAAGAGGCAGAGTTCGACGGCATCTGCCGCCTCTGCCCAAATAGAGAAATTGGTGCCCTCTTCAGTTGGAATCGCGCCCAGATATCGCGGGTCAGCCTGCAGCATGGCGGTAAGTCTGCCCTGAAACCAACTGCAATTCGGTTAAAAACTAGTAAAGAATTGCTACTGGCAAGTAACATCTGTCACGTGAAGATAGCGGTTACCGTCAAGCAAGTACCAGATTCTTGGGCTGAAAAGAAATTTATTGATGGGCGCGTAGATCGCGAGAGCGTTGATGCAGTTCTAAATGATTTAGACGAATACGCAATCGAAGAAGCGCTTCGTATCTGCGAATCAAATGGCGGAACTATCGATGATGGCGGACCAAATACGATTACTTTAATTTCGATGGGACCTACTCGCGCCCAAGAAGCGGTTCGTAAAGGTTTATCTATGGGCGCGACCAATGCGATTGTAATTACTGATCCAGCGCTCGCAGGCGCAGATGCAATGGCAACTTCTGAAGTTTTATCTAAAGTAATTGCAGATGGCGGATATGACTTTGTAATCAGTGGCGTTGAAAGTACCGATGCCCGTATGAGCGTGATTCCAGCCATGATTAGCGCTCGCTTGGGTCATGCACAATTAACTTTTGCAAATAAAGTAGAAGTTGATGTTGCTGCTAAGAAAATTTCAATCAATCGCATAACTGATGCTGGCCAAGTAGAAATGGAAGCTAATTTTCCAGCAGTCATTTCGGTAGTAGAGAAAATTAATGAACCAAGATATCCAGCTTTCAAGGGAATTATGGCAGCGAAGAAAAAAGAGATTTCAACTATTTCCTTAACCGCACCATCCGGTACTCAAGTGATTGATGCCACCGCAAAACCTGCACGCACCGCGGGAATCAAAATTGAAGATGACGGAAATGCTGCGCAGCAATTAGTTAACTTCTTAGCAGAACGGAAGTTAATATGAGCAAAGTTTTAGTAGTAGCCGATAATGAAAAAGTAACTGCAGAATTAGTAAATGCTGCGGGAGATGCGGTAGTAGTTGAATCTAATTCGGCAAAGGCGATTGCAGAGTATGCAACAAATAATGGTTTTGCAGCAGTGTTTGTAGCTGCCACCATGGATGGCAAAGAGCTAGCTGGTCGAATCGCAGTGGCGCTTGATTCAGGAATTATTACGGATGCCATTGCAGTTGATAGTAATTTCATTACGACCCAATCAATATTTGGCGGTAGCTACACAGTCAAAGCAAAGGTAAGTAAAGGAATTCCAGTAATTACCTTGCGTCCAAATTCGGTAGAACCAGCTGCCAGCGTGCCGGCATCAATTAAATTAGAGGGCAATGACAATTCGCTGGTCACAATTAAGAATGTAAAACCTAAAGTTAAAGGTGCACGACCAGAACTAAGTGAAGCCAAAATTGTGGTCTCAGGCGGTAGAGGTATCGATGGAGATTGGTCCAATGTTGAGAAATTTGCAGATTCGCTTGGTGCGGCAATTGGTGCATCACGTGCGGCAGTAGATGCAGGATGGTGCAGTCATGAGATGCAAGTTGGCCAAACCGGAAAAACGGTAAGCCCAGATTTGTATGTCGCGTGCGGAATTTCTGGAGCCATCCAACATAAAGCAGGCATGCAAACTTCAAAGAACATTGTGGTGATTAATAAAGATCCCGAAGCGCCACTCTTTGAAATTGCAGATTTTGGCATTGTGGGCGATTTAGCAAGCGTGCTTGCTCAGGCCAGTGAGCTAATTAAAGCTCGCAAGTAGTTAAGTAGAATGCCGCAGTGGCGATTTACTTAGATCATGCGGCGACCACGCCGATAAGTGAAATTTCGCTTGCCGAATTTAATAAGCAACTTTCAAAAACTGGAAATCCATCTTCGTTACATAACTTTGGGCGAGATCAGCGACGCGCGCTAGAAGAGGCACGCGAAAAAATTGCTGAGTTTATTAATTGCCAACCTAGCGAAATTATTTTCACCGCCTCAGGCACCGAAGCAGATAATCTTGCAATCAAAGGTTTGTATTGGAAATCCGGCAAAAAAGTAATCGTAATTTCTGCTTTCGAACATAAAGCGGTACTCGAACCAGCGGAATGGTTAGTTGAAAAAGAGGGCGCAGAGCTAATTCAAATTCCGATCACTCAAGATGGGGTAGTCGATCTGGAATTTCTTAGGAATTTGGTAGCAACTCGAGGTTCAGAAATAGCACTTATTTCAGTAATGCATTCAAATAATGAAATCGGTGCACTGCAACCAATAGATGAAGTAGTAAAAATTGCAGGGCAGATACCAGTGCATTGCGATGCAGTGCAATCTTTACTAAAAGTTCCAGTCTCCTTCAACGGTTTAACTGCGCTTAGCATTAGCGCTCACAAAGTTGGCGGCCCTGTTGGGGTTGGTGCGCTGGTACTAAAGCGAGGTTTGGATATTCCGGCGTTACTTCATGGTGGTGGACAAGAGCGCGAAATTAGAAGCGGCACTTTGAACGCACCAGCTATTTGTGCTTTTGCTGCAGCTTTAACTAATTATCCATCAGCGCAGGTGGCAAAACTTAGAGATCAATTAATTTCTGGCATTCAAAATAAAATTCCAACCGCAATTATCAATACGCCAGCTAATTCATTACCGGGAATAGTAAATGTTTCGTTTCCGGGCACCAAAGGCGAAACTTTGCTTTTACTAATGGACCTAGAAGGTATTGCATGTTCTACCGGATCTGCCTGTAGCGCAGGAGTGCATCGACCAAGTCATGTATTAATTGCACTTGGTCGCACCGAAGATGAAGCTATAGGTACTTTGCGTTTATCTTTAGGTGCGCAGAGCACTCAATCAGATGTGGCGCGGGTTTTGGAAGTTTTACCTGATGTTGTAGAAAAGGCGCGGTTAGCTAAATGAAATTAATCGCAGCGATGTCTGGCGGAGTTGATTCTGCAGTTGCCGCAAGCAGAGCGGTAGCTGAAGGACATCAAGTTGTTGGAGTGCATTTAGCGCTGGCATCAAATCCTCAGAAATATCGTTCAGGCGCCAGAGGTTGTTGCACCATAGAAGATTCACATGATGCACGCAGAGCTGCAGATGTAATTGGGATTCCTTTTTATATCTGGGATATGGCGGAAGAATTTCATGACGGTGTGGTAGAAAATTTTTTATCTGAATATGCAGCGGGACGTACCCCAAACCCATGTTTGCGTTGTAATGAAAAAATAAAGTTTGCCGCAGTGTTAGATCGTGCTAAAGCAATGGGTTTTGATGGAGTCGTAACCGGCCATTATGCAATCATGCGCGATACAAATGGTGAAAAAACTTTGCACCGAGCAGTAGATAACAGCAAAGATCAATCTTATGTACTTGCTGTTTTAAATCGCGAACAACTTCAAGGCGCGCATTTTCCACTTGGTGACACTGAAAAAGTTGATATTCGAAAAGAGGCCGAAGCTAAAGGGCTAGCGGTGGCAAACAAACCTGACAGTCATGACATCTGCTTTGTGCCAAGTGGCGATAATGCTGGCTGGCTTCGAGATCGATTAGGTAGTGAAGTAGGACCTATAGTCGATAGCGATGGAAATGTAATAGGCCAACATAAGGGTGCGTATACATACACTATTGGTCAACGAAAAGGATTAGGTTTAACAGTACCGGCGGCAGATGGTAATCCGCGATTTGTTTTAAAAATAGAACCGAAAACAAATACGGTTGTCGTGGGATCACGAGAAGATTTAGCTGTGACCCAAATTGTTGGAGAGCAGCCTGTTTGGTGTGGCGCTAATCCAGGTACTGATTGGAAAAATGGATTTGTGCAAGTGCGTGCACATGGTGCCGCTTTAGATTGCAAATATCGCCAAGTAAATGACGGGGTGGAAATTGAATTAGCCCAACCACTTTTAGGCTTAGCAACAGGACAAGCAGCGGTTATTTATGATGGAGATCGGGTAGTCGGTTCATCAACGATCTGTGATACCAAATGAATCCGCGCCAAAGAATCGCAGAGTTAACCGAAGAACTTCGCGACCATATCTTTAGATATTACGTCTTAGATAAGCCAATCATCACAGACGCCCAATTCGATAAGTTACTTAGAGAATTAGCAGAATTAGAAAAAGCTCACCCCGAACTTCGGGCAGATGATTCCCCAACTCTTGGCATTGGTGGGGGATTTTCAACTTCTTTCGAACAAGTTGATCACCTAGAAAAAATGATGAGCTTGGACAATGTATTTGATGAACCAGAACTAGTAGCGTGGTTTGAAAGAGTTGCTAAAGAAACTTCGGATGCGCAGTGGCTATGTGAATTAAAAATTGATGGACTGGCTATTAATTTACGTTACGAAAATGGTCTACTCACAAAGGCGTTAACTCGAGGCAACGGCACCACCGGCGAAGATGTCACCCTTAATGTAAAAACCATTAAAGATTTACCGCATCAGCTGAAAGGGGCAAATGTTCCTGAACTCATTGAAGTGCGCGGTGAGATTTATTTTCCATTGGCTGCATTTAAAGAATTAAATGATTCTCTGGCAGAAGCGGGTAAACCTACCTTTGCAAATCCACGTAATGCTGCAGCAGGTTCGTTAAGACAGAAAGATCCCCGAGTAACTGCATCTAGACCTTTAAGTATTTTGGTGCACGGAATTGGCGCTTCGGCTACCGAATTTATTAATCAAAGTGATGCATATGAATTATTAAAAAGTTTCGGCTTTCCAACAAGCAAATACTTTAAAGTTTTTAATAATCGAGCTGAGGTGGCAAAATTCATCGAAAACTTTGCCGAACATCGCCATGATTTAGAGTACGAAATCGATGGTGTGGTTATAAAAGTAAATCAAGTTGAATTGCAGAAACGGCTAGGGGTCACATCTCGTGCTCCCAAATGGGCGATTGCATACAAATATCCACCAGAAGAGGTCGTAACCAAATTAATTGATATCCAAGTTTCCGTTGGCCGAACTGGACGAGTAACCCCATTTGCAGTTATGGAACCGGTTTTAGTGGCTGGCTCAACCATCACGCACGCCACACTTCATAATTCCCAAGAAGTTGATCGTAAAGGAATCTTGATTGGTGATTATGTTGTAATTAGAAAAGCTGGAGATGTAATTCCAGAAGTTCTTTCCGCAGTCATTGATAAACGAACTGGCAACGAAAAAACTTTTCAAATGCCTGCTATCTGCCCAGATTGTGGCAGCAAATTAGTCGAGCAATCAGAAGGTGATGTGGATCTTCGCTGTCCAAACGCCCAAAGTTGTCCAGCGCAATTAAAAGAACGTCTTTATTACATTGGTTCTCGCGCCGCTCTTGATATTGATGTTTTGGGTTATGAAGCTGCAAATGCATTATTAGATGCCAAAATAATTACAGATGAATCAGAGCTATTTGATTTAACTCAGGATGCGCTAATGAAGTCGCCATTTTTTACCAAGAAAGATGGCAGCGCGGGTGCAAATGTTCAGAAATTAATTGATGCGCTAGAAATAGCTAAAAGCAGAGCGCTTTGGCGGGTGATAGTTTCATTATCAATCAGACATGTCGGTCCCACTGCCGCACAAGCACTTGCAAATCATTTTAAATCTATAAAAGAAATATCCAAAGCTAGTAACACTGAATTATCAGAAGTTGATGGAGTTGGTGGTGTGATTGCAGAATCGATTGTGGAATGGTTCAAAATTAAATGGCACCAACAGATTGTGGCGCGCTGGGCAAAAGCTGGTGTGACTATGGAATTGCAAGAAAGTAGCACCGCACCGCAAACGCTGGCTGGGCTTACTTTCGTGGTTACCGGAAGTTTAGAATCATTTACTCGCGATGGAATTAATGAAGTGATCACTGCACATGGTGGAAAATCAGCATCAGCGGTATCAAAAAAGACTGATTATGTATTAGTTGGCTCCGAACCAGGTTCGAAGGCTGCAAAGGCTGCGGAATTAGGTGTGAGCATTATTGATGAGGCGAAATTCAAGGAATTGCTGGCGGGCAAGTAAGATTTGGGTATGTTACATCTACAAGAAGCAACTCGTGAACTTCCACAACACCCTGTCGTTTTCGGACTAATTGCCTTTGGCATCTTAAGTCTGTTGCTTTATTTAACTCTCCGACTAGATCGTTAATTATTGTTATTAACGCAAAAAATTCTCAGAAGTTAGGTCTCTACGGGGGAACATTCGACCCCATACACAATGGCCATTTAAGAGTGATAGTTGAGTTAATAACTCGAAAAATTTTGGATCAAATAGTTTTAATTCCTGCTGGCGATCCGCAATTACGTGAACAGGCACCTAAAGCTGACGGTCAATCAAGATTAGAAATGTGCAAATTAGCAGTTTCAGATTTACCCGCTGGCATAAAAGAAAATGTATTAGTGAGTGACATCGAAATTAAAAGAACGGGTCCAAGTTATTCAATAGACACCGTCGAAAATTTCGCTAAAAATAACGCAGAACTATTTTGGATTATCGGAAGTGATGCCTATGCCAAGATAGATAAGTGGCATCGGGCTAATGAATTAAAAGAGAAGGTAAGTTTCATTGTGGTTGATCGCCCAGGTGATGATGGAATCGGATTGGATATCGGGGCATTAGATATTTCTGCAACGCAAATAAGAAGCGAATTAAAATTTAACAATACCTCTCCAAGCGTGCGAACTTATATTGCGGAAAGGAATTTATATGCCAGTTAATGATTTAGTTCGCAAAGAATTAGATGTGGCGGCAGCTGCAGCAGTAGATAAATTAGGAACTGATTTAGTGGCCATAGATTTATCTGATCAGAGTCTGTTATCTGAAGCTTTCTTAATTGTGTCCGGTAATAATCCAAAACAGGTGGAAGCTATTGCTGATGAAATTGAAGAGAAATTAAAAAATATCGATGAGAAACCAGTGCGTCGTGAAAATGGCGAAGAGTGGATTTTGATTGATTATTCAGATTTGGTAGTGCATATCCAAACCGAAAATCTACGCCGTTATTACATGTTAGATCGACTTTGGAATGATTGTCCGACAATTCCGTTACATGTTGAAGAAAAAAGATAAACAATGAATCACGATCACAATAAAGTAGTTCTTTGGCGCCACGGACAAACCGATTGGAATATTGCAAATAGATTCCAAGGCTCTACCGATATTCCACTTAACGAAACCGGTATTTCACAGGTGCTACGCGCAGGAAAATTGTTAACTGGGCTTGCTCCAACTCAAATTATTTCTAGCGATTTATCAAGAGCGTATTCAACTGCGAAAGCGCTTGCTGATTTGGTAGGACTAGAAATCAAAAAAGATAAGCGCCTTCGTGAGACAGATGGTGGTAATTGGGAAGGCAAAACCGGAGACGCAATTCGCGAAACCGATATTGAAAATTTTATTCGTTGGATTGACGGAGATGACAACCCAGCAGGAGAAATAGGTGAACGTCGAAGTGAAGTCGCAGCACGCGCTACTTCGGCAATCTATGAAGCACTTGTTGGAAAAACAAATGAAACTTTAATTGTGGCAACACACGGTGGCACCGCTCGATGCATTTTGGGTTCGATGTTAAATCTTCCAATGACAACATGGGGATCAATCGGCGGCTTATCGAATGCTTCATGGTCAATACTTTCTACAACGCCAAAAGGATGGAATTTAGTAGAACATAATTCAGGTTCTCTGCCTGAACCGATTTTTGGCGAAGAATCAGGTGGCGAGAGTTAGTTTTATTCGCTTGTAGAATTCTCGCGCTACAAGCATTGGGCCTGTGGCGCAGCTGGTAGCGCACTTGCATGGCATGCAAGGGGTCAGGGGTTCAAGTCCCCTCAGGTCCACACGTGAACGATTTAAAGGAGTAATCGATGAGCACCGAACATCAAGCGTATGACTTCGCTTATGTTCAGGAGAAATGGTTACCAATTTGGGATCAATTAGCACCATTTCGATCTGGTCGTGCTGACGATAATCGCCCAAAGAAATATGTATTGGATATGTTTCCGTATCCATCAGGTGATTTACATATGGGCCATGCAGAGGCATACGCACTCGGTGATGTAATTGCCAGATATTGGGCGCAAAAAGGTTTTAACGTTATGCATCCAATTGGTTGGGATGCATTTGGTTTGCCAGCTGAGAATGCTGCAATCAAACGTGGTGTCGATCCAGTTGGTTGGACTTATGAAAATATCGCAGTGCAAAAAGCATCAATGCGACGCTACGCCTGTTCCTTTGATTGGGATCGAGTATTTAATACTTGCGATCCAGAGTATTACAAATGGAATCAATGGTTATTCTTAAAAATGTACGAACGCGGGCTTGCATATCGCAAAGATTCCGCAGTTAATTGGTGCCCAGATTGCCAGACTGTTTTAGCAAATGAACAAGTAGTTGCTGGTTTATGTGAGCGTTGTGACACCGCAGTTACAAAGAAGAAATTAAATCAGTGGTATTTCAAAATTACAGATTATGCAGATCGTTTACTTGATGACATGCAACAATTAGAAGGTAAGTGGCCGGATAAAGTTTTATTAATGCAGCGCAATTGGATTGGTAGATCTTCCGGTGCAAATGTAACTTTTGAAATCGAAGGTCGCGCTGAACCAATTTCTATCTACACCACACGCCCTGATACTTTGTTTGGTGCAACTTTTATGGTGGTAGCAGCTGATTCTGAATTAGCTGCGGAATTAGCGGACGCTTCTCCTGCTAAAGCGGAATTTGAAAGTTACTTGGAAAAGGTGCGCGCCGCATCTGACATTGAACGTCTGGCAACCGATCGTCCAAAGAGTGGTGTTTTTTTACAGCGCTTTGCCATAAATCCAGTCAACGGAGAGAAATTACCAATTTGGGCTTCAGATTATGTGCTAGCTGACTACGGAACCGGCGCAATCATGGCGGTGCCAGCACACGATCAAAGAGATTTAGATTTCGCGAAAGCCATGAAATTGCCAGTGCGAGTCGTGGTGGAAACAGGAGCAGAAGACCCAAATACCAGTGGTATCGCAACCACCGGTGATGGCAAATTAATAAATTCTGGTGAATTAAATGGTTTGAATAAAGCAGATGCCATTGCCAAAATTATTAAAGTTTTGGAAGCAAAGCAGTTAGCAAAAGCTTCCAATAATTATCGTCTGCGTGATTGGTTAATTTCTCGTCAACGTTATTGGGGAACTCCGATTCCAATTATTCATTGCAACAATTGCGCAGAAGTTCCAGTTCCATTTGATCAGCTCCCCGTTAAATTACCAGCTGCTGCGGATTTAGATTTAAAGCCAAAGGGAAGTTCACCTCTAGGTGCTGCCGAAAATTGGGTTAATGTGCCATGTCCAAAATGCGGCGCTGCAGCAAAACGTGATGCCGACACCATGGATACTTTCGTGGATTCTTCTTGGTATTACTTACGTTATGCCGATCCAACCAATGCAGATGCGCCATTTGATCCGAAAAAAATTGAGGAATGGCTTCCGGTAGATCAATATGTTGGTGGTGTTACCCATGCAATTTTGCATCTTCTTTACAGCCGTTTCTTTACAAAAGTATTAAATGACATGGGAATGGTGAAATTTAATGAACCATTTACTCGTTTGTTAAATCAAGGCATGGTCATCATGGATGGTTCGGCAATGTCCAAATCGCGCGGCAATTTAGTTCGACTTTCTGATGAACTGCAAAATCATGGTGTTGATGCAATTCGATTGACCATGGTTTTCTCAGGGCCTCCAGAAGATGATGTTGATTGGGCAGATGTTTCACCTTCAGGTTCGGTTAAATTTTTATCGCGCGTATGGCGTTTATCTGGCGACGTTACCAGCGCACCAGGTATTGATTTCTCAAAAGGTGATCTAGAACTTCGTAAAGCGACCCATAAAGCGCTTCATGATGCTGCATTTGCAGTGGAGTCATTCCGCTTTAATGTGGCTGTTGCGCGTGTGATGGAATTGGTAAATGCCACTCGCAAAGCAATTGATACTGGTTGCGGCGCGGCAGATCCTGCAGTTCGTGAAGCCTCAGAAGCAATTGCAATTATGTTGTCACTAGTTGCACCATTTACTGCCGAAGAAATGTGGGAACGCTTAGGTCATAAACCTTCAGTTGCCCTTGCAGGTTGGCCAAAAGTTGATGAATCATTATTAGTTGCCGACTCAGTAACTGCAGTTTTACAGATAAATGGCAAGATCAAAGAGCGGATTGAAGTTGACCCAAACATTTCAGATGCAGAATTGGAAGCATTAGCGCTTGCTAACCCAACCATGGTAGCCGCACTTGACGGTGCAAAACCGGTAAAGATAATTACCCGTGCGCCAAAGTTAGTAAATTTAGTAATTCCAAATTAGTTTTCCCCAACCAAGAAATTTTTTAGGTAATCCACAGCTCAGATTTGGTTTATTTGCGCTATGCAAACAAAAACTATTGATGCGCTTCGATTGTGGTGGCGCGATATAAATTTCACGGCAGGGCAGCGAAAGGCTTTAGCCATTCTGGCAATCAGCGCAGTTTCACTAAGCGCGTTCTACATATTCAAACCACATACCGCAGAGGCCAGTGCGCCAGTAGTGCCAACTATTGTGGCTCCACCAATGCTAATTGTTGATGTACAAGGTGAAGTCAAAAAACCTGGTGTTTATGAATTACCAATCAATTCGAGAGTCAATGATGCGATTAAAGCTGCGGGTGGATCATTACAGAGTGCAGACCTTTCCTTTGTAAATCAAGCTCGATTAATCAAGGATGGAGAACAGATCTACATTGAGCGAAAGTTAAGCAATGCAATTGCTCGAACCCGCTCTAGTTCCAGCGCTTTAAATGGCATTTTGAATCTGAATCGAGCCAGCGCAAAAGAGTTAGAGAAACTGCCAGGAATTGGACCGGTATTAGCAAGTCGAATTATTGAATATCGAAAAATAAATGGGAATTTTCAAAGTATTGATGACCTACGGAAAGTACAAGGGATAGGCGCTTCAACATTAGAGAAATTCAAGTCCAAGATTCGCGTCTAGCTTTAATTGGCGCATCTATTTGGATCGGTGCGCTCTTGCAAAGTTGGATAGCACCGTGGCGCATCTGCTTAATCGCAGGTGCGCTCACTATTTTCTCAATTTACCTATCCGGTAAAAGAATCGCCATTGTTTTACTGGCACTTTTAGTAGGTGCAAGCGTGATGAGTATTCGGCAAAGTTCGTTGGCAGCATCAGAAATACATAAATCAATAGGCCAAAAAATCACACTTACTTTTACTGCAACCACGGATCCAAAACCGATAAAAAATAACAAAATTAGTCTGATTGCCAAAGCCAAAGGGGTTCCCATCAGAGTCATTGGTTTTGGGGATGAGTATTTGCCATCTACGAAATTCAAAGCAACTGGAAGACTATTAGAAAGCAAAGAACCTCGAGTCGCCGCCCTATTTATCACTTGGGAAAAATTTCAATTAATAAAAGATGCAAATCTGTTTCAACAGAAATTAGGAGCGATCAGAGCAGGGTTAAGAAGTGCTTCAATAAGTGAACCATTGATTCCTGGCATGGTATTAGGCGATACTTCTTTGCAGAGTGTCGAATTTTCAGATGCGATGCGCAGATCTGGCTTGACTCATTTGACTGCTGTTTCGGGTGCAAATTTTGCAATCATTAGCTCTTTCTTACTTTGGTTAATGCAATATCCAATTAAAAGAGTACGACTTAGATTATTAGTTACTTCGATAGCACTTTTGGCATTTATTGGTTTGGTTCGGCCCTCACCATCAGTATTGCGCGCTGCGGCAATGGCGGCAGTGGTGATCTTCGCAAAGTCGCATAAGTCCCAAAGTGATTCCATTCCTTCGCTGGGCTTTGCAGTTGCCATTGTGGTGATTGCAGATCCATGGCAATCACGAGATCCCGGTTTTGCACTTTCAGTACTTGCAACTGCAGGATTATTACTGATTGCACCAAAGTTGAAGTTGCCTAAAGGTTTTGCCGAACCAATAGCTGCATCATTGCTTTGTGCACCAATAATTGTGGCTTTAAGCGGTTATTTATCGATTACTTCGGTGATTGCAAATGTATTAGCTGCGCCATTGGTGGCACCAGTTACCATTTTAGGATTTATTGCTGCGTTAGCTCCGCCATTTGCTCCTTTTCTAATTATATTGGCGAAAATTCCAGCTAGCTTGATAACCAAAATTGCATATCAGGCTGCTGATTTTCCAGTGATTCATATGAAAAATGCGCTGCTAATTATGCTTTTAATTGCAATTACCTACTTTGGAAAACGGTATTTGATTTTGATTTTGCCTTTAATTCTGATCTTCACCTTTTTGCAACGATGGCCAAACAATGACTGGCAGATAGCAAATTGTGATGTTGGTCAGGGTGATGCAATGGTTTTAAAGATTTCACCAAGAAAGGCCGTAATTATTGATGTCGGTCCTGAACCAAAATTAATTGATCAATGTTTAAGAGATTTATCAATTGAAGAGATTCCATTATTAATTTTGACCCATCCGCATGCTGATCATATTGGCGGGCTGGCAGGAGCAATTAAAGGTAGGAAAGTTGGGAGGATTTTGCAATCGGCAATCCGCGGCGAAATTATTGAAGTCGGCAAGATGCGAATCGAAATCCTTTGGCCAGATATGGCAAATCATAATTTTGCAGATAATGGAGGCGAAGGTAGCGCCGTAAATAATCAGAGCATTGTGGCGTTGATAACCACACCAGATTTTTCTTTACTCACTACTGGAGATGCCGAGCCGGATGTCCAGCAATTGATAACGCCTCAACATGTTGATTATTTAAAGGTGGCACATCATGGTTCTAGATTTCAAGACCCACGCTTCAATAAATCAGCAGATCCAAAACTCGCAATTATTAGCGTAGGTGAGGGCAATAAGTATGGACATCCAGCACCCAGCACCTTAGCGCTCTTTAGAAATATAGTTCGCACAGATCAGAATGGTGCAGTTGCCATAGACCCAATTACAGGTAGCGTTTCATCTAGTAAGGTCGGCGCATTCGGGTTACCAGTTTTTTGGCGGATTGGAGGGTAGATGTGAAAGATATTTATCTCTTACTTGGCTCTGAATCTGCAATCGCTGATAGAGCGCTATCCAAAATAATCGCAGAACTTAAAAGCGAAAGCGCTGAAATTACTACTTTATTTTGTGGAGAAGTTGCCCTTGGTGAAATTTCAGATGCACTTTCACCATCATTATTCTCAGAACGTCGAGCTTTAATTTTAAGAGATTTACAGGATTTAACTGAAGATGCAAAAGTCGAGATCACCAGATATTTAGATCAGACAGATCCGACTTTGACCTTAGTCTTAGTCCATAAAGGTGGCGTAAAAGGTAAAGCTCTTTTAGATCAAATAAAAAAGTGCAAACCTGAATTAATAGCTTGCGAACCTTTAAAGAAAGAATCCGAAAAAGAAGAATTTGTGAAGAATTTGTTTTTGGATTTAGGTAGAAAAGCGGCACCGGGTGCCGTCAGTGCACTGGTAAATGCAACTGGCACTGACCTGCGCGAATTAAGTGCTGCAGTCTCGCAATTAGCCGCCGATACTCCTGCGGGCGTAATCGAAGAATCGCATGTAAATAAATACCATCAAGGAAAAATTGAAACTACGGGTTTTGATGTTGCAGATAAAGTTATGGAAGGAAATTTTGCAGAGAGTTTAATAACTTTGCGCCATGCAATCACAACTGGAACTGATCCAGTAATGATTACTAGCGCAATTGCTTCAAGTTTGCGTGGAATTGCAAAAGTATCCGGAACTAATCGTGCGCAAAAATCATTTGAATTAGCTGGCGAATTAGCAATGGCGCCGTGGCAGATCGATAAAGCTCGTCGCCAGTTAAATGGTTGGAATGCCAACACCTTAACTGCTGCAGTTGAAGCGATTGCTAAATGTGATGCCCAAGTAAAAGGTGGAGCCAGTGACCCGATTTATGCGCTAGAACAGGCGCTATCTCGCATCTGCAAAGCCCGCCAAGGCGCGATTTGAGCCTGCGCTAACTGCGCTGGTAACCTTTGCGACCTGTCCGCTCACGGGCGGCATATGTGAAAAAGTAATTAGGATTCTAGGGAGTAATTAAGTGGCAAATATTAAGTCGCAGGTAAAGCGAATCAAGACCAATGAAAAGGCTCGTCAACGCAACAAGGCAGTTTCATCAGGTCTAAAGAGCGCAGTCCGTAAATTCCGCGATGCAGTTGCTTCAGGTGACTCTGCAAAAGTTCAGAGCGAATTACGTAGCGCTTCACGTCTTCTAGATGTTGCAGTTGCAAAGGGTGTTATTCACCGCAACAACGCAGCTAATAAGAAGTCTGCAATGGCTAAAGTCGCTGCAGCCAAGAAGTAATACTTAATTACTCGTAACTTTTCTAAGTCGCCATGCCGGCAATTCCATTAAGTAAGGCTCCGCAGCCTGCTTCAACTGATCCCGCACAAATTCGTAACTTTTGCATTATTGCGCATATTGATCACGGCAAATCAACATTAGCTGATCGAATGCTTCAAATTACGGAAGTGGTTGATCCACGTCAGATGCGTGCTCAGTATTTGGATCGCATGGATATCGAACGCGAACGTGGTATCACAATCAAATCTCAAGCCGTGCGTCTGCCTTGGAAATCTGCACGTGATGGTCAGGAATATATCCTTAACATGATTGATACACCGGGCCACGTGGATTTTACGTATGAAGTGTCAAGATCACTTGCAGCATGCGAAGGTGCCATTTTGTTAGTTGATTGCGCACAAGGTATCGAAGCTCAAACACTTGCTAATTTGTATTTGGCAATGGAAAACAATTTGCAAATTATTCCTGTGCTCAACAAAATTGATTTACCAGCAGCGCAACCAGATAAATTTGCCGCAGAATTAGCAAAACTAATCGGCTGCCAGCCAGAAGATGTATTACGTGTATCTGGCAAGACTGGCGAAGGAGTTGCCGAATTATTAGATGAAATTGTGGCGCAAATTCCAGCGCCAGTCGGTAATAAAAATACAGAAACTCGAGCTTTAATTTTCGACTCTGTTTATGATGTTTATCGTGGAGTAGTTACATATATTCGAGTTGTCGATGGCAAGCTTTCACCACGTGATCAAATTCAAATGATCTCAACCGGTGCACGTCACGAATTATTGGAAATTGGCGCGATATCTCCCGAACCGATTGCTTCACAAGGTTTAGGTGTAGGCGAAGTAGGTTATTTGATTACAGGCGTAAAAGATGTGCGCCAATCTCGCGTTGGTGACACGGTAACTTTGTACCAGAAACCTGCCAAAGCACCTTTGGCTGGATACAAAGATCCGAAACCAATGGTCTTTTCGGGTTTGTTCCCAATTGATGGTGCGGAATTTCCAATGTTGCGCGAAGCGCTTGATAAATTGCAATTAAATGATGCCGCGCTAGTTTATGAACCAGAGAGTTCTGCCGCGCTGGGATTTGGTTTCCGATGCGGCTTTCTCGGTTTATTGCACATGGAAATTGTTCGTGAACGTCTCGAACGTGAAGCTGGCTTAAATTTAATTTCCACTGCGCCAAACGTAGTTTATGAAGTTGCACTAGAAGATGGCAAGAAATTAATTGTGACCAATCCATCTGAATTTCCAAATGGCAAAATTTCTGAAGTGCAAGAGCCCATTGTAAAAGCCACCATTTTGGCTCCCAGCGAGTACATCGGAACCATCATGGAACTTTGCCAAGATCGTCGCGGCACGCTACTGGGAATGGATTATCTTTCCGAAGATCGTGTCGAGATCAGATACGACCTACCACTGGCAGAAATTGTTTTCGATTTCTTTGATCAACTTAAATCAAGAACTAAAGGTTATGCATCGCTTGATTATGAAGATAAAGGAAACGCACCAGGAAATTTAGTCAAGGTTGATATTCTGTTAAACGGTGAGACAGTCGATGCATTTAGTGCGATTGTGCACCGAGATAAAGCCTATGCATATGGCGTGATGATGACCCAGAAACTTCGCGAATTAATCCCAAGACAGCAATTCGAAGTACCAATTCAAGCCGCGATTGGCGCAAAAATAATTGCACGTGAAAATATTCGCGCCATTCGAAAAGATGTTTTAGCTAAGTGCTACGGCGGCGATATCACTCGTAAACGCAAACTTCTTGAGAAACAAAAAGAAGGTAAGAAGCGCATGAAAATGGTGGGTCGCGTTGAAGTTCCGCAAGAAGCTTTCGTTGCTGCACTGGCTACAGATGCAGACATTGAAAAGGTCAAAGCAGCCAGAGACAAATAGGTAGACAATTAATGTCGAATCTTTCGTTCTACGTACATATTCCATATTGCGTAAAACGTTGCGGTTATTGCGACTTTAATACCTACACCCCAGCAGAATTGCGAGAAGGGGGCACGCTTGAAAGTGTTTCTCAAGGATTTGTAGATTCACTTATCGCAGAAGTTTCATTCGCAGCGCGTACTCAAACCACAACTATTCCAACAATTTTCTTTGGCGGCGGCACCCCTTCATTAATGCCTGCTAAGGAATTGGGCCGAGTAATCGATTTACTAAAGCAACGTTGGGAATTTACTGCGGATATCGAAATTACTATGGAATGTAACCCAGATACATTGACGCTGCAATCTCTGGAAGAGTATTTGGCAGTTGGAATTAATCGGATTTCGATGGGAATGCAATCTGCAAATTCAAATGTGCTTAAAGTGTTAGACCGGACCCATAATCCAGAAAACGTCGCTAAGTCTGTGGAAAATGCGCGTCTAGCTGGTTTTGAAAATGTGAGCTTAGATTTAATTTACGGAACTCCTGGAGAAACTTTGGACCAGTGGGAGCAAACCGTAAGTACAGCGCTTTCATATGGTGTAGATCATTTGTCAGCCTATGCGCTAATTATTGAAGATGGCACCAAGTTATCGGCGAAAATAAAAAGAGGTGAAGTTAACAGACCCGATGATGACTTAATGGCGCAGATGTATTTAAAGGTTGACGAATTAGCAGAACGTGCAGGTTTACCTTGGTATGAATTGAGTAATTGGGGGCGCCCTGCTGCTCACAATTTAATCTATTGGCATAACCAAAATTGGTGGGGTCTTGGGCCAGGTGCGCACTCACATATAGATGGCACTCGTTGGTGGAATGTCAAACATCCAAGTAAGTACTCAGAGAAATTAACAGCTTTTGAATCACCAATGCAGGATCGAGAAGTTTTAAGTGAATCTGAAAAGCTCGAAGAAAAAATAATGTTGCAGATTAGATTGCGTGAAGGACTTCAACTTTCAGAATTAACTGAAACACAGAAAACAGTATTAGCAAATTACCCAGGACAGGTATCAATTTCTGGTGATAGGGCGCAATTAACGCCAACTGGGCGCTTAATTGCAGACCGAATCGTCCGTGCATTGATCTAGGCTATAAAATCTGCCAATTATGAGCCGTCGCCTAGAAATCCTTCGCGCCATTGTTGATGAGTATGTGGCTACTCATGAACCAGTTGGTTCTAAAGCGCTGGCCGAAAACCATAACTTAGGAGTTTCTCCAGCGACTATCCGAAATGAGATGGCAGTTCTTGAAGAAGAAGGATTAATAACCCAACCTCATACATCTGCGGGGCGAATCCCAACAGATTTGGGTTATCGCACATTTGTAGATCAATTAGCAAGCGTAAAACCACTTTCGGCTCCAGAGCGTCGAGCCATTGAAACATTTTTAGAAGGTGCACTTGATCTAGATGATGTGGTGATGCGTACCGTAAAACTACTAGCAGATGTAACTAAGCAAGTAGCTGTAGTGCAATATCCATCATTAGTGAAGTCACGGGTTCGCCACGTAGAGTTAGTACTATTAAATTCATTGCGAATCATGTTAATTCTGATTACAGATACCGGCCGGGTAGAACAACGTGTTATTGAATTAGCATCTGAAATTGATGATGAATTCTTAAATTCGATGCGAATCAAATTAAACAATTCAATTTCTGGACAACGACTACCAGATGTAGCTGATCGACTCTCAACATTAATGGATTCTCTAAATATTTCAGATCGACGCAATATGGCAGTAATCATCTCAACGTTGATTGAAATGGCGCTAGAAAAACCAGAAGAAAAAGTGGTGTTGGCAGGAACTGCCAATCTAACTAGATTCCGCCAAGATTTCTCGGCGCAAATTCATCCAATTCTGGAAGCGCTAGAAGAGCAGGTTGTGCTGCTTCAATTACTTGGTGGAGCATCAAATGGTGTGCAAGTTCGAATCGGTAGCGAACAAAGCGAAGCTAATTTAAAAGAGACTTCAGTAATTTCAATGGGTTACGGCGAAGTCGGTGCCCTTGGCGTGATTGGTCCAACACGAATGGATTATGCAAGTTCTATGGCTGCGGTTAGTGCAGTTGCTAATTATGTAAGTCGATATCTACAGGAGAATGCGTAAATGGCCGATCTCTACGAAACGCTTGGCGTATCGCGAGATGCTAATGCTGATGAAATCAAGCGCGCGTATCGCAAATTAGCGCGCGAACTTCATCCCGATATTAATCCTGATCCTCAAGTTCAAGAACGTTTTAAAGAAGTAACCGCTGCTTATGATGTTTTAAGCGATCCGCAGAAACGTCAGCAATACGACATGGGTGGCAATCCATTTGGTGGCGCAGGTGGATTTAATGGTGGATTTGGTTTCAGCGACATCATGGACGCATTCTTTGGCCAAGGTGGACAACAACGTGGACCACGAACACGTGCACGCGCAGGGCAAGATGCATTAATTAGAGTTGAAGTTTCTCTAGAAGAAGCCTGCTTTGGAATCGAACGCGAAATTACGGTTGAAAGTGCCGTGCGATGTGAAAAATGTTCAGGTAGTGGTTGCCAAGCTGGAACCTCTCCAACTACTTGCGGTATTTGTAAAGGTCGCGGCGAAACACAACAAGTTACTCGATCAATTCTTGGTCAAGTTATGACTTCTCGTCCATGTGCAGCCTGCCAAGGTTTTGGCACTGTTATTTCTACACCTTGCCGTGAATGTCACGGAGATGGACGCGTGCGTGCCCGCCAAACAATTAATGTAAAGATTCCTGGTGGCGTTGAAACTGGAAATCGAATTCAATTAGCAGGTCGTGGCGAAGTAGGACCTGGTGGCGGCCCAGCGGGTGATTTATATGTTGAAATTATTCAAACAGAACACGAATATTTAGTCAGAGATGGAGATGATCTACATCTGGCACTATCAATTCCATTTAGTGCGGCAACTTTAGGAAGTAAAACTAAAGTTATGACACTTGATGGCGAACAAGATGTGGAAATTAAAGCCGGCACCCATTCAGGTACCAAGATTTCTTTAAAACAATATGGCATGACTAGATTACGCGGTTCTGGCCGTGGAGATTTGATAGTTCATATCGAGGTGCTTACTCCAACAAAGCTAAATCGCGAACAAGAAGATTTAATTAAAAAATTTGCCGAACTTCGTGGCGAAGATGGCAATTCAGCCAAAGTTAAAGCTGATGATGGTTCACTTTTAAATAAGATCCGTGGAGCATTTAGATTTTAATGTTACAACTATTTTTTGTGGAAAATTTAGCTAATCCAGCACTTACTGGAGATAACGCGCATCATGCAGAGCGAGTTTTGCGGATGAAATCCGGTGAAGAGTTATTGGTTTCTGATGGAGCGGGTAGCTGGGCCAGATGTGCTATTTCAGCTATCTCTAAAAAGATTATTGAATTATCGATAATTGAAAGTGGTTTTGAAGCGGAAGATGTTAAGCAAATTTCGGTTTTGCAGGCAGTGCCCAAAAGCGATCGCGCTAAAGAAACCGTTGAGTTATTGACCGCATCCGGAATTTCAGAGATTTATCCGTGGCAGGCTCAGCGCGCTATTGGCAAAGAAAGTGATAAATGGAAAAGCGCGGCCATAGAAGCAAGTAAGCAGAGTCGAAGATTTCGAATTCCTGCAGTATCACAGAAGTTAGATACCGAAAGCGCAATTAAGATATTTAAGGATTTTGATCAGATATTAATCTGTCATGAAACTGCAATTAATAAAGCATCCGAAGTGGTAAAGCCTGCCGCTAAAACGTTAATTGTGATTGGTCCAGAAGGTGGCATCACAGATGAGGAATTAGCGCAATTTGTGGCAGCCGGTGGCGAAGTTATTAAATTGGGACGACCAGTATTGCGGTCAGCGCATGCTGGTATCGCGGCAGTTAGCGCAGTAAGTGCGTTAATGAAGGTATGGTAACTACATGGCGCTAGATGCGAATTGCATATTTTGCAAAATTATTGAAGGTGAAATTCCTGCAGAAATTGTTTACCGCGATGAAAACGTGGTGGCATTTAATGATTTAAATCCGCAAGCACCAACTCATGTGCTTTTAATTCCGACCTTGCATGTAGAAAATGCGGCTGCGATGGCTGAGACCAGTGCGGTGGTAACTGCAGCGCTAATGAAAGCTGCAAAAGTAATCGCAAGTGAAAGAGCTCTTTCTGGATATCGCACGGTATTTAATACCGGGGCTGCAGTCGGTCAATCAGTTTTTCACGCTCATATGCACCTATTAGGCGGGCGCGATTTCACCTGGCCACCAGGCTAGAATTAACTTACTGATGGAACGAACTTTAATTACGGTACCGACCGCCATTCCAATGGTCGCACTTGTAGGCCCAGCCGATAAGAATTTAAGAGAAATCGAAAGTGCTTTTCCAAATGTCTCTATGACTGTTCGCGGAAATGAAATTGCCTTGCGTGGGGATGTCGAAGAGTGTGAAAAAGTCGAACAATTAGTAACTGAATTACTAGTTGTACTGCGTTCGGGCCAAGATATAAATCCAGAAGTTATTAAAAGATCTATTTCGATGCTGAAATCTCATCCGCAAAAGCATCCGGCAGAAGTTTTATCACTCAATATTGTGAGCAATCGTGGTCGCACTATCCGGCCTAAAACTGCAAACCAGAAAGCTTACGTTGAAGCCATTGCTGAGCACACTATAACTTTCGGAATTGGCCCGGCAGGTACGGGTAAAACTTATTTAGCAATGGCTAAAGCCGTGGCAGCTTTGCAAGCACGAGAAGTTAATCGAATTATTTTGACTCGACCAGCTGTAGAAGCGGGGGAACATTTAGGATTTTTACCAGGTACGTTGACTGAAAAAATCGATCCTTATCTGCGTCCACTTTTTGATGCGCTTCACGATATGTTGGATCAAGAAGCAATCCCAAAACTTATGCAATCAGGCGTAATTGAAGTTGCACCGCTTGCATACATGCGCGGTCGTACTTTAAATGATTCATTTATTATTCTAGACGAAGCACAGAACACCACCCCAGAACAGATGAAGATGTTTTTAACTCGTTTAGGTTTTGGCTCCAAGATGGTGATTACTGGTGACGTAACCCAAGTTGATTTACCTGGTGGCAAGAATTCAGGACTCGCCACAATCCGAAAGATTCTAGATGGTGTTGATGATATTTCATTTATGGATTTAACTGCAGAAGATGTGGTGCGTCATCGTTTGATTAGCGACATTGTTAGTGCCTATGAGGCATATGATGAAGCTAAAGAGAAAACAATTTCACAAACCCGCCACTTAAGATAATGATTGAAATTGAGAATCGATCGGGTCACTTAGCGCCCGAATTAGAAATCAAACATTTACTTGAATTTTCTATAAAAGAATTGGGATTGCATCCTGAGTGCGACTTAACTTTGGCTTTTATTAATGATGAAGAAATGGCGCAGTTGCATATTAAATGGATGAATTTGCCAGGTTCTACCGATGTTATGAGCTTTCCAATGGATGAATTAAAACCAAACGATCCAGAACCTGGAATTTTAGGAGACATCGTAATTTCACCAGTATTTGCGCGAATGCAAGCCGAAAAGGCCGGACATTCTTTTGAACATGAAGTAAAAATATTGGCAGCGCATGGTTTGCTTCATCTGTTGGGATATGACCATCAAGAATTAGCAGATGAGAAAGTCATGTTTGCTCTGCAAGAAGACCTAGTAAAGCGAGCTTCTTAATGAGATATTTTCTAATTGCCTTAGTTGCTTTTCTTTCCGGTTTTAGTGCAATTTTCTTTAGACCGTTTTCAAAATTAATTGTAGGAATTGCAAACGCACTCACGCCAGGACAGCGCTTTAAGACTAATATCTTCAAGAATGAAGAGGAACTTCGTGAATTAGTAGATCAAGCTCACGAACGTGGTTTGGTTGAAGAAGACGAACACGAAATGATTCACTCAGTTTTTGAACTTGGAGACACTCTAGTTCGCGAACTCATGGTGCCACGCACCGAAATGGTTTGGATCGAACGCGATAAGACTCTACGTCAGGCGCTTTCGTTAGCGCTTCGCTCCGGGTATTCCCGCATCCCAGTAGTTGGTGAAAATATAGATCAAATAGTTGGTATCGCATATATCAAAGATTTGGCTAAACGTGCTCACGATCATCACGAAGCTGAACAGAGTGAAAAAGTTGAACAACTAATGCGTCCAGTGGTTTTTGTACCTGAAATTAAATCGGCCGCTGAATTATTGAAAGATATGCAGAGAGACCAGATCCATTTAGCAATTGTGGTAGATGAATATGGTGGCACCGCAGGTTTGATAACCATTGAAGACATTATTGAAGAGATTGTTGGAGAAATTGCAGACGAATTTGATGATGAAGATGAGCAATTTATCTGGCTCTCTGAGGACAAATTGAGAGTTCAAGCAAAGGTGCACATTGAGGATGTTGCTGCAGAATTAAAGATTGAATTAGATCAAGAGTTAATTGATGATGTAGATACCATCGGTGGATTGATGGCTAAAGTCTTAGGACGAGTGCCGATTCCTGGATCAACTTTCAATTTAGCTGGGTGGAAAGTTACCGCCGAACGCCCGGTAGGTCGCCGTCGTCGCATCAGTAGCGTTATTTTAGAACGCGAAGAGAGTGAAATTGCGCTGTAGCCTTATCTCATGCGCGTAGTCAGATTTGTACCAAAACCAAATTCAGATTTAGTTTCAGGTTTAGGAAGCGATCCATTATTTGGTGTCATTGAAGATGATCACCAAACCATTTCGGTTATTAATGGTGATCCATTATTTAATGGAATTGCAAAAAATGGTCAGTTAACCAAGTTGGATGAAGTCAGATTGCTGGCACCTGTTTTACCACGAAGCAAAGTTGTCTGTGTTGGAAAAAATTATTCTGATCATGCAAAAGAGATGGGTGGCGAAGTTCCAGCAGAGCCAATTATCTTTTTAAAGCCAAACACTTCAGTGATAGGTCCAAATGATGTGATTAGTTGGCCATGGATGTCCGAACGAATTGATCACGAAGCAGAATTAGCAATTGTCATAGGTCGAATTTGCAAAGATGTTCCGCGCGAACGCGCAACGGAAGTAATTTTTGGTTACACCATTGGTAATGATGTCACTGCTAGAGATTTACAATCCAGAGATGGACAATGGACACGTGCAAAAGGTTTTGACACTTTTTGCCCATTGGGTCCATGGATTGATACCGATTTCATTCCGGGAAACCAAGAAATCACCTGCACCGTAAATGGCGAAAAAAAGCAGAGCGCGACGCTAAATCAAATGATGTTTGGTGTCGATGAAATTATTCATTTTGTTACATCGGTAATGACATTACTTCCGGGAGATGTTATTTTGACTGGGACACCAGCCGGAATTGGCCCAATGCCAGAGAAATCAACCGTTAGCTGCGCGATTTCAGGGTTAGGCGAATTAACCAATAAACTCAGCGCCCGTGGCTAATAATCAAACCCAAGTGCGAGTTCGATTTGCACCGTCTCCTACCGGGGATCTGCATGTCGGAAATATCCGCACTGCACTTTTTGATTGGGCATTTGCACGCCATACCGGCGGAACTTTTATTTTCCGAATTGAAGATACGGATAAAGAACGCGTAACGGATGAATATATTCAACGCGCAATTGATACCTTAAAGTGGCTAGGACTTAATTGGGATGAAGGTCCCGAAGTTGGCGGTCCTAATGGTCCATATCTGCAATCAGAACGACTACACATTTACAAAGAGTGGGCGGATAAATTTTTAGCAAGTGGCGCGGCATATCACTGTTATTGCAGCGCAGAAGAATTAGAAGCCGAACGTGAACGTCAGAGAGCGGCAAATGTGGCACCAGGTTATGGTGGAACTTGTCGCAACTTAACCGCCGAACAGATTGATAAATTTAAATCTGATGGGCGCAAGCCAGTAATTAGAATGCGTATGGATGATGGCAGTACTACTTTCGTAGATGAAATTCGCGGGGAAGTATCGTTTGACCACAAATATGTTCCAGATTTCGTATTAATGCGCGCTGACGGTTCACCGCTTTATACCTTAGCGGTGGCTGTTGATGATGTTTTAATGAAAGTAACTCACGTGTTGCGTGGAGAAGATTTATTATCTTCAACACCGCGACAAATTCAAGTTTATAAAGCTATGGGATTAAAACCAGATCAATATCCTACTTTTGCGCATTTACCTTTTGTGATGGGTCAAGATAACGCCAAACTTTCAAAACGAAATGGTGAAGTTTCAATTGCTTGGTACCGCGAACAAGGTTTCTTGCCGGAAGCAATTTGTAATTATTTGGCGCTACTCGGGTGGTCACCTGGGGATGATCGCGAAGATATTTCCATGAAAGAGCTTGTGCAACTTTTTGAAGTACATGACGTGCATTCATCACCTGCGCGCTTTGATATGAAGAAATTAGAAGCTATAAACGGAGATAAAATTCGAGCGCTTTCAGCAGAAGAATTTTTAGAGCGAGCCCTACCTTTTCTAACACAGGCAAATGTAATTTCAGGCTCAGAAAGTGAAATTCAACTGGTAAAAGCTGCGCTTCCGATAATTCAGGAGCGTATTGTTAAGCTGGATGAAATTCCTACCATGCTGAAATTCTTATTTGTTAAGCAATTCGAAGTTGAATCTGAATCAAAAGAAAAAATTAAGGATGATCAAAGCAAGCAAGTTTTAAAGCGCGCGCTAGAAGTGCTTACACCAGTGACATCTTGGAACCACGAAAATATCGAAAGCGCGCTACGAAGTGCGCTAATTGACGAACTGGGATTAAAGCCAAGAATTGCATTTGGTGCAGTTCGCATTGCGGTAACTGGTAGCCATATCTCGCCACCACTTTTTGAATCTATGCAGTTACTTGGAAAAGAGGCATCACTAACGCGCATTAACGCAGCGATTAGCCTTTAATTCCAGCCGCAGGTAAACTTTGCCGGTCTAATTTAAAAATTTAATATTGGGGTATGGGGTAATTGGCAGCCCTGCTGATTCTGGTTCAGTAAGTCTAGGTTCGAGTCCTGGTACCCCAGCGCAGTACAAGTAAATAGCTATAGACATTTAAAGCCGACAGCAATCGGTTTTGAAAGATGCAGAAAGCTGTAGGCAATCTGCATTGATAGCACTAGAGGCCCCGTCGTCTAGCGGCCTAGGACTCTGGCTTCTCAAGCCAGCTACGAGGGTTCGAATCCCTTCGGGGCTACTGTTATCACATGAGCGAAACATCTAACTTTGCAAATTCACGAAATTTGGCACTTGAGTTAGTGCGCGTTACCGAAACTGCTGCGATTGCCGCATCGCGTTGGGTAGGTCGTGGCGCAAAAGATGATGCAGATCAAGCCGCGGTTGATGCAATGCGCAAGATGATTTCCACCGTAGATATGAACGGTGTGGTTGTAATTGGAGAAGGCGAAAAAGATCAAGCGCCAATGCTCTTTAATGGAGAAGTAGTTGGTAACGGAATTGGCATGCATTGCGATGTTGCAGTTGATCCTATTGATGGCACCACACTCACAGCCAAGGGTTTGAATAATGCAATTTCTGTGATTGCGTTGGCAGAACGAGGCGCAATGTTTGATGTAAGCGGAGCTTTCTACATGAACAAGATTGCCACTGGCCCTGAAGCTGCGGGAGTTATTGACATTACCGCTCCAGTTTCGGTCAATATCGAAAAAGTCGCTAAAGCCAAGAAAGTACCTGCATATGACATTACCGTTGTTTTGCTTGATAGACCAAGACATGCAAAATTAGCGGAAGAAATTAGAGCTACTGGCGCTCGCATTAAATTTATTTCTGATGGTGATGTTGCAGGAGCGGTCCTAGCCGCCAGACCAAACACCGGAGCTGATTTATTGATGGGAATTGGTGGCACACCCGAAGGTGTTATTGCAGCGTGTGCCATGCGTTGTTTGGGTGGCGAAATACAAGGAATGTTCGCACCTCAATCTGATGCCGAACGAGAAATGGCTTCCAGCTTAGATTTACGCCAAGTATTTACGGCAAAAGATTTAGTCAAAGGTGAAGATATTTTCTTTGCGGCAACTGGAATCACTGATGGTGAATTAATGGATGGTGTGCGCTTCACAGAGCGCTGCATGACTAGCCAATCATTAGTGATGCGCGCGAAAAGCCATACGATTCGCACAATTTCTAGCGAACATCCGCATCGCTACTAATTACTGATTTTTTACTGATTTTTAGCGAGATATTCAGATAACTTAGCCGCAGTTGCCACAACCGCGGCGGCGTGTAAACGACCAGGTTGTCTGCCAAGTCTTTCAATTGGACCAGAAATACCTACCGCTGCAATTACTTTATTATTTGGTCCGCGCACTGGCGCTGAAACTGAAGCCACACCAGCTTCGCGCTCTCCAACTGATTGCGCCCAACCGCGACGACGAACCGCTGCTAAATGCGCTGCTGTAAAACGCGCTTTACCAAGTGCGCGATGAATTTTTTCAGAATCTTCCCAAGCAAGTAATACTTGTGCAGCAGAACCAGCTTGCATTGTTAAAGCTGCGCCAACCGGAACTGAATCTCTTAAACCAGATAAACGTTCGGCAACTGCAACGCAAACACGAAGATCACCTTGGCGTTTATAAAGTTGCGCAGATTCGCCGGTGGCATCACGAAGTGCAGCAAGAGCAGGAGCAGCCGCAGCGAGTAATCGATCTTCGCCAGCGGCAGCTGCAAGTTCGCCATTTCGTTTTCCTAAAATAAATCGGCCAGTTAAATCGCGGGTGACTAGGCGATGATGTTCGAGCGCAACGGCCAAGCGATGCGCAGTAGGCCGCGCAATTCCGGTCACGGCTACCAATTCAGCCAAGGAATGCGCTCCGCTTTCTAGCGCAGCCAAAATGCTTACGGCTTTGTCTAAAACGCCAACTCCGCTATTCTTTCTGTCCACGGCATGAGATTAGCATCTCAAAATGTGGATAGCAACTTAGGAGTTCAGCAAATGGGAAAGACCCTGGCAGAGAAGATTTGGGATGACCATATCGTTCGTTCAAAAGCAGGCGAACCAGATCTGCTTTTTATTGACCTGCATTTAATTCACGAAGTTACTAGTCCACAAGCTTTTGATGGTTTGCGTTTATCAAATCGTCCAGTGCATCGTCCAGATTTAACTTTGGCAACGGAAGATCACAATGTACCGACGCTTGATATTGATAAGCCAATCGCAGACCCAGTGTCAAAATTGCAAGTTGATACTTTGCGTAAAAATTGCGCTGAATTTGGCGTGCGTATCCACTCATTAGGCGATGTCGAACAGGGAATCGTGCACGTTGTTGGTCCACAACTTGGATTAACACAACCAGGTATGACCATTGTTTGCGGAGATTCACATACTTCCACCCACGGTGCATTTGGCGCGTTGGCATTTGGAATTGGTACTTCAGAAGTTGAACATGTTTTAGCAACTCAAACACTTCCACTAAAACCATTTAAGACTATGGCCATTAATGTAGAAGGTTCGCTAAAAGAAGGCGTAACTGCAAAAGATATTATTTTGGCCGTTATTGCCAAGATTTCTACTGGTGGTGGCCAAGGATATGTTTTGGAATATCGTGGTGAAGCAATTCGTAAACTTTCAATGGAAGCGCGAATGACTATCTGCAATATGTCCATTGAAGCAGGCGCGCGCGCAGGTTTAATTGCACCTGATCAAACTACTTTTGATTACATCAAGGGCAAGGCACATGCACCTTCTAATGGCGATGAATGGGAAAGTGCAGTTGCCTACTGGTCATCACTTTATACAGATGCAGATGCGAAATTCGATGCCGAAGTCACGCTAAATGCAGATGAGCTTTCACCATTTGTAACTTGGGGAACTAATCCTGGCCAAGGTGTGGCGCTTAATTCAAAGGTGCCAAACCCTGCAGAGATGAAAGATGCTGAAGAACGTGGTGCAGCAGAACGAGCTCTTGACTACATGGGTCTAGCTGCAGGTACTCCAATGAAGGAAATCAAAGTAGATACGGTCTTTTTGGGCTCTTGCACCAATGGCCGAATTGAAGACTTGCGTGCGGCCGCCGCAATTTTAAGAGGAAAGCAGATTTCAAAAACTTTGCGAATGTTGGTCGTGCCAGGTTCTGCGCGAGTTCGTTTGCAAGCAGAATCTGAAGGGCTGGATAAAGTTTTTATTGATGCCGGCGCGGAATGGCGCAGCGCAGGTTGTTCGATGTGTTTAGGAATGAATCCTGATCAATTAAAACCAGGCGAGCGAAGCGTTTCTACTTCAAATCGAAACTTTGAAGGAAGACAAGGTAAAGGTGGCCGCACCCATCTAGCCTCACCATTAGTAGCTGCCGCAACTGCATTAAAGGGAACTCTGGCATCGCCAGCGGATTTATAGGAACTAACATGGAAAAATTTATCAACCACACCGGAATTGCAGTTCCACTTCGTCGTTCAAATGTCGATACCGACCAAATCATTCCAGCCGTTTATTTAAAGCGCGTGACTCGATCTGGCTTTGAAGATGGACTTTTTGCCGCTTGGCGCAGCGATCCCGAATTCGTATTAAATAAGCCGGAATATAAGAACGGCACAATTTTAGTTGCGGGCGTTGATTTTGGCACTGGCTCATCACGCGAACATGCTGTGTGGGCGCTACAAAACTATGGATTTAAAGTGGTGATCTCATCTCGCTTTGCCGATATTTTCCGCGGCAATAGCGCAAAAGGTGGCTTACTCACGGTGATTTTGCCCCAGTCTGAAGTTGAAAAACTTTGGGAGCAGATTGAAAAAGATCCAACCACAAATGTAAGCGTGGATTTAGCTGCTAAGACAGTTTCGTATGCGGGTAATTCAATTTCCTTTGAAATTGATGATTACACACGCTGGAGATTGATGGAAGGCCTTGATGACATCGGCTTAACCATGCAACATTTAGATGAAATTGCTAATTTCGAAGCAAAACGCCCATCTTTTAAGCCTAAAACTCTTCCGGTTAAGTAAAAACTTAGTAACTCTCAATAATTACTTTAGAGTTTTTCGCGCTTTTTTATGTATAAAAATGGCGAAATCTGCAATTTTGCCGAAAAAATTTATTTGCGACACGCGATAAATAAGCGAAATATAAGCATTTCTAGCGCGTAAGTTTTAACTACTTGATGCGGATGCATCAAATTTACGCGTAAATTAGGGGAAGTTAATGAATAAGACCCAATTCATTGCGTCGTTGGCTCCTCACTTCAACGGCAGCAAGAAGGAAGCAGCTCACGCTGTAGAAATCGTTTTCGATGCAATCACTCGCAATATGCAAAAGGGCGAAGATGTAACCATCAATGATTTCGGTAAGTTTAAGAAGGTTGATCGCAAGGCACGTAAGGGTCGTAACCCTTTCACCGGCGAAACCATTCAGATCAAAGCAAGCAAGAAGCCACGCTTCCTCCCTGCAAAGGGCCTAAAGGAAGTTATCTCAGGCGATCGCAAGCTTGGTCCAGCTCCAAAGCCAGCAGCTCCAGTAGTTGCAAAGCCAGCTGCTAAGAAAGCAGCTAAAAAGGTAGCTAAGAAGGCAGGCAAGAAGTCTGCAAAGAAGGCTGCTCCTAAGAAGGCAAAGAAGGCTGCAAAGGGCAAGAAGCGCAAGTAAAACTTGAATAAAGAAGGCCGCCATTAGTTGGTGGCCTTTTTTATTTGTTTTATTTGTTTTCACCTCAACTTAGAATTCGTATCATGAAACCGCCAACTGGTAGGCCGCTTGGAATCAATTTCGGTTACCGATTTGGCGCAGGAATATTAATGCCCATAATGAGGGCGATAACTAAACGTACATGGCTTGCAACTGAAAAGATTCCCCAAGCAGGCCCGGCAATATTTTGCAGTAACCATGTTTCATACATTGATGCGCTAGTGCTTGCTCATTATCTTTTTGAAAACGGTCGTGCTGCAAGATTTATTGGCAAAGAATCGGTATTTAAAATCCCAGTTGTGGGTTGGGTGTTATATAAAGCAGAACAAATTCCAGTTAAACGCCAAAGTGATAGCGCTGCAATCGCTCTTGCGCAAGCAATAGCGGCGCTAAAAATGGGCCATGCAATCGCAATCTATCCAGAAGGTACTTTAACTAGAGATCCAGATTTGTGGCCGATGACTGGAAAAACTGGCGCGGTAAGACTGGCGTTGGCATCGGGTGCGCCATTAATTCCGATTGCACAATGGGGCGATCATAAAATTCTGGCTCCTTATTCAAAAATTCTTAAGATCTTTCCAGCCAAACCAATCACATTGAAATGCGGCGATCCAATTGATTTAAGTAAATGGCAGGGCAAAGCTGATGACCCAGAAGCGGTGGAAGCAGCCACTAATTTCGTGATGACAAATTTAGCCAAGATGGTAGGCGAACTTCGCAACGAGAATCCACCAATGGAGTTATTTGATATTAGAAAAACTGATTTGCCACGAACTGGTAATTTCAGAAAAAACCGGAGACGATAAGTAAGGGAGTAGGCTTGGCTCAATCTGAAAAGAGTCAAAGTCGGAGGGAATTAATTGATTAACGTTGCGATTATCTGCGGAGGCCGAAGCAGCGAGCATGAAATTAGTTGCATCTCTGCAAGTGGCGTTATTTCCGCAATTGATCGAAGTAAATATCAACCTTCCTTGATCGGAATTACCAAAAGCGGCAAGTGGGTATCACTTCCAACCGAAACTAAATTTGAAATTAGTGGCGATAAATTGCCAGAAGTGCCAGAGCATGCGCCCGCAATTGCATTTGAAGATATAAAGGCGGATGTGGTTTTCCCAATTTTGCATGGCCCGTACGGAGAAGATGGCACTATTCAAGGCTTGCTTGAAATGCTAGATATTCCTTACGTAGGTAATGGGGTGCTGGCTTCGGCAGTTGCGATGGATAAGCATTTTGCCAAGCAGATTTTTATCGCGCATGACATCGAAGTAGCGCCAGGTGTAGTGCTACGCAAAGGCGATGAAATTAAAGATTACGATCTGGGTTATCCACTTTTTGTAAAACCAGCACGTGGCGGTTCTTCCAGAGGAACACATAAAGTAAAAACTAAAGCAGATTTACCAGCTGCAGTAAATGATGCATTTAAATATGACAGTAAAGTAATGCTAGAAAAGGCAATCGTGGGGCGAGAAATCGAATGTGCGGTTCTTGAAAAAGATGGCCAAATTCAATGTTCAGTACCTGGTGAAATAAAAATAGATTCCAAATTTGAATTTTATGATTTCGAAGCTAAGTATTTAGATGGTGCAACCTCTGTCCAAGCTCCGGCTCAAATTGAAAGAACCAAGGATTTACAAAATGCTGCCAAAGAAGCATTTGTCGCATTGGGGTGTTCTGGCTTAGCTAGAGTTGATTTCTTTTACACAGACTCAAATCAGATAATAATTAATGAATTAAATACCATGCCGGGATTTACTCCGACTTCGGTTTACCCAAAACTGTGGCAATCAAGTGGACTTTCTTACACAGAGATTATTAGCGCGCTAATTGAAACTGCGCGCCGCAGAACAAATTCAGTATTGGGTTAGTGAAAATTACCCGTCACTGGACAGGTGAGTGTGCGGGTAATGCCCGGAACTGCTTGAACTTTTCCAAGAATCACTCGACCAAAATCTTCCATTGATGGAGCTTCGCATCGCATGATTACATCGTATGGACCGGTAACACCCTCAGCGAGCGTAACTCCTGAAATTCCTGAAACTGCTTGAGCAACTGATGATGCCTTTCCGACTTCAGTTTGAATCAAGATGTAAGCCTGAACTGACATTTTTACTCCCATCGTTAGAAACTATCTGGTCGTCCTTCAAGATATTAATTTATCCCATAGGTTTTACCCGTGGCTAGTGATTTTCCCAAGAATAAACCCGAGAATAAACTTGAGTGGAGCGAGCGAGAGTTAATATTTAACATCTCGGAAATATTTGCCGAGGCTAATTCTGAGGTTTTAGTAGGAATTGGCGATGATGCAGCGGTTGTGGCCAGACCTGAAGCTCCAGTGGTGGTCACGACGGATATGGCTGTAGAGGATGTTCACTTTAAAGTTAATTGGTCTAGCGCCAAACAAATTGGCCAGAAAGTTGCCGCGGCAAATCTAGCTGACATTTTTGCAATGGGTGGAAAACCAAAATTTCTAACGGTAGCAATGTCGGCAACTGGAAATGAAAAGTTGGAATGGATGCTTGATGTGGCGCGAGGTATTGCCCATGAAGCGCATTTAGCCGGAGCGCAAGTCATTGGTGGAGATCTAGCTAGATCAGAAAAGATCGTAATTTCTATAACTGCGATTGGTGAATGTACAAAACCTATT
>CAXBPX010000006.1:0-29092 GCA_963977625.1 uncultured bacterium
GGATTTATTTCGGATCTTAATATTTTAGATTTATTCGAAAATAATTCTGTACAAGAAATTTATAGCAACCAAGAATTGCAACTCCAACTCATTCATAGGGCAGTTGCCGTCAAAGCACAAGTTGTTAATCAAGATTTCAAAGAGAGTTTTTTAAGAGAAATTTTGAATTATGGACATACTTTGGGTCATGCCATCGAAAGGCATTCAAATTATCAATTGCGACACGGTGAAGCTATAGCAATAGGAATGTGTTTTGCAGCAGAACTATCAACTCTAGTAAATGGACTTGATGCAAAAATCTTGGAGCAACACTACCGAATTCTAGGCGGCTTGGGATTGCCAACTACTTATCAATTAAATGCCTGGCCAGAACTACTTGAGCTCATGAGTCTGGATAAGAAAATCAAAAATGGTAAAGTGCGATTTGTAGGTCTTGAAGAATTAGGAAAATGCAATCGAATTGAGTCTGCTTCAGACCAGAATCTGCGCAGCGCTTATGAGAGAATATGCCGATGAAAATTTTAGTTTTAAATGGGCCGAATCTGGCTCGGCTTGATATCCGCGACTCCAATCACTACGGAAATCTTAATTGGGATGAATTGAAGAATTTAATTATCAATGGCGCTAAAGAATTAGGTTTTGAAGCGGATGTGCGCCAAAGCGATGATGAAGCCACAATTGTCGGGTGGCTACACGAAGCAGCCGATCAGAAACTGCCAGTAATTATTAATCCTGCAGCATTTACTCATTATTCAGTGGCGATACATGATGCGGCAGAGATGGTGAAAGCACCGTTAATTGAAGTTCATTTATCTAATCCCATGGCCCGCGAGGAATTTCGTCATACCTCTGTCATAAGTGGGGTCGCAAACGGAACCATCGCGGGTTTTGGCCCTAATTCCTATTTATTGGCGCTAAGTGCGCTTAAAAAGTTACTCTCTTAATTTTTCTTATTCGAACCTCATCGGTAAACTTCGCAAGTTATTTAACTAGGAGCTGCACGTGGCAACAACCAATGATCTTAAAAATGGCATGACCCTAAATATCGACGGTTCTTTATGGACGGTCGTGGAATTTCAACACGTAAAACCAGGAAAAGGTCCGGCATTCGTGCGCACCAAGATGAAGCAAGTTCTCACTGGCAAAGTTGTTGAAAAAACTTTTAATGCAGGCGTCAAAGTGGAAGTTGCGGTTGTTGAAAAACGAGACATGCAGTATCTGTATAAAGATGGATCAGATTTTGTTTTCATGGATACCTCAACTTACGATCAGATCACCATATCTGCGGTGACCGTAGGTGATGCGGCAAATTACATGTTAGAAAATGCAGAAGTAATTGTGGCTATGAACGAAGGTAATCCTTTGTACGTAGAAATGCCGGCATCGGTAGCTCTAGAAATTACTTACACCGAACCAGGTATTCAAGGAGATCGCTCTTCTGGTGGCACCAAGCCAGCAACGTTAGAAACCGGCATTGATATCCAGGTGCCGCTTTTTATTAAACAGGGCGAAAAGGTTCTAGTTGATACGCGCGATGGGTCTTATTTAGGTCGCGCCTAAATGGTTCAACGCAGTAAAGCTCGAAAAGAGGCTTTGGATCAACTTTTTCAAGCAGATTTACGTAAGACAGAAATAAATATTGGCGAACTTCGTGATTATGCGGTTGAAATTTTAACCGGAGTAAAGACGAATTTATCTAGAATTGATGAATTGATTCGTACCTACATCCAGGGTTGGGATTTTGACCGGCTTCCAAGTGTGGATCGAAATATTCTGCGTTTGTCGATATGGGAGCTGCTCTGGACGCAGACCCCCGAACCGGTAGTGATCGATGAAGCTATAAAACTAGCTTCCGAACTATCGACGCAAGAGAGCGCAACTTTCGTTCATGGGGTACTCAGCAAATTGGCGAGCCTCAAGGGGCAAATTTCCATCTAACTTAAAAAATCGGTTACACTTCGCGCAATCCTTTAACGACCCATCCAGAGAGGTGGGGAAGGTGGTAGCAAATGAATTCTGCGGATATTTCGCGCGCGTTAACACGCATCGCTCATGAAATTCTCGAGCATAACTCTGGTTCTAATTCTTTAGTAATTTTAGGTATTCCTACTCGCGGCGCTCATCTAGCCAATCGCATCGCCAAACAAATAGCAGAGATTGAAAGCGCTGATGTGGCAGCCGGAACTCTTGATATCACGTTACATCGCGATGATCTGCGCACTAGAGCACCGCGGCCACTAATGCCAACCACAATCCCTAGCAGCGGAATTGAAGGTAAAGATGTGGTGCTGGTAGATGATGTACTTTATTCCGGGCGCACCATTCGGGCAGCGTTAGATGCACTTGGTGAAATTGGCCGACCTAAAACCGTGCAATTAGCGGTATTAATTGATCGTGGTCACAGAGAACTACCGATTCGCGCTGACTATGTGGGAAAGAATTTACCAACCAATCAATCGCAATCGGTCAAAGTATTGTTAACTGAGGTTGATGGACGCGACGAAGTCGTGGTTGCCTAATGAAACATTTACTATCAATCGCAGATCTTAAACGAGAAGAAGCGCTGCAAATTCTGGATACTGCCCAAGAATTAGCGCGGGTTTCAGATGGACCAATGAAGAAATTGCCTACGCTTCGCGGACGCACCATAGTCAATCTATTCTTCGAAGATTCCACTCGAACTCGAATTTCATTTGAAGCTGCTGCAAAACGTTTATCAGCAGATGTGATCAATTTCAGCGCAAAAGGTTCTTCAGTTTCAAAAGGAGAATCGCTTAAAGACACCGCTTTGACTCTGCAGGCAATGGGTGCTGACGCCGTAATTATCCGCCATAGCGCATCCGGTGCGGCTAGACGTTTGGCAGATTCACAATGGACAAGTGGATCAGTGGTAAATGCCGGAGACGGAACGCACGAACATCCATCGCAAGCTTTACTTGATGCATTCACAATTCGTAAACATTTAGCACACGGTGCCCAGGACTTAACCGGAATTAAAGTTGCTATCGTCGGAGATGTACTTCATTCACGCGTAGCACGTTCAAACGTATTGCTGCTTCATAAACTTGGCGCCAAAGTTTTTCTGGTTGCACCACCTACATTGTTACCAGTCGGGGTAGAAAGTTGGCCAGCCACAGTTGCATACAATTTAGATCAAGTTTTACCAGAAGTAGATGCAGTAATGATGTTGCGTGTACAGCTGGAAAGAATGTCAGATTCATTCTTCCCAAGCGCACGCGAATATTCTCGGTATTTTGGTTTGAATCAAGAGAGATTAGCCAAATTAAAACCATCGGCGATTGTGATGCATCCAGGACCCATGAACCGCGGCCTAGAAATTACCGCAGAATCTGCGGATTCCGCCCGAAGTGTAATTGTCGAACAAGTAAGTAACGGTATAAGTGTGCGAATGGCCATCCTATATTTACTACTAGCAGGTGAGATGTGAAATATTTAATCAAGAACACTCAGCTAAATGAGGTAAAGACTGATATCGCAATCAGCGATGGAATAATTTATAAAATTGCTCCCGATTTAAAACTTGATGATTTCCAAGTTATTGATGGCAAAGAGACGATAGCTTTGCAAGGCTTAGTCGATTTACATACGCATTTGCGCGAACCAGGCAAAGAGGATTCTGAGACAGTTGCCTCTGGTTCTCTAGCAGCGGCTAAAGGTGGATTTACCGCAATTTCAGCCATGGCAAATACTTCGCCGGTAGCAGATACCGCAGGAGTGGTAGAGCAAGTTTTCCGGTTAGGCAAAGAGTGCGGACTAACTGATGTGTTTCCAATCGGTGCGGTGACGAAAGATTTGGCAGGTAAAGAACTTGCAGAGTTAGGTGCGATGGCCGATTCGGTTGCGCAAGTTAGAGTATTTAGCGATGACGGTAATTGCGTTAGCAATGCTTTAGTAATGCGCCGTGCACTTGAATACGTAAAGAAATTTGACGGTGTAATTGCACAGCATGCACAGGACCCAACATTGACTGCAGATGCTCAGATGAACGAGGGCGCTATCTCTTCGATGCTTGGCTTAAAAGGTTGGCCAGCGGTTGCTGAAGAGGCAATAATCGCTAGAGATGTCTTGCTGGCAGATCATGTTCAATCAAGATTGCATATCTGTCATTTAACTACTGCGGGTGGCGTAGAAATTATTCGTTGGGCCAAAGCCCGTGGCATCAATGTAACTGCCGAAGTTACTCCGCATCATTTGCTGTTAACAGACGAACTAGCCACAACTTACGACCCTGTTTTCAAAGTTAATCCGCCTTTACGAACCCAAAGAGATGTAATGGCTTTACGTGAAGGTCTAGCCGATGGCACGATCGACATTGTGGCAACAGACCATGCGCCGCATCCTGCTGAGAGCAAAGAATGCGAATGGCAATATGCTGCTTTTGGAATGTTAGGTTTAGAAACCGCGCTATCTATAGTTTGGCAAACCATGATTGAAAGCAAATTGATGGATATAAATTCGTTGCAATCAAGAATGTCCACCGTGCCAGCACAAATTGGCCGTTATCACATGCATGGTTTAGCTTTAAAAGAGGGCGCTCCTGCTAATTTAACCCTATTCGCACCAAATAAAACTTGGAAAGTAGATCGAGATTTGGTTGCTTCCAAGAGCAAGAACACACCATTTCACGGAATGGAGTTCAAAGGTCAAGTGGTGGCAACTTATTTTGACGCACGAGAGAGTTGGAGGCTTAAGTAAATTGTCTAAAGCTTTCTTAGTGCTTGACGATGGCAAGGTATTTGAAGGTCAAGCATGGGGTGCCGGTGGCCGAACTTTCGGAGAAGCGGTATTCGCGACGGGAATGACCGGATATCAGGAAACTCTTACCGATCCTTCCTATCACAAACAAGTTGTAGTGATGACCGCACCACATATTGGAAATACTGGTTGGAATACTGAAGATAATGAATCTGCAAAAATTTGGGTCAGCGGTTTCGTGGTCCGAAATCCATCGCCGATTACCAGCAATTGGAGATCTGAAAAATCTTTGGAATCAGAGCTTGCGCAACAAAATATCGTTGGGATTTCTGGTATTGATACTCGAGCTTTAACTAGACATTTACGCGATCGTGGCGCTATGCGAGTTGGTATTTTTAGTGGTGAAGACTTAAGTCGTGAAGAAATGGTCATAGAAGTTCGCAAACAAGAACAGATGAGCGGAAGCTTCTTATCAGAAGATGTTTCTACCTCTGAAAATTATGTGGTGAAAACCCACACCAAGAAATTTCATGTCGTGGCGCTGGATCTTGGAATCAAGGCAGCTACGCCACGTTCCTTTGCCGAACGCGGTGTTGAAGTTACGGTGGTCCCTTTCAATTCAGACGCCCAACAGATTATGAGTCTGAAACCTGATGGAGTATTTCTATCAAATGGTCCTGGTGATCCATCAACCATGGAATCAGTGGTAGACACGGTGCGCGAACTATTGGCACAGGAAATTCCGATTTTTGGAATCTGTTTCGGCCACCAAATTTTAGGCAGAGCCCTTGGCTTTGAAACTTATAAATTGCAATTTGGACACCGCGGAATTAATCAACCAGTTTTAGATAAGCTAACTGGGAAAGTTGAAATTACCGCTCATAATCATGGTTTTGCATTAAAAGCACCAACTGATGGAATTTTCACAACTGTATATGGTCGTGGAGAAGTTACACATGTTGGATTAAACGATGGAGTCGTAGAAGGTTTACGTTTGATTGATAAACCTGCCTTTAGCGTTCAATACCATCCTGAAGCTGCTGCTGGTCCGCATGATGCTAATTACCTTTTTGATCGATTCGTTAAATTAATGGAAGCACATTCAAATGGCCATTGATTCCAAAATTAAAAGTGTTTTAGTAATCGGATCAGGACCGATTGTTATTGGTCAAGCGTGCGAATTTGATTACTCAGGCACCCAAGCTTGTCGAGTTTTGAAAAGTGAGGGCATTCGCGTAATTCTGATCAATTCAAATCCAGCCACAATTATGACGGACCCTGAATTTGCTGATGCTACTTATGTAGAACCGATAACTCCAGAATCAATCGAACAGATTTTGATAAAGGAAAAACCAGATGCAGTGTTAGCTACTTTAGGTGGGCAAACAGCTTTAAACGCAGCGATGGGTCTTCATCAACGTGGAATTTTGCAAAAGCATGGCGTCAAACTTATTGGCGCTGATGTTGACGCAATTCAACGTGGTGAGAATCGTGAATTATTTCGCAGCATAGTAGAGAAAGTTGGCGGAGAATCTGCCAAATCGATTATCTGTCACACTATGGAAGATTGTTTTGCGGCGGTTAAAGAACTGAATTATCCGGTCGTAGTGCGACCATCTTTCACCATGGGAGGTTTGGGTTCTGGTGTAGCTTTCAATGAAACAGATCTAGAACAGATTGCGGGAGCTGGCTTACGACACAGTCCAACTTCCGAAGTACTACTGGAAGAATCGATTTTGGGTTGGAAAGAGTACGAACTCGAGGTAATGCGAGATCGCAAAGATAATGTGGTCATTGTCTGTTCGATTGAAAATCTAGATCCAATGGGAGTTCACACCGGAGATTCCATAACTGTTGCTCCAGCATTGACGTTAACCGATGTTGAATATCAAAAGCTTCGCAATCTATCTATCAATATTATTCGCGAGGTTGGTGTTGATACTGGCGGATGCAATATTCAATTTGCGGTAAATCCAAACAATGGTCGAATCATTGTGATTGAAATGAATCCTCGCGTATCTAGATCATCTGCGTTAGCATCCAAAGCCACGGGCTTTCCAATTGCCAAAATTGCTACCAAATTAGCCATTGGCTATACGTTAGATGAAATCAGAAACGACATAACCAAAGTAACTCCAGCATCTTTTGAGCCTACTTTAGATTACATAGTAGTCAAAGCTCCGAGATTTGCTTTTGAAAAATTTGCAGATGCGGATCCAAAGCTGACTACCACCATGAAATCAGTCGGCGAAGCCATGGCAATCGGTAGATCATTTCCAGAGGCGCTTCAAAAAGCGCTCCGATCTTTGGAACGCAAAGAAGCGGTTTTCACTTTTCCTGCCGACAAGAGCCTTATCAACGTAAATTCACTATTAGATAGTATGCGTATTCCAACGGAATATCGTTTACAACAGGTGCAGCAAGCTATGTGGGCCGGTGCTACGGTAGATCAGATATTTGCAGCCACAAAAATTGATCCTTGGTACCTACAACAATTAGCAATAATCAATGAAAAAGCTGCCGAGATTGCAGCGCCAGGAGAATTAACCAAAGAGTTAATATTCTCGGCGAAACAATTGGGATTTTCGGATGTTCAAATAGCCGACTTAAAGGGCATAAGTGCAAATGAAGTAAGAAATATTCGTTTGCATCAAGGTATCAGGCCAGTTTATAAAACAGTTGACACTTGTGCGGCTGAATTTGAAGCTTTTACTCCTTACCACTATTCAACATATGAAGAAGAAACCGAAGTGGCTCCACGCACTACTCCTGCTGTGATCATTTTGGGTTCAGGTCCTAATCGAATAGGACAAGGCATTGAATTTGATTACAGCTGCGTTCATGCATCTTTTACATTGCGCGAAGCTGGCTTCGAAACAATCATGGTCAATTGCAATCCAGAAACAGTTTCTACCGATTACGACACTAGCAATCGACTTTATTTTGAACCATTGACTTTAGAAGATGTCCTGGAAGTGATTGCTGCTGAAGAAGCTGCCGGCCCGGTACTGGGTGTGATCACACAATTAGGTGGTCAAACACCACTTGGATTAGCGCAAGGGCTAAAAGAAGCCGGCGTTAATATTCTTGGAACATCACCAGAGGCCATCAATTTGGCAGAGGAACGTGGTGCTTTTGGTCGGATTTTAAAGGAACAGAATTTATTAGCACCGGAATATGGAATGGCCTCTTCTTTATTAGAAGCTCAAGATATTGCGGCTCGAATTAATTATCCAGTTCTAGTTAGACCATCTTATGTACTAGGCGGAAGAGGCATGGAGATTGTTTACGATGATCAAGCTTTAGCTGGTTTTATCTCGCGAGCCACTCAAATTACACCTGGTCATCCAGTGTTGGTGGATAGATTTTTAGATAATGCAATTGAAATTGATGTCGATGCTTTATTTGATGGAACCGAACTTTTTCTTGGTGGAGTAATGGAACATATAGAGGAAGCCGGAATTCATTCGGGTGATAGTGCTTGCGTGCTACCTGCCATGACCATTACCGATGCACAACTTGAAGAAATTAGAGTAGCAACGGAGAAAATTGCAAGAGGCGTTGATGTTCGTGGTTTGATTAATATTCAATACGCAATTGCAAATAATCAGCTTTATGTACTTGAAGCTAATCCGCGTGCATCGCGCACGGTGCCATTTGTGTCTAAATCAACGGGGATCGCACTTGCAAAAGCCGCCGCACGAATTTCGGTTGGCGAAACTATAAGTAAATTAAAAGCGGAAGGTCTTTTGCCGACTAAAAACGTAAAACCTAAAGCGATTTCAGTCAAAGAGGTGGTACTGCCATGGAATCGATTCCGTCGTCCCGATGGACGTGGAGTCGATGCCACCCTTGGTCCTGAAATGCGCTCTACCGGTGAAGTTATGGGAATTGCACCTAATTTTGGAGAAAGTTACGCCAAAAGTCAGATTGCCGCATTTGGTGCACTTCCAAAAACAGGTTCAGTATTTATTTCTTTAAGCGATAAAGATAAAAGCGCCGGCTTGAATGCCGCTGCAGAATTATCTGCGATGGGTTTTGCTTTAATAGCTACTGCAGGTACTGCAGCAGCTCTGAAAGAGCGCGGTATTTCTTCCGTTATCGTACGAAAGCATTCTGAGGGCAGTGGACCTTTAGGTGAAAAAACCATTGTCGAACAGATGGTTTCTGGAGAAATTGACTTGGTGATAAATACGCCGGTCGGAAGAGGATCGAGGCAGGATGGTTGGGTAATCCGAACTACCGCAGTGCAGCGATCAATTCCGTGTATCACAACCATCGCCGGCTTCAATGCTGCAGTGGAAGGAATTAAAGCAATTCGTAAGGCAGAGTTAGGCGTCAAATCTTTGCAAGAATGGTTGGTAGAAATTGCCAATTAATAAAAATGCTACGCATATACAAGCGATCCTAGTAAGTAATCGCCGAATTGGTGTTTATCATCAATTAGTTTTAGAAATTGGCGACTTGGTAAAATATGTTAAGCCCGGAAATTTTATAGCGATTTCAGTGGGTGGAGATTTTTCCAAAATGGTATTGCGCCGTGCCTTTGCAATCTCCAGAATAAATGATCGCGGAACCATTGAGTTAATCATTTCACCACAAGGTGCTGGATCCAAATGGTTATGTGCTCAGACAGAAGGTGCGGCTATAGATGTCATCACACCATTGGGTACATCATTTGGCATACCGACCGAACCAGTTACAGCCCTTTTGGTCGGTGGTGGTTATGGTTCAGCGCCACTTTTTGGATTAGCCGAAGTTTTAAAAAATCGTGGTTGTCGCGTGATTATGGCGCTGGGTGCAAGTACCGCAGCAAAAATCTATGCACCTCTTGAAGGTAAACGTGCCGCAACTCTATTAAAAATATTTACAGAAGATGGAACTGCCGGAGATATCGGAAGAGTCACAGATGCTATTCCAGAGTTAATAGCCGAACACGATGTCAGAGTCATCTATTCATGCGGACCAATGCCAATGTTAGAAGCTTTGTCTCAGATCGCGGTTCAGTCGGACATAGCGCATCAATGTGCAGTCGAAGAATCTATGGCATGCGGAATTGGTATCTGCATGACCTGCGTGATGCCAGTTAAGACCGCTACTGGAGAGATCCGAAATTTGCGAAGTTGTATTGATGGTCCAGTTATGGATGGCGATCATGTGCAATGGCATTTAGTAGGTGAACAATTATGAGTTTCGATTTCTCAACTACTTTAGGTGGCGCTTGGTTTCCGGCTCCGCTTTTCACAGCAAGTGGATGTGCAAGTTCCGGAAAGGAATTAGCTCAATTTTTCCCGCTACGCGAAATCGGAGCAGTGGTTACCAAATCAATTATGTTAAAACCACGTGCGGGGCGGCCAACACCAAGAATGGCAGAAACGCCAAGCGGAATGCTTAATTCAATTGGCTTGCAAGGTCCAGGTATCGACACTTTTCTAATTGAAGATATTCCTTGGCTAGCTTCCCAAGGAGCGCGAATTATCGTTTCGATTGCCGGCGAAACTGCCGAAGAGTATGCAGTGTTAGCGCGAAAAATCCGTGGAGTATCTGGAATTTCAGCGCTAGAAGTAAATATTTCCTGCCCCAATGTTGAAAATCGTGGACTGGTTTTTGCTTGTGATCCAAATAGCGCATCTGAAGTAGTAAAAAGTGTGCGCGGAATAATCGGTGGTGATTTACCAATACTTGCGAAATTAACGCCAGATGTAACTAATATTGCGCAAATTGCTGGGTCCGTAATTAACGCAGGCGCAGATGGAATCGCAATGATCAACACGGTTTTAGGGATGGTAATAAATACGGACACCATGAAACCTCATTTAGGAGGTCGAACTGGTGGTTTATCTGGACCAGCGATTCGACCAATCGCCGTTAGGGCCATTTACCAGGTTAGAGAAGCGCTTCCAAATGTTTCTATTTTAGGAATGGGTGGTGTTGCTAGCGGAAAAGATGCTTTTGAAATGCTTCTTGCAGGAGCATCAGGTGTATCAGTGGGCACTGCTTCTTTCGGAGATCCTTCTGCGGTTTATAGAATTCAACAGGAACTCAGAGAGATTTTAATTTCTAAAGGGTTTGCTTCAGTAAAAGATGCAGTTGGTTATGCGCATAGGGAGAATTTTTGATGGTTAAAAATAATTCACCAATTATTTTGGCCCTAGATACACCTGATCTAGACGTAGCCAAGCAATGGGTAGCACAAACCTGCGATTTCGTTGGTGTCTACAAATTAGGTTTAGAGTTCTTTTTAAAGTTCGGTCGCGAAGGAATCTCAGCTATTCAAAGTGAGACTGATTCAGATATTTTCTTAGATTTAAAATTGCACGACATTCCAAATACGGTAGGTGCGGCAACTTCGCAAGTTGCTAATTTAAAACCGATGTTTTTAACGGTACATGCAAGCGGTGGTAGCGCAATGATTAAAGCTGCGGTTGCAAATGCTCCAGAAACCAAAATTACTGCGGTCACAATTCTTACCTCTCTTAGCCAGCAAGATATGACTGAGATTGGATTCTCTGGAAGCGCAGAAGATAGAGCCATAGAATTAGCAAAACTAGCTACTGCTTCGGGCGCAAAAGCGATAGTTTGTTCACCGCACGAAATATCCGGAATTAGAGCGGCAATTCCTGCAGAAATTTCAATTATCACACCTGGTATTAGACCTAAGAACACTGCATCAAGTGATGACCAAAAAAGAATTATGGATCCCAAAAGCGCACTTGCGGCAGGTGCAAATTATTTAGTAATCGGCAGACCAATTACTTCAGCGGATAATGTGGCTCAAGCAGCAAAGGCGATTCTGGAAGAAAGTTTGAGTTAATTGCCGATCCCTCCCAAACTAACGCCGGCACAGAGAGTCGCGGCATTAGACGCGGCGAAGCAGGCCCGCAGAACTCGCGCTGCGATTAAGCATCAAATTCGAACTGGCGAATTGAGAATTCTGCAAGTTATCGAGTTAGCCTCTACTAACGAAGCAATTGCTAAAATGCGCGTCTTTGAACTGATAGAGGCTATTCCTGGTATCGGCAAAGTGAGAGCAACTTCTATTTTGGATAAACTTGGAATCTCAAACACCAGAAAAATACAAGGTTTAGGGGTACTGCAGTTGCAAAAGTTGAAGCGTGAATTTACGCCTCCAACTGGCGCGATCCGTCCTGGAAAATTATTTGTACTTTCTGGACCGGGTGGTGTGGGAAAAAGCACTATCACCAAAGCATTGGCGGATCATCCTGATTTCTGGGTTTCCGTCTCTGCAACGACAAGATCGCCAAGAAGTGGCGAAAGAGATGGCATTGATTATTTCTATATCTCTGATGCCGAGTTTATTAAACGTATAAATTCAAATGAATTCTTGGAATGGGCCGAATTTGCCGGAAATAAATATGGAACTCCGGTTGATCAAGTTCGTGAAAAACTTGCTAAAGGTATGAATGTGGTATTGGAAATTGAAATTGACGGCGCAAGACAGGTTCGTAAATCATCACCTGATGCAAAATTAATCTTCATTGCGCCACCGTCTTGGGAAGAATTGGTAAAGAGATTAGAGGGTCGAGGCACGGATTCAGATGAGCGCCGAGCGCAGCGTTTAGCGCTGGCCCAAGAAGAGATGGCAGCGCAAAATGAGTTCGATTTCGTGGTAGTAAACGACCAATTGGAAAGAGTTGTCAGCCAACTGGTATCTTTGGCCGCTGGTAAATAGAGCTAATTTAATAAATTAGAGGATTGCGAGAGAGACATGGACGGCATAACAAATCCACCAATCGATGAACTTCTTGAAAAAAGTGGTTCGAAATATAGTTTGGTGCTTTACGCCGCAAAACGCGCTCGTCAGATAAATGCCTACTACTCACAACTTTCAGAAGGCTTGCTCGAATACGTTGGTCCGCTAGTTGAAACTCATGTTCATGAGAAACCACTTTCGATCGCAATGCGTGAAATTAACGATGGTCTTTTGACTATCGAAAGTCTCGAACCAACTAACTAATTCTTACCTTTCTTACTTGCTAGGAAGCGCACTCAAAAATGTCTGAGGTGCTACTTGGAGTTGGTGGGGGGATCGCCGCTTATAAATCCTGCGATTTGCTACGTCGACTACAGGATCAAGGTCATCAAGTAACCGTTATTCCAACTCCCGCAAGTCTTAATTTTGTAGGTAAAGCAACTTGGGAAGCGCTTTCAGGCCGCCAAGTTCATTCAGAAGTTTGGGACGCCGTACACAATGTGAATCATGTGCAATTAGGCGACCAAGCTGATTATATTTTGGTTGCGCCGGCAACAGCAGATTTAATTGCACGACTTGCAGTTGGTCGGGCGGATGATTTGCTGACAAATGCAATTTTGGCAAGCGACGCTCCAAAAATGTTGGTACCGGCTATGCATCCTAAAATGTGGCTCAATGAGGCAACCCAGAAAAACGTTCTTAAATTAAGAGAAATCGGTTTTGTAATTATGGAACCCGCCGTAGGTAAATTAACCGGTGGCGATGTTGGCATTGGAAGATTTCCAGATACCGCAGAAATTTTAGAAGCTTTTAATTCCGAAGTGGTAACCTCAAAGGATTTAACTGGGGTAAAAATATTAGTAACAGCAGGTGGCACCCGAGAAGCTATCGATGATGTTCGTTTTATCGGAAATCGATCAAGTGGCAAGCAAGGAATTGCAATCGCTTTGAACGCGAAAGCCAGAGGTGCCGCAGTAACTCTTATTGCAGCAAATATTGAGACCAAGAAATTGGCAAATCTCTTCGGCGTTACTTGCTATTCATTAGAAAATACCGAACAGCTACGAAACAAGTTACTTGAAGAATTCCCGAAATGTCAGGTATTAGTAATGGCTGCGGCAGTAAGCGATGCCAGGCCAAATCAGATAGCAGGAAAAGTTAAAAAGGATGATTATCGCGAATTGCAATTAATCCAGAATCCAGATTTGCTTGCTGAGCTTTCCAAGATTCGAACCAAACAGTTAATCGTGGGATTTGCTGCTGAGGAATCTGCAAATTTATTGCAAGAAGGAACTCGCAAACTACAAAGCAAGGGACTTGATCTCATTTACGCAAATGACATCGAATCCGGACAGCTTTTTGGCTCTGACAATACGTCAGGGTTAATAATCGATAATTCTGGATATGAAGAAATTCACCCAATGTCAAAGCAGGCGCTAGCGGTGCGACTACTTGACAAGGTATTAGAAAGGTTAAACTCTGCCAATGTCTAAGAGATTATTTACTAGTGAATCCGTCACTGAAGGCCATCCCGATAAAATTGCCGATCAAATATCAGATGCCATACTTGATTCGCTACTGTCACAAGATTCTAAAAGCAGAGTAGCGGTTGAAACTTTAATCACTACTGGTCAAGTACATGTAGCAGGTGAAGTGACAACCAATGGGTACGCAGATGTAAATAGTATTGTTCGTGAAACTGTTTTAGGTATTGGCTACGACTCCTCGGATAAAGGCTTTGATGGAAATTCTTGTGGGGTTTCTATTTCGATTGGTCAACAATCTCCGGATATCGCACAGGGCGTCGATGATGCCTATGAAGAGCGAGTGCAATCATCTGCCGATCCATTGGATTTACAAGGAGCTGGCGATCAAGGTCTGATGTTCGGATACGCTTGCAATGACACCAAAGAATTAATGCCACTACCAATCTGGTTGGCACACGAATTAGCGCAACAACTTTCTAAAGTCCGCAAGTCAGGCCAACTCGGATATTTAAGACCTGATGGAAAAACCCAAGTAACCATTGAATATGATGGGGATAAAGCGGTGGCTTTAGATACGGTAGTTATTTCAAGCCAACATCATGCAGATATAGATGTCGCTAAGAAACTTACCCCTGAAGTAATCGAATATGTGATAAATCCGGTACTCGCTAAAATCGATTTACCAAAGCAGAATTTACGTACTTTAATCAATCCAACTGGAAGATTTGTAGTTGGCGGACCAATGGGTGATGCTGGCTTAACTGGTAGAAAGATCATTGTTGATACATACGGCGGCATGGCTAGACATGGTGGCGGCGCATTTAGTGGAAAAGATCCATCAAAAGTTGATCGTTCAGCTGCTTATGCGATGCGCTGGGTAGCAAAGAATGTGGTGGCCGCAGGGCTTGCCGATCGATGCGAAGTTCAAGTCGCGTACGCTATTGGCAAAGCACAGCCAGTTGGTCTATTTGTAGAAACTTTCGGAACTGAAAAGATTCCAGTAGCAAAGATCCAAGATGCGGTGTTAGCGGTATTTGATCTACGTCCGGCTGCAATTATTCGCGATTTGAATTTGCTACGACCAATCTATTCAAAGACTAGCGCCTACGGCCATTTTGGACGTGAGTTACCAGAATTCACCTGGGAGAGCACTGATCGCGCTAGTAAATTAGCAGCTGCTGTTCGCTAAATTTTCTCAAAAAGTATAGTTCTGGCATGAGCGCGCCACTGAAATTAAAAAGTGAGCGAGTTGGCAGAACTAAAATTGCCGAACAAAATCCCTATCTTTCGGTTTTAGTTGACACCGGGGTTTTTCATTTAGATCAAGAATATGAATATTCGCTACCTGCAAAACTTGATGCCAAACCAGGAGAGTGGGTTTCCGTACCTTTTCACGGCAAAAATTGCCTTGGTTTAATCGTAAATCGAAGCGCTAAGTCCTCAGTGGCCAAGGTGCTTCCGATTAATCGACTTGCCAAAGGTCCCCGTATTTCTCGTAAACATTTAGATTTCTATCTTGCAGTATCGCAGCGTTGGGCAGTTCCGGTCTTTGATGTACTTAGATTTGTGACTAGATTTCAAAACGAAGAAGAGATCAATCCAACTAATCCGCCAAACAGTTCAAGAACCTATCTGCAACTACCATCAAATAAGCCAGAGATTGAGGCTGTCAAAGAGATCGCGTTGTATTTTTCGCGCAAAGGGGCCACATTGGTAGTGGTACCGGAGGCTCGATTGGCGACCGCGATTGAAAGTGACGCCTATCAAGTGATGATGCGAGGCGGTTGTTTATCACCAAATATTTATCAAAATGTAATTGTAGTGCGCGAGGAGTCCGAACATCATTTTGAGATTAAAAGTCCAGGCTTTAACACTAGAGATGTGACGTTACTTAGGAATGAATATTTAGGTGAGAATCTGGTTTTCGTGGGATATTCACCATCTCTAGAAATGGCAAAGTTGATTGAGCAAGGTTATGTAACTTTTAAGAAAAATCCAGGAAAGATCAACTTAAAAGCGGCTCCGAGTACGCAAGGTGAGCTCATACCTTCTCTATTGATTAAAGAGTTAAGACGTGAACTCGGCAAAGGTAGAACCTTATTTATAGCGCCTAGCAAAGGTTATGGTTTGGCTCTTAGCTGTGCCAATTGTCGCAACATTGCTAAATGTTCTTGTGGCGGCAAATTAACTAAATTATCGAAATCGACAGAGCCTATCTGCACAATCTGCGCCAGGAATTATGGCCACTGGCAATGCCGATTCTGTAAAAGTGAGCGGATTTATCTGCTTGGTCGAGGAATTGAGAGAATTGCCGAGGAATTGGGTAGAAGTTTTCCAAATTATCCAATCTATATTTCAACTGCAGAAAAGGAGATTGCGGGAGAAATACCTGAGAAATCCATAGTCATTTCAACTGTCGGGGTAGTTCCTAATCTGAAATTCGCATCCGTAATTTTTCTGGACGGATTGAATTTGGGCTCCGATATGCGCAGCGAGGAGCGTTTTCTTGCAACGCTGTTTCGTTATAGCACTTACGCAACCCGTCAAGTACTTTTGGTGGAACGTCCAGAGCATCCAGCAGTAAGCGCGCTATACAGATGGAATCCAATTCCGATTTTACGTAAACAATTGTCAGATTTAGAACAAGTGCAGTTGCCTCCGTTTACCAGACATTTATTAATTAAAAGCGAAGAATCTGAGCGTTTATATACGGGATTACTGACCGCACTCCGTGACGGTCGGATCCCACGCGGCTGCGAAATTCACAATTTAGGCAATGGTGTAATTTCAATATTCTTTTCACTAAAAAATGCTAAAAAATTACTTTCGTTCTTTTATGAATTCCAGAAGCGTCGTTCAATAAGCGGCAAGAAACCACTAAAGATTCGAATTGATCCTTACCTGCTTGGGTAGAGTCTTATAGTTCAAGCGTTAGAATACGACTATGTCAATTCAACCTATTAGGCTCTTTGGAGATCCCGTACTGACCTCTAAAGCGCTGCCGGTAACTACTTTTGATAAAGAGTTACGCAAATTGGTTAAGGACTTAACTGAGACCATGCAAGATGCACCTGGTGCTGGTCTTGCCGCGCCACAGATTGGAGTTCCACTTAGAGTTTTTACCTGGGATGTTGATGACGAAGTTGGACACTTAGTAAATCCAATTCTTGATTTATCTGATGAGTTGCAAGATGGCGAAGAGGGATGTCTTTCTTTCCCAGAATTACGCTACAACACCCCCAGAGCTATGCGAGCGGTCGCTAAAGGTTTCAACATGTATGGAGATCCTGTAGTTATTGAAGGAACAGAATTTTTGGCACGAGCGTTACAGCATGAAACAGATCATCTTGATGGAATTCTTTTTATAGATCGATTATCAGATGAAAGTCGCAAAGTTGCGATGAAGGAAATACGTGAATCGGAATGGTTCGGATTAGCTAGTGCAAATGGCCAACCACCAATTATTAAAGTTTCACCGCATAGCACTTTTGGTCGTGGCAATTAATGAAATTGGTCATTGCTGCTACTCCCGCAGTAGCGCTGCCAACTATTGCGCTTCTAAAGAGCGCCCATGAAGTAAAAATAATCACTCAGCCCGATCGTCCAGCTGGTAGAGGGCAAGGGTTTAAATCATCTGAAGTTGCAAATTACTACCCGGATGTAGAGAAACCTGAAAGTGAAGCCGAATTAGCTGAATTGTTAATCGGTGCAGATCTTTTAATCACAATTGGATATGGGCGCTTACTGAAAGAATCAACTCTCCAGGTACCAAAATTTGGTGGGATTAATCTTCATTTCTCGCTACTACCAAAATGGCGAGGTGCAGCGCCAGTTCAGCGAGCTATTGAGGCAGGAGAAAAGTTAACTGGAGTTACGGTTTTCCAGATGGACTCGGGAATGGATACTGGTGCGATTTGGGAACAGATTGAATATCAAATTCCCTACGCAATGAGTTCACCAGAGTTATTTGAAGCATTAGCCAAACTAGGTTCCGAAGCCGTACAGAGTGCAATTTTTAAGATTTCAGCTGGCGGTAAGCCAAAACCACAAACCGGAACCGCGACTTTTGCTCCTAAAATAGTTAAAAAGGAATGCCAGATCGATTGGCAGCTAGATGCCCAATCGATTATCAATAAAATAAAAGCTTTCTCATTCAATCCTGGCGTTTACAGTTTTATTCGAGGACAGCAATTAAAAATAGTGGACGCCCGGCTAGGTAAAAGTGCGCTTGCATCTGGAGAATTAAATGCAGACGGCGAAGTTGGTACTGCAACTGGCGCTATTCAATTGCTATTAGTTACCCCTGCCGGCAGAAAAACTATGTCAGTTACTGATTGGCTCAATGGTTTTAAACCTGAAATTGGGGAGCGTTTTGAGTAAGGGCTTTCGAAAGGTAAATGTCGATAAACCAAGACAGATTGCCTTCGAAGTGCTCACGGAGGTCATGCAAAATGGTGCCTATTCAAATTTACTTCTGCCACAGAAGCTTTCAGTTAGCGGTTTAGATACCAGAGACAAGGCATTCGCTACCGAATTACTTTACGGCAGCATTCGGGCCTTAGGTAGAAACGATTTTATAGCGCGTCAATATAGTGATCGTAATTGGTCGGACGTGGATCCCGGAATTGTAAATGTAATTAGGCTGGGTGCATATCAACTTTTCGACATGAGAGTTCCAAATCATGCAGCAGTTGATGCAACGGTTAATTTAGCTCGCACCGTACTCGGAGAATCCAAAGCTTCATTTGTCAACGCATTAATGCGCAAGCTATCTGCAAAGAGCCTTGAAGAGCATCTCCGCGAAGTTCAAGATGATTCAGTTTCATCTTTATCAATCAAATATAGCCATCCGGAATGGATAATAAACAGTTACCGTGATTTCATATCTGATTTAGATGAATTGAAATCTTTACTCAGTGCCAATAATTCTCCAGCCAAGCCCACTCTTGTAGCGTGGCCAGGTAAGAGCCTGCCTTCTGAATTCGTTGGTACGTCAGGGCAGTATTCGAAATTTGCCATGAAAGTTGCGGATGCTCCAAGTGAAATTGTGGCGATAAAAGAACGGCGTGCCGGGATACAAGATGAGGGATCCCAAGTTTTATCTCTTGCATTCGCTGCAGCAGCCAAAGCCAATGAACCTTGGTTGGACCTTTGCGCTGGACCTGGTGGTAAAGCAGCGCTACTTTCATATTTAGCGAAAACCAAAATTTATGCAAATGAAATTTCAGAACCGAGAGCACAATTGGTGAAACAGGTAGTTAAAGAAGGTACTGAAGTAATTGTTGGCGATGGTAGGCAAATTGATCTGAAAGTTGGCGCTATTTTGGCAGATGTACCTTGCACCGGAATTGGTGCGCTGCGTCGTCGACCAGAAATCAGATGGCGCAGAACTCCAGATGATTTACCTGCTCTCAATAAATTGCAATTTGAATTAACTGAACGTGCAATTTCAATTTTGCCACCAGGAGGTATTTTTGGCTACGCCACATGTTCGCCTCACATGGCAGAAACCAGAGCTCAATGTCTAGAAATCGAGAAGCGATTGCCGGTGGATAAATTAGACGTTACTGCTTTTCTACCGACCAATCTCAAAAATGGAGTAGTAAATGGCTATATGCAGTTATGGCCGCACCGACACGATACCGATGCCATGTTCTTGGCGCTCTATCAGAAGCGATAATTAGCAAGTGCCAGAAATACGAATCACTCCCAGCATTCTCAATGCAGATCTAAATAATTTAGATACTGAAATCTCTAAAGTCGCTAAAGTTTCAGATTTACTGCATTTAGACATAATGGATAATAAATTTGTCCCCAATCTAACTTGGGATTTTCAAGCAGCTAAATCGATTATAGATAGAAGTGCATTGCCAGTAGATGCACATTTAATGATTGAAGATCCTGATTTGCAAGCGATGAATTATGCAGAAATTGGTTGCGCTAGTGTCACCATTCACTACGAAGCAAGCAGTAACCCAAAGCAAACTCTCAAAGGTATTCGCAAATCAGGCTCACGTGCCGCGCTTGCACTTAAACCCAAAACTGATTTTTCAGTACTGTTGGAATTTAGAGATTTAATTGACATGATTTTGATTATGACAGTTGAACCCGGCTTTGGTGGCCAGAAATTCATGTCGGATATGATGAGCAAAGTTCAGAAATCGCGGGAGTTTATTGGAGATGCAGACATCTGGTTGCAAGTTGATGGCGGAATCTCGCTGGAAACCATCGAAATTGCACGTGAAGCGGGTGCAGATACCTTTGTCGCTGGTAGCGCAGTATTTAAAGCTCCAGATCCCGCAGAGATGGTTTTAAAGTTAAAGGAATTGGCGACGAAGTAACCAGCTCTTTAGGTAAAATTTGCAGGTGAAATCATTCGAAGATTTATGGCAAGAGCTTGATGAAAAGATCGCACTTGCTGACCCTAATTCTGGAACCCTGAAACTAATTGATAAGGGTGTACACGAAATCGGTAAAAAAATTATTGAGGAAGCAGGAGAAGTTTGGATTGCTGCTGAATATCAGAGCAACCAAGAGTTAGCTATCGAAATTTCACAACTGATTTACCACCTTCAGGTTCTGGCAAAGGCGCGCGGAATCTCATTAGAAGATATTTACAAGGAACTTTAATGAAGATTGCTGTCCCAAATAAGGGCTCACTTGCCGAAGCCAGTATTCAAGTTTTAAAAGAAGCAGGTTATCGTCAACGATCTGATGCGCGCGATTTGGTACTAGTCGATCCCGAAAATGGCGTTGAATTTTATTATTTAAGACCGCGAGATATCGCACTTTATGTAGGTTCTGGAGAATTACAAGCTGGCATCACAGGTCGAGATTTATTGATTGATTCAGGGGCATTGGCCCAAGAGGTATTGCCGTTAGATTTTGGCCAATCTACCTTTAGGTTTGCAGCTCCAAATGGTGCTAAATGGAATTTAAATGATATTTCCAATAAGAAAATCGCAACTGCTTACCCAGGTTTGGTAACTAGTTATTTGAAATCCGCTTCAATAACTGCAGAAGTAGTTAGATTAGATGGCGCGGTTGAATCCTCAGTTCGTTTAGGCGTTGCGGATTTAATAGCTGATGTAGTCAGTACTGGTAATACTTTGCGTCAAGCAGGATTAGAAATGTTCGGAGAACCGATTTTAAGAAGTGAAGCTATTTTGATTGCCAGAGACGGTACAAAATTGCCGGCGGAGTTCGAAACTCTGCAAAGACGCTTATCAGGAGTAGTTATCGCAAGGCAGTATGTGCTTTTGGATTACGATATTGAAAAGAAGAATCTCGCAGCAGCTTGTGCTTTAACACCGGGTCTTGAATCACCAACCATCTCTCCTCTAGCAAAAGAAGATTGGTCCGCAGTTAGAGCAATGGTGCCACGAAAAGATACTAATCGAGTTATGGATGAACTTTGGGCGATAGGTGCCCGCGGAATTTTAGTTACCGACATTCACGCTTGCCGCTTATAAAACCCGCAGTATTTCCCGTAGATCACGCTTATCGATTGCAAAATCAGCAACTTCTTTCAAGGCGTGCTTCGCACAAAAGGCGATACCTACATCGGCTGCTTGAACCATTTCAATGTCGTTTGCTCCATCTCCAACCGCAATTGTTCGAGATGGATTCAGTTGCTTTTGCAATTGCCGTAAATACGCAGCTTTTTCCTGGCGATTCACGATCGTACCTTGTACTTTTCCAGTTAATTTTCCAGCGTGTATCTCTAACGAATTAGCTTTGTAATGTTCTATTGAGAGTGATTTCATTAAGGGGGAGATCACTTCGATGAAGCCACCAGATACCACTGCAACTTGATTTCCATCAGCTTGTAACTGCGTGATTAGTTCAAGGGCACCTTCAGTTAGAGTTATCTCAGCCCGAACATCATCAAATATCGAAATCGGTAGCCCTGAAAGTAATGCCACTCGTTCGCTAAGCGCAGTATCAAAATCGATCTCTCCTGCCATGGCACGCTCAGTGATGCTTTTGACTGTGTCCGAAACTCCCGCATGCTTTGCTAGTAAATCAATTACTTCTTCATTAATCAATGTGGAATCTACATCAAAAAGCAAAAGTAAACTCATTGATAATCAACCACTAAATCCACACCTATTTGTGCGGCAGTAGCGAGCAAATCCTTTTCTATTGCTTTTGCATGGGCTTTATCTAAGTCGAAATAAATAGCAAGAAAATAGCGATCTCTAATATTCATAGTCTGCTGGTCACGTATTGAGATAGTGAAAGGTGTAAGCGTTTCTAAGATTGCATCCTGAATTCCAGGTTTAGTAACGCCGGTTACTAAAATCAATCCCGTCAAATTCGGATTCATTATCCAATTTTAGACCTCTAGGTAAGGTAATCTTGCCAACCTATGACTCAAGTAGCTGCCATTGAAAACGCGGTTGTTGCCCGTTCAGGCAAGGAGATTTTGGGTCCAATCTCATTCACAATCTCTGAATCGGAACGTTGGGTGATTCTCGGTCCTAATGGCGCCGGAAAATCAACATTATTAAAGCTTTTAGCAACTGAGATTTTCCCTACTTCTGGTTCGGTAACGTTACTAGGAAAAAGACTAGGCAAAGTTGATGTCTTTGAATTGCGCACTCGTATTGGAGTATGTGGGTCGATGAAACACGAACAGATTCCTTCTGATGAGAGCGTTAAAGATGTCGTACTTACTGCTGCATATGCAGTTCTCGGAAGATGGAATGAAGTTTACGATCTCTGGGATGAATCCCGGGCAGCCGCATTATTAACAACTTTTGGAGTTCGCGAACTTGGCGAGCGACTTTACGGAACTTTGAGTGATGGCGAACGAAAAAGAGTTCAGATTGCCAGAGCGCTAATGATTGATCCTGAACTTTTGCTTTTGGACGAACCAACCGCAGGTTTAGATATGGGTGGTCGAGAAGATTTACTAGCTAGATTCGCTAGTTTCGCATCTGATACCAGAGCTCCCGTAACCATCACGGTAACTCATCACATCGAAGAGATCCCTAAAGGCACTACACATGCCTTACTACTTAAAGATGGCAAAGTGGCAGTTAGTGGCCCGGTTGATCAAGTTATAACCAGCCAACATGTAAGTGCAGTTTTTGGATTGCAAATGGAAGTAAGCATTAACAATGGCCGTTTCTACGCACGCGCTATCTAAAGTTCATCCCACCTGGTTAGCGCTATTCCCAACGCAATTCGCCCAAGCGGCTACATATTTAGAAATAACAGATAATTTTGCTCCTTCAATAGATAAAGTTTTCAAAGTTTTTGAAACTGATCCAGCATTAATCAAAGTAGTGTTAGTAGGCCAAGATCCTTATCCAACTTTGGGAGATGCCAACGGTTTGGCCTTTTCAGTTAACAGAAATTACGATCTGCCCAAATCCCTTCAGAATCTCTACAAAGAATTAGAAAGTGATTTGGGAATTATCAGAACTTCAGGAGATTTAAGTGACTGGCAAGCTCAGGGTGTATTTCTCATCAATCGAGTGTTAACTGTTCCAATCGGAAATTCGAATGGCCATAAGCAAATAGGTTGGGAAAGCTTTACTGAAGAGATTATTCGGTATTTGGCCCAACAAGGAGCGGTTGGATTGTTGTTAGGAAATAGTGCAAAGGCCCTTGCGCCATATTTCAAAGAGTTTGTGGCTGCTACTCATCCAAGCCCGCTCAGCGCATATCGTGGTTTTTTCGGATCCAAAATTTTCAGTAATGTTAATAGTAAATTGGCAACCCCTATAAATTGGTAACGGGGTGTACCAATATTGGCACACCCCGCTTTAAGCGCTTTACTAATTAACTAATTAACCAACCCAAGTGTTAATTGGCGATGATAAGAAGTAAACCATAAATAACGCTGCCACCAGAAGTAGCAATGGATGAACATCCTTGCGACGACCTTGTACGTAACGAATAATTACGTGTGAAACAAATCCAGCTCCGATACCTACAGAAATGCTGTAAGTAAATGGCATCAAGATAATGGTTAAGAAAGCCGGAATCGCAATTCCAAGATCGCTCCAATCAATGTCTTTTACCTGTGTCATCATCAAGAAACCAACGATAACTAAAGCCGGAGTAGCCGCTTCGTAAGGGATAACTGCCACCAAAGGTGAAAGGAAAGTAGTTAGCAAGAAGCAGATACCAGTAACGACAGATGCCAAACCAGTACGTGCACCTTCACCGACACCAGAAGCTGATTCAATGTATGAAGTATTAGATGAAATACCAGAAGCTCCACCTGCAACTGCAGCCAGTGAGTCGACTAAAAGAATCTTGTCGTTATTTGGCACATTGCCTTCTTTATCAATTAATCCAGCTTCATGACCGATAGCAGTAACGGTACCGACAGTGTCGAAGAAATCGGAAAGTAGCAAAGTGAAAACCAGCAGAATCGCGGCAATTGCTGAGATTTTGCTAAATGATCCTAAAAGATTGAATTGTCCAAGCAGAGAAAAATCTGGTGTAGCTACGATTTTTTCCGGTAGCGCTGGAACGTTAAGACCCCAGCCCTTTGGATTAACTTTATCTGGTGCTACGAAATTAGGGCCAATTTTGAAAGCGCTCTCAACAATAATCGCTAGAACGGTTGCGCTTATGATTCCAATCAATAGCGCACCCTTTGTCTTGCGCACCATCAATGCAACAATAAACATTAAGCCCACGATGAAGACCACGATTGGCCATCCGACCAAGTTTCCACCATCACCTAATTGCACTGGAACCGGTCCACTTGCGGTACGACGAACGAAACCGGAATCAACTAATCCGATTAGTGCGATAAATAGACCAATACCAACTGAGATTGCATATTTAAGCTGCTGTGGTACTGCTTTGAATACCGCTTGGCGAAAACCAGTTAGCACTAGAACGGTGATAATTAAACCTTCTAGAACTACCAGACCCATCGCATCAGCCCAGGTCATCTTGGTTGCAATTCCATATGCAACGAAGCTATTTAGACCAAGACCGGTTGCGATTGCTAATGGAAAATTTCCAACCAAGCCCATCAGAATTGTTAATACGCCAGCGATGAGCGCTGTTGCCGCAGCGATCAATGGCAGATTAGGTGCGTCTCCGCCACCTAAAAATTTACCTTCTCCATCCTTAACAAAGCCAAGGATTAATGGATTTAGAGCCACGATATAAGCCATCGTGAAGAATGTGACTAGACCGCCACGTACTTCACGACCAACTGTCGAACCGCGCTCTGAAATCTTAAATAGATTATCGAGCATTATCTTCCTTTACTGTTTTGGTTACCGGGGTGTTTTCGACCCGAAGGGGAAGGTTCGTTGGTAGCCTATCTAGAGAAGGGCCTTACTTCGCGGTAAAACGTGAAACGACACCAAGCCCGATCGCAACTGATTGCCCAATAAACAGCGCAAATATTGCAGTTCCGACCCCGGTGCGTCCGCCTAACACCCATCCGCCTACAAATGCGCATGATTCAATGGCCAATCTGATCCGCCCGACTCTCACCCCAGTTAAATTATGTAATGAGGTCATTAATCCATCTCGGGGACCAGGGCCCAAGCCACAGGTGATGTAAAGCGCAGATCCAATGCCAACTAAAGCCACTCCTAAGAAATCGTAAAGAATTCCGATAGCAAAAGAATTAGCTTCTGGAAAATTTGAGACGCCAATTTGAATTGCAATGGCGATTACTACGATATTTGAAATCGTACCGAAACCCGGTTTCTCACCTAATGGCCACCAAAAAAACAAGACCACCGCAGAAATCAGGAAGGTAGCGGTTCCCATATTTATACCAAGCCTTAAGGAAATTCCCTGTGCTAAAACAGACCAAGGCGCATTTCCAGTTAATGAATTAACTAATAACGCATCTCCGAAACCAAAAATAGTTAAACCAAAAAAGAGAATCGCAACTCGCTTTATTGATAAGTCCCAGCGGCCATTTCCGGTCCATGAAGTTACGGGAATTGTCCGATGCGGTCTCAAGAAATTAATCAACCAAGAGAACTGGGACATCTGCGCACTCTATCAGTTACCCTTGGCGCTATGTTTCCTGGCATAGGTACTGCGCTCAATATCGCAACAATAATTGTTGGATCATTGGCAGGAATTTTTATAGGCGAACGCTTAAGAGAGAAAACTCGAAATTTAATCACAGATGTTTTAGGTATGGTAACGATATTGGGCGCTGCGGCTGCCATTATTCCTCTTTTCAAATCTGATTACACTTCGATGATTCCAAAAGGTTGGAGCACCATGCCAATTTTGATTGCGCTACTCTTTGGCGGAATTATTGGCTCTGCCTTGAATTTGGAAGAACGAGTAGAAAATTTAGGTGAATATCTGCGTAAGAAGTTTAAATCTGAAGAAGGTTCATTTGTTGAAGGCTTTCTGGATGCGTCATTGCTTTTTGCGATCGGTCCTTTGGCAATTTTAGGTTCTATCAGCGATGGCATGGGAAATGGCATTGACCAATTAACTTTAAAATCGGTTTTAGATGGTTTTGCAGCGATGGCTTTTGCCTCAAGTTTAGGTTGGGGAGTGGCGGCATCTGCAATTCCAGTTGGCATTTACCAAGGGCTTTGGACCATTATCGGACTTTCACTTGGAAACATTATGGCGCCCTACCAAGTTGATGCCATGACCATAACTGGCGGTATTTTGTTACTTGGAATCGGATTGCGCTTATTAAAATTAAAAAATTTGCCAGTTGGTAATTTATTACCAGCACTTTTTCTGGCGCCGCTAACGGCACTTTTGTTAAATGCTTTGATGTGACCTAAAAGGTACTAGCATCAATTACAAAGCGATATTTGACGTCACTGGCAACTGTGCGTTCGTATGCTTTTGATACATAATCAGCAGTAATAACTTCTACATCGCTAACGATGTTATGTTGGCCTGCAAAATCCAACATCTCTTGTAGTTGTGGCATCCCGCCAATCATCGATCCAGTTAAAGATTTGCGCCCTTCTAAAAGCGCTCCGGCGCTGACTGCGTAGGGAGCATCGGGTAGACCAATTATCACCATGGTGCCATCAATTTTTAAGGTCCCTAAGTAAGCGTTGATATCTATTAAAGCGGACACCGTATTTAAAATCAGATCAAACTTGCGTCTTAAAGGCTTCAAATCCTCTTTATCTTTTATGACTACAAAATTACTCGCGCCCATTCGTAAAGCATCATCTTTCTTGCTTTCGCTATGTGAAATCACTGTTACTTCGGCTCCCATAGCAACTGCAAACTTAACGCCCATATGACCAAGTCCACCTAGACCCATTACGGCAACTTTCATTCCAGGTCCCACCTTGAAATGTTTGATCGGCGAATAAAGAGTAATTCCGGCACACAGTAGCGGCGCCACTCCTGCCATTTCCAAATTGGTTGGAATGTGAACTGCATAGTCCTGGTCAATTACAAAACCATTTGAGTAGCCACCAAATGCGATGGTTTTACCGTCGCGTTCATAACCATTGTAAGTACCGGTCATTCCTTGATCACAATATTGCTGCAACCCAGATTTACAAGCGGTGCATTCACGACATGAATCAATAAAGACTCCAACACCGATTCGATCGCCAACTTTGAATTTGGTAACGGAGGAACCTATTTGGGTCACGATTCCAACTATTTCGTGACCCGGCACCATTGGAAAAAGCGCAGGACCCCACTCTTCGCGAACCTGGTGTATATCTGAATGACAAATACCAGAAAAAGTTATTTGGAAAGCGACATCGCATGCACGCAACTCACGACGCGTAAATTCGTAAGTTTCAAGCGGCCCAGCTGGCTTATGTGCGACCAATCCTTTTACTTTCATTTGAACTCCTTCGGTATTGAAATATTTGGAATCGCTAATAACTGATAATTAGTCTTGAAAGGGTAATGTCGGTGGAGAGGTATGTGTTGCCTGAGAAGCGCGTGCATTGATATTGCGCATGTGGTGCCGTCTGCATAAAACTTCGTATGCAACTTCATCTTTACTATTCGTATCGCCAACAACTACTTGTTCGCCCTCAGTCACCATTTTGCCGTTAATAACGCGGGCATTGTGAGTAGCTGGATCCCCGCACCAACAGAGCGCTCTGACTTGGAGGGTTTCTACTCGATCTGCAAGTTCGACTAATCTCTGCGATCCCGGAAATAATTTAGTTCTAAAATCTGCCAAAATTCCAAATGCGTAAACGTCAATGCCTAAACCATCAACCACCATCGCTAGCTGTTCGATTTGGCGTTCTGAATAAAATTGGGCCTCGTCGCAAATAATGAAATCTATTCTTTCGCCCAAAGACATTCTTTCGATGGTTAATCTATGGATATTTAAGTCTGCATCTACTTCGATGGCATTCTTTTGCAATCCCAATCTAGATGAAATCAATCCTTCACCGGCACGATCACGGTTGGTGAAAATTAATCCATTGCGCCCACGTGTTTCGTGGTTATGTGCAGTTTGTAGCGCCAAAGTTGATTTTCCAGAATCCATCGTTCCGCAGTAATAAACCAGTTCGGCCATGGCGTTATCCTGCCACGAGCGAATCTAATTTTTGGCCCAGAGCCATACCAAGATATTCGGCCATCGCAACCGTGATGTGGGTCTGGTCACGGTAAGCAAGCAAACCATCAACTAGCGCTGGACACTTAGTAGTACAGAGCAAAGGCACCGGATCGAAGATGTTTTTTGATTTGTAAGGAATTTTCGGTGGAAGTGGAGTATCGCAATTTGCTTTTGTGGAGATGCATGCAGGCAGGTCGCGGTTTGGCCATGGCGTATCTCGAATCAGTAGGTACGGAAAGTCAAATTTTTCCGCATTTACATATTGAGCTGCAGAAACTTTGTAATGTTCGAAATTTCCTAAGATCACCAATTTTGGTTTGATATTTTGGATCTGTTTAAGTGCGGCATCTCTAAATTTTCGACAATTTTCGGCTTTGAAAGCGCCATTATCTTTCATAGGTATGGCTAGAGCTGGACAACTTGATTTAGTGAAAGTGTAAAGTTTGAAACCTGATTGCTTAGCCCAAATATTTAATGCCGGAAACCATTGCGCTGCATGCGAATCACCAAACAGCGCGATAGCTTTGGTCGCACTGGTATCCCCAAAAATGCAATCTGGTTTTAACTCAAAACCTGAATACCCTTGATGACATCCATTTGCGTAAATAATTGGTTTATCAAGATTGTAAGAAATCTCTTTATTTGTAG
>CAXBPX010000007.1:0-27341 GCA_963977625.1 uncultured bacterium
TAAAGCTTTTGATCGCAAGGTTTATCTACCATCAGGTGGTTCATTAGTTATCGATCGCACCGAAGCGATGGTGGTAATCGACGTAAACACTGGAAAATTTATCGGTAAGGGTGGCAACCTCGAAGAAACTGTTACTAAAAATAACTTAGAAGCTGCCGAAGAGATTGCCCGTCAATTACGACTACGCGACTTAGGTGGCATCGTAGTAATCGACTTTATCGACATGATTTTGGAATCAAATCGTGAAGCAGTTATGCGCCGATTAATTGAATGTTTGGGTCGCGATCGCACCAAACATCAAGTCGCTGAAGTTACTTCACTTGGTTTAGTTCAATTAACACGTAAGCGAATTGGACAAGGTTTAATTGAAGCATTCTCAACAACTTGCGATGCATGTAATGGTCGCGGAATTCATATTCATACCGAACCAGTACGTGCCAAAGCAGCAACGCCAGTCTTTGCAGGTAATGATGATGAAAATGATGTGGAAAATAGTTCAGATGAGCCAGGCGAGCAGCCACAAAGTGAGGCTCGTGGGACCAAGCCTAGAAAGCGCCGCCGAGCGGTTTCTACGGGCGTTGTTCATACCTAACAGGCTTCATGGGCCGAATTCGCCTCGTTTTGAGATTACCAGCGTAATTTCGTAAGATTAGCGCCTGCCCAAGCGGGCTAGTTTTGCAAAAGATATTAAAGTAGATGTAAAGAAGGAAAAAGATGTACGCAATCGTTAAAGCTGGCGGACGCCAGGAGAAAGTCGCAGTTGGCGACACAGTTACCGTCGATCACATCGACGCAGCAGCTGGTTCAACTGTCACATTTCCAGCAGTCCTTGTTGTTGACGGTTCATCCGTAACATCTGATCCAAAGGTGCTCTCTGGCGTAAAGGTAACTGGTGAAGTTGTCGATCAGACAAAGGGACCAAAAATCCACATCCTTCGTTACAAATCAAAGACTGGTTACCGTCGCCGCGAAGGTTTCCGCGCACAGTTAACCAAAGTAAAAATTACCGCTATCAACGGTGCAAAGTAAGCGAAGGAGCTGAGAAAAAATGGCAAGTAAAAAAGGTGTCTCCTCAACCCGTAACGGTCGCGATTCCAATCCACAGTACCTTGGTATCAAGCGCTTTGGTGGTCAGGTAGTTAAGGCTGGCGAAATCATCGTTCGTCAACGCGGAACCAAGTTCCATCCAGGTGCAAATGTTGGTCGCGGTAAGGATGACACACTATTTGCGCTCGCAGCTGGTGCAGTTGAATTCGGTCGCGCACGTGGTCGCGATGTTGTAAACGTTCAACCTGTAGCTTAATTTCGGTTTACCTTAAAGCGGGCCGGCGATGCTGGTCCGCTTTTTACTTTTAAGTTTTAAGTTTTAGGGAAGGGAGTTAACAAGTGACAACATTTGTTGATCGAGTAACCCTTCATGTTGCTGCCGGAAAAGGCGGCGATGGCTGCGTTTCAATTCATCGCGAAAAATTTAAACCTCTTGGTGGACCTGATGGTGGCAATGGTGGTCGTGGTGGCGACATTGTTTTAGTAGTTGATCCAAATGTAACTACGCTTTTAGATTTTCATCATTCACCTCATCGTCGCGCCACAAGTGGGCGCCAAGGTTATGGTGATCGCAAAGATGGTTCGCAAGGTGAAGATCTAATACTTGGCGTTCCTTCCGGAACTGTTATTTATGATGAAAACGGCAATCAATTAGCGGATTTAGTTGGTAACGGAACTACTTTTATGGCGGCCGAAGGTGGTCGTGGCGGTTTAGGAAACGCGGCACTTGCTTCATCAAAACGTCGCGCACCTGGTTTTGCATTACTTGGCGTACCTGGAGAAGAACGCACACTGGTACTTGAATTAAAGAGCGTTGCTGATATCGCACTGGTTGGTTTTCCAAGTGCCGGAAAATCTTCATTAATTGCAGCAATTTCAGCCGCGCGTCCAAAGATTGCCGATTATCCATTTACCACTTTGGTTCCAAATCTTGGTGTTGTAAGTGTTGGTGATACTCGTTTTACGGTTGCCGATGTGCCAGGTTTGATTCCAGGTGCATCTCAAGGAAAAGGATTAGGTCTTGAATTCTTACGCCACGTAGAACGTTGCGTGGCGTTAGTACACGTGCTTGATTGCGGAACTTTAGAAACAGATCGCAATCCAGTTGATGATTTAGAGATTATTGAATCTGAATTAAAACAATATGGCGGACTTGATGATCGTCCACGAATTGTGGCGCTAAACAAAACCGATTTACCTGATGGCAAAGTAATGGCCCAAATGGTTACCAAAACATTGCAAGATAAAGGCTATGAGGTTTATCCAGTTTCTGCGGCTTCGCGAGAAGGTTTGCAAGAACTTCTCTATGCCATGGCAAAGTTGGTGCAAAGTTCGCGCGCTGCTGCTAAGCAAGACGAACGTACTCGAATCGTGATCCGTCCAACTGCAGTTGATGACACAGGTTTCCAAGTCTTTGCTAATGGTGATGGTTCATTTACCGTAATTGGAAAACGAGTCGAACGCTGGGTACGTCAGACAAATTTTGGTAATTCTGAAGCGGTTGGTTATTTAGCAGATCGGTTAGCGCAAGCCGGAGTTGAAAAGGCGCTATTTAAAGCGGGCGCGGTAGCAGGTTCAGAAGTGCGAATTGGTAATGATCAGTACGCAGTGGTTTTTGATTGGGAACCAACCATCGAAGCGGGAGCTGAAATGCTTTCCAAGAATTTACAGCGCCGCGGTGAAGATGCACGTTTAGATAACGTTTGGAAAGCCGACAAGGTTCAAGATCAATTAAATGAAGATGAAATTGCGAGACAATGGGAATACAACGTATCCAATCCAAATACTCCAGAAGTAATTGAAGGTGAAGATGATGAAGCGTAATTTAGTCACTGATGCCAAGCGCATTGTGATCAAAATTGGTTCTTCTTCGCTAACTGGTAGCGCAGGTAGCGGATTAAATGCTGAAGCAGTTGATCGATTAGTAGATGTAGTTGCGGATGCGCGCAAACGTGGCGTAGAAGTGCTGGTAGTTTCTTCTGGCGCAATTGCTGCTGGGCTCGCACCACTTGGATTACAAAGCAGACCTAAAGATCTATCAACACAACAGGCAGCCGCTTCAGTCGGACAAGGACTTTTGATTCATAGATATACCGAAAGTTTTGCGCGACATGGCATTACCGCATCGCAAGTACTACTTACTACTACAGATGTAGTTCGTAGATCTCACTATTCCAATGCTCAACGTGCGCTTTATAAATTAATTTCTATGGGCGTAGTTCCAGTTATCAATGAGAATGACACTGTCGGTACTTCTGAAATTCGCTTTGGTGATAATGATCGGTTAGCGGCGCTGGTAGCGCTTTTAATTCAGGCAGATTTGCTAGTGCTAGTTTCGGATATTGATGCACTTTATGACGCGCCACCTACGCAAAGCGATGCTAAGAAAATCTCCGAAGTGAAAGATTTAACTGAGATTGCAGATATTAAATTAGGCGGAGCCGGAACTTCAGGAGTGGGTAGCGGTGGCATGGTTACTAAAATTGATGCCGCTAAAATTGCTACCGATGCCGGAACTGCAATGTTATTAACTAGCGCTAAAGATTTAGCTCGTGCAATCTCCGGAGAAGATTTGGGCACAATATTTTTGCCAAAAACTTCAAAGAACAACGCGCGTGCACTTTGGTTGGCGCATGCTTCATCATCAAGCGGCAAATTGATGCTTGATGCCGGAGCCGTTAAAGCTTTGATTGAGAAGAGTGTTTCACTTTTGCCTGCTGGCGTAACTGCTATTGAAGGTACTTTTGATGCTGGCGATACCGTGGATTTAGTTGATGCTTCCGGCAAGATTATTGCTCGTGGAATCGTGAATTTTGATAGCGATGAAATTCCTCAGATGTTAGGTCGTTCAACCAAAGAGTTGGCTGCGACATTAGGTGCCGAGTTTGAGCGCGAATTAGTTCATCGCGACGATTTAGTAATTCTAAATTAAAGCTATAAAGAGCTAGCAATCTGTTGCAATACCGGAACTATTTTTGAGCTAATTCCATCTGCACTAGTCGGTAAATCACTTAATTTGACTACCACTACTTGATCTTTAGGTTGGATATAAATGTATTGCCCATGTAAACCAAGTAAGAGCGTGGTATCTGGGAATGGATGCCATGTTTGCGCCGCATATCCCCAGCCATAATCAAGTGTGACCACTGGAGTATTCATTCGTTTTAAATATGCAGAGCTAATTACCGAACCGCCGCCTATATTTGCCGCACCATTATTTACAAATAATTGTCCAACTCGTGCAAAATCTCGGGCCGTCGCATTAAAACAACAGAAAGTTTTTTCAATACCACCTACATGATCAACATTCCATTTGGCTTGGCTTTGTGCACCTATTGGTTGCCATACATTCTTTTGGAAATACTCTGAAACTGTGGTGCCAGTTAATTTCTTGATGACCATTCCTAGAAGCTGTGTATCAACGCTTCGATATTCAGGTTTGGTGCCCGGTGGATTTTGCATACGTTGATTGTGGTGTAGCCACCAATACACATCTGTTGAGGCATACATCTGCGCGATTGCGACACCCCAGCCCGAAGGGCCAGATGGGTAATTATCACTTACGCCAATACCAGAACTCATATCTAGTAAATCTTTAATTGTAATCTTGTCGAAATCCGTACCAACTTTGTATTCAGGGAGAATACTTACAAAAGTATCGCTTTCTTTTAATTTTCCTTGTGCAATTAATTGCCCAATCATGATTGAAGTTAAAGTTTTAGCTACGGAATAAGTGGGCAAAAGCGTATCTTTGGTCATGCCATTAAAATATTTTTCGTAAACTAATTTGCCATCTTTGATAACTAAGAATGCATTGGTCTTAGTCAAATTCATAAATTTCTCTAGCGAAATATTCTCACCGTCATAATCAACTTCGGTTGGTAAGTTTGCACTTCCTGAAGCCCAAGAGATTCTGGTATCTGCAGGTTCGATGACATGTGCAGGCATCAAATCAGGTGTCTTGGAAGCTGGTGCTAATCCCAATTTAATTGCCGCAATAGGTTCGGGATATCTAATGACCTTGGTAAAACCAAATAAGGCTAGATAAATTACTAATACAGTTGCGATTACACGCTTAAGGAATTTGAACACGCCAATAGAGTAGCCTCAAGTAAGATGCTCGTCGTGGATGCGCAAGCTCTAGTAAATGAATTGGCCGATAAGGCGCGCCTGGCAGCGCGGACGCTTTCAATAGCCACTGGGTCCGAACGTGCCGCTGCGCTAAATGCCATTGCAGATGAAATCCAGGCGCGCACTTTTGAAATTCAAGAAGCAAATCAATCAGATATGGAACGCGGCAAACGCGATGGATTAAATAGCCAATTACTTGATCGCTTAATGCTCAACGATGCGCGCATTCAAGGAATTGCAAATGGTGCCCGCCAAGTTGCAGCGCTTGAAGATCCGCTGGGCCAAACTTTAAGAGAGCGCACCCTTGCAAATGGCCTGCACTTAAAACAAATTTCAGTTCCATTTGGTGTAATCGGAATGGTTTATGAAGCTAGACCAAATGTCACCGTTGACGCGGCAGTAATTCTTTTGATGAGCGGCAATGCGGCGCTACTGCGGGGTTCATCATCTGCTGAAAGTAGTAATCAGATTTTGGTCAAAGTAATGAAAGATGCTCTTGCAAAGACTCAAATCTCTCCAGATGTAATTCAATTAATTCCAGCTAATGATCGAGCGACCACAACTGCATTGCTTAAAGCTCGTGGACATGTGGATTTAGTGATTCCACGTGGATCTGCAAATTTGATTCGGATGGTGGTTGATGAATCGACTGTGCCAACTATCGAAACCGGAGCAGGCGTCTGCCATGTTTATGTTGATAAAGATGCAGATTTAGCTAAAGCAATTCCAATTTTAATTAATTCTAAAACTCATCGTCCATCTGTGTGCAATGCCGCAGAGACGCTTTTAGTACATCGTGATATTGCATCCGAATTTCTACCAAAAGCGCTTAAAGCTTTAAATGAAGCAGGCGTGGTGCTGCATGCGGATGCAGAAGCTGCCAAAGCAGCGGATCTCTTAGGAATCAGAGCACAAGCTGCAACAGCGGAGAATTGGTCAACGGAATATGGCGTGTTGGAAATGAATGTGGGTGTCGTTGATTCAGTTGAAGCGGCATCTGCACATATTGCTAAATACGGCACTAATCACACTGAATCAATCGTCACTGAAAATAAAGTAACTGCAGAGAAATTTGTAAAACTTTCTGATTGTGCAGCAGTAATGATTAATGCATCTACGCGATTTACAGATGGCGAACAGATGGGTTTTGGTGCAGAGATTGGTATTTCTAATCAGAAATTACATGCGCGTGGACCAATGGGCTTAGAACAGATGACTACCACCACTTGGGTTGTCACTGGTGATGGTCAAATTCGACTTTGATTAGCAAATAATCTTCTTTCAAAATAGAATTCAGCTCATGTCCAGCCTCTCTCGCGCAGAAGTTGCCAAATTAGCAAAACTTGCTCGCATCGAAATGACTGATGCCGAATTAGATGCACTTTCATCAGAGTTCGCAGTGATTTTAGGGGCGGTAGATCGCATTCAATCTGCACCACTTGCAGAAGTTCAACCAACATCACATCCACTTCCGATCAACAATGTCACCCGACCAGATGTTGTGATTCCATCTTTGTCACCTGAAGAAGCGCTAAGTGGCGCACCTGCACAAGAAGAGCAGCGCTTTCGTGTGCCACAGATTTTGGGTGAAGAATGATTCGCAAAAGCGCATCTGAAATGGCGGCCGCACTTGCTGCAAAAGAAATTTCTTCAGTTGAATTAGTAAATGCTCATTACGAACGTATCGCTGAAGTAGATGGCCAAGTCAAAGCATTTCTTCATTTAGATAAAGAAGGCGCACTTGCACAAGCAAAGTCTGTTGATGAGCAAAGAGCCAAAGGTGAAACTTTGCCACCGCTTGCAGGTGTTCCAGTAGCACTTAAAGATATCTTTACTCAAAAGGGCGTACCAACAACTGCCGGTTCAAAGATTCTCGAAGGTTGGCGTCCACCTTATGACGCCACTGTTACCGCTAACTTAAAGAAAAACGGGCTGGTAATTTTAGGTAAAACCAACATGGATGAATTTGCAATGGGTTCTTCTACTGAAAATTCCGCATTTCATCCAACCCATAATCCATGGGATTTAACGCGTATACCTGGTGGTTCTGGTGGCGGATCATCGGCATCACTTGCAGCTTTTGAAGCACCGCTCGCACTTGGTACAGATACTGGCGGATCGATTCGCCAACCTGCTGCAGTTACCGGAACAGTTGGAGTTAAACCAACATATGGCGCGGTTTCTCGTTACGGAATGATTGCATTTTCATCATCTCTTGATCAAGGCGGACCATGTGCGCGTACTGTTTTGGATGCGGCTTTATTACATGAAGCAATTGCAGGGCATGATCCAAAGGATTCCACTTCAATTAATGCGCCAACTCCCAAAGTTGTAGAGGCAGCAAAGAACGCAAACGTAAAAGGGCTAAAGATTGGCGTTATCAAAGAGTTGCAAGGCGATGGATATCAAAAAGGTGTCTTAAATCGATTTAATGAATCAATTGAAATCTTAGCCAGTTTAGGTGCAGAAATTGTTGAAGTTTCCTGTCCATCTTTTGAATATGCACTGGCCGCTTACTATTTAATTGCACCATCTGAATGCTCTTCTAATTTAGCGCGATTTGATGCAATGCGTTATGGCTTGCGTTTTGGCGAAGGCGATGCCGAAGCAGTTATGAATTCCACTCGCGAAGCCGGATTTGGTCGTGAAGTTAAGCGCCGTATCATCCTTGGTACTTACGCATTATCAAGTGGATATTACGATGCCTATTACGGAAGCGCGTTAAAAGTTCGCACTTTAACCATGCAGGATTATGCCAAAGCATTTGCAAATGTTGATGTGTTGGTTTCACCAACTGCACCTACTACCGCCTTTAAAATTGGTGAAAAGAGTAATGATCCACTGGCGATGTATCTAAATGACGTTGCAACAATTCCAGTTAACTTAGCGGGCATTTGCGGAATGTCACTTCCATCTGGTTTGGCTGATGAAGATAACTTGCCAACTGGTTTTCAGATTATGGCGCCAGCCATGCAAGATCAGCGTTTATATAACGTAGGCGCCGCGCTAGAAGCTGCTCTGCTTGCAAAATGGGGCGCGCCACTTCTTGATAAAGCACCTATCTTGGGAGGTGCTAAGTGAATTACGAACAAGTAGTTGCCAAATATGAACCAGTAATGGGACTAGAAGTCCACGTAGAACTTAATACCAAATCCAAAATGTTCTGTGGCTGTGCAACTGTTTTTGGTGCCGAACCAAATACTCAAACTTGTCCAGTTTGTTTAGGTCTGCCTGGTTCGCTTCCGGTAGTTAATGAAACGGCAATTGAATCGGCAATCAAAATTGGTTTGGCGCTAAATTGTAAAGTGGCACCATTTAGCCGATTTGCCCGCAAAAACTACTTCTATCCAGATATGCCAAAGAATTATCAAACATCACAATACGATGAACCAATCTGTTTTGACGGATTCTTAGATGTCGAAATTGAAACTGATAACGGTCCAAAGACTTTCCGTATTGAGATTGAACGCGTACACATGGAAGAAGACACCGGTAAGTCTTTACATATGGGTGGCGCTACCGGCCGCATTCATGGTGCGGATTATTCGTTACTTGATTACAACCGTGCTGGTATTCCTTTAATTGAAATTGTTACCAAAATTATTCCTGGTACCGGTAAATATGGACCAGAAGTTGCAAAAGCATATGTAGCAGAACTTCGCGATATTTTGCGCGGCATTGGTGTTTCTGATGTAAAAATGGAACAAGGTTCGCTTCGTTGTGATGCCAACGTTTCACTTCGTTTAATCGGATCAGATACTTTAGGTACTCGTTCTGAAACAAAAAACGTAAATTCACTTCGCTCTGTAGAGCGCGCAATCCGTGGTGAAATGATTCGTCATGCTGAGTTATTAGAAAAAGGCGAAAAGGTAAAACAAGAGACTCGCCATTTCCAAGAAGATACCGGAACTACCAGAAGTGGTCGCTCTAAAGAGCAAGCCGAGGATTACCGTTATTTCCAAGATCCAGATTTGGTACCAGTGGCACCAAGTGCAGATTGGGTAGAAACGCTGCGCAAATCATTGCCTGAAAAACCATCTGCACATCGAAAGCGTTTACAAGAAGCTTGGTCAGTTCCGGATAAAGAAATGGCGGCAATGATCAATGCAGATTTGCTTGGAACCGTTGAAGCAACGGTAAATCTTGGCGCTGATCCAACCAAGGCTCGTGGTTGGTGGCTGGGAGAAATCTCTCGAATTGCAAATGAAAAAGAAGTAGCAGTGGAAGAACTTTCAATCACACCAAAAGATGTGGCAGAAATTGTGGAGTTAATAAATAAGGGCGAGCTAACTGACAAATTGGCACGCCAAGTTGTCGAAGGTGTTATTAATGGAGAAGGTAATCCAGCGGCAGTAATTGCAGCGCGTGGATTTAAAGTTGTTAGTGATGATGGAGCGCTACTTGCGGCTATTGAAAAAGTTTGTGCGGCGATGCCAGATGTTGCAGAAAAGGTGCGCGGTGGACATTTACCAGCAGCCGGTGCGCTGATTGGCGCTGTAATGAAAGAAACCAAAGGCCAAGCAGATGCCGCGAAAGTTCGCGAGCTCCTACTTGGCCATTTAGGTCAAGCTTAACTATTAATTAACTATTAACTATTAGTGCGCCATCACGCCATCGTTTTCTACGATCGCATCTTTACCAACATTAATTGCAAGAGCTAACACAATCGCACCTACTACCAAGAAAAGTGCGCCAACTCGGAATGATTGGGTGTATCCATGAACCAGTCCATTTGGAAGTGCTAAGTCGCCTAATTTCTGATTTGCAGCAATGTAATTTGCAGTTGCGGTTGTTGCAACTGTATTAAGAAGTGCAGTACCAAGTGAGCCGCCAACTTGTTGGCTGGTATTAGTTAGAGCTGAAGCAACGCCAGCATCTTTATTTCCAACACCATGCAATGCAGTCGTAGTTACAGGAATAAATACGTTTGCCATACCAGTGCTCATAATTACCAATGCTGGGAAGACATGAGTCCAATAATTACTGGTAGGAGTAATTGTGGAGAGCAGCAATAAACCCGCTGCAGCCAGAATTAATCCGGCAATCATGTGTGGTTTTGGACCATTTTTGGGCAGCAATTTAGAAACAATTCCGGCATTTAGCGCGATACCAATTGAGAAAGGCAGAAAGCCAAATCCACTATGAAGCGGTGTCCAACGTAAAACTACCTGCAGATATAAACCAAGGAATAAGAACATTGAGAATAAACCAGCACCGACAATTAACATGCCTAGATATGAACCACCGCGATTTCGTTCTTTAATAACATGTAATGGCATCAATGGATATTTAGCGCGCTTTTCTTCAAAGTAGAAGATCACTAACAGCACCACTGCCGCCGCTAAGAAAATCAGAGTAGACGAATCGCTCCAGCCATGAGTTGCGGCGCGATTAAATCCGTAAACAAGCGAGAAGAGCCCAGCCGTTGCGGTGATGACACCTGAAATGTCATAGCCATGTTCGCCACCAGATTTAGATTCGTGCAGCCATTTAGCTGCCATAGTTCCGGCAAAAATTGCGATTGGCACATTAACTCCTAGGCACCAACGCCATGAGAAATATTCAGTAAGCGTGCCGCCGGCAATTAAACCGATTGCCGCGCCACCACCAGAGATAGCTCCAATTACACCGAAAGCTTTAGCGCGTTCTTTTGGATCAAGAAAAGTAACGCTCAAAATTGAAAGTACCGCTGGTGCAAGTAGCGCACCAAATACACCTTGCAAAGCGCGAGCTGCAAAAAGTTGTGCTTGGGTTTGTGCAATGCCACCTAATGCAGATGCGCCAGCAAAACCAAGTAAACCAATAATGAAAACTTGTTTACGACCAACAAAGTCACCGATACGACCGCCAACTAAAAGCAAACTTCCAAATGCCAAGGTGTATGCAGTCACAATCCACTGTTGATTGGCATCGGAAATTCCAAGATCAGCTTTTGCTGCAGGAATCGCAATATTCACGATTGAGGCATCAAGGATGACCATTAATTGAGATATTGCGAGCACAAATAAGGTCTTCCAACGATCACGATAAATTATTTCTGGCGCTACGATTTTCAACATATTCTCCGATTATTAAGTGATATCAACTGCCTAAGGTTATAAGAGTTTCTTCGCCAGACTTTCAAGACGGGATATCTAGCCTTATGATTTGCACTATGTCGAAGATGAAACCGCGCTCAGGTTTAGTTACTGATGGATTAGAACGTGCTCCGGCTCGTGGCATGTTACGCGCAGTTGGCATGGGAGATGAAGATTGGGTCAAACCACAAATTGGCATCGTCTCTTCATGGAATGAAATCACGCCATGCAATCTTTCACTTGATCGACTAGCTAAAGCTTCTAGAAAAGGCGTCACTGATGCTGGTGGATTTCCCATGCAATTTGGCACGATTTCAGTATCTGATGGAATTTCAATGGGTCACGAAGGCATGCACTTCTCTCTAGTTTCTCGTGAAGTAATTGCAGATTCAGTGGAAACTGTGATGCAAGCAGAACGTCTTGATGGCATGGTCACTTTTGCAGGATGCGATAAATCACTTCCGGGCATGATGATGGCTGCCGCAAGAATCGATGTGGCTTCTGTTTTTGTTTATGCCGGTTCAACTCTGCCAGGCCAAGTTGATGGCAAAGACGTCACAATCATTGATGCCTTCGAAGCAGTTGGTGCATGTGCACGTGGCCTAATTAGTAAAGAACGTGTTGATGAAATTGAACGTGCAATCTGTCCCGGTGAAGGTGCTTGCGGTGGAATGTATACCGCTAACACAATGGCCACAGTTGGAGAAGCAATTGGTCTTTCATTGCCTGGTTCGGCCGCGCCTCCAGCAGTAGATCGCCGTCGTGATACATATGCCGAAAAAGCTGGCGCAGCAGTAGTTAATTTAATTGCTAAAGGAATTACCACCCGCGATATTTTGACTAAGAAAGCATTTGAAAATGCGATTACTGCAGTCATGGCTTTGGGTGGTTCAACCAATGCAGTCTTACATTTACTTGCAATTGCGCATGAAGCAGATGTTGATTTAACTCTAGAAGATTTCCATCGGATTGGTTCAAAAGTGCCGCTACTTGGTGACTTAAAACCTTTTGGTAAATATGTAATGAGTGATGTCGATAAAGTTGGCGGAATTCCAGTTGTTTTAAGAATGTTGCTAGATGCAGGCTATTTACATGGCGATTGCTTAACTGTTACTGGCAAAACCATGGCGGAAAATTTAGCTGAAATAAATCCACCTCTTGCAGATGGAAATGTTCTGCATGCAATTAATAAACCACTTTCAACCGATGTCGGAATCACAATTCTGGGTGGTTCACTTGCCACTGAAGGTGCAGTTTGCAAAACCGCGGGTATCGGAATTGAAACTTTCGAAGGACCGGCTCGAGTTTTTGAACGCGAGCAAGCTGCGATGGATGCACTTGAAAATGGCACCATTCAAGCTGGTGATGTTGTAGTAATTCGTTACGAAGGACCAAAAGGTGGTCCAGGTATGCGCGAAATGTTAATGATCACTGGCGCAATCAAAGGTGCTGGTTTAGGTAAATCAACTTTGCTACTTACTGATGGTCGTTTCTCTGGTGGATCTACTGGTTTGTGTGTAGGACATGTAGCGCCAGAAGCAGTTGATGGTGGACCAATCGCATTTATTAAAGATGGAGATTTAGTTCGCATTGATATTCCAAATCGCACTTTAGATTTACTGGTTGACCCAGCAGAATTAGAGCAGCGGAAAATTGGCTGGAAACCGCTGCCACATAAATATCAACGTGGAGTGCTGCATAAGTATTCAAAACTGGTGGGCAGTGCATCCAAAGGCGCCGTCTGCGACTGATAGCTCATTCGTCCGTATTTTGAGATACCTATCTCAACTATTGACGCTTCCTTTTCGGTAAGAGAGAATTCACCCATGCGTAAAGCGTTATCAATTGCAACTTCGTCAGTAATTGTCGTGGTGGTTATTCGATAGCGCGTGCCCGAAAACGGAAAACGCGCCCACTGAAAAATCAGTGGGTTTTTTAATTTATAGAGAGGAGTAAGTGCGCAGATGAGCAATCAAATTACCGGAGCTCAGTCTCTAGTGAAATCACTAGAAGCAGCTGGTGTGGATGTGATGTTCGGCCTGCCAGGCGGCGCAATTTTGCCTGCTTACGATCCAATCTACGATTCTAAGATTCGACATATCTTGGTGCGCCACGAACAAGGTGCCGGACATGCTGCAGAAGGTTATGCGCAAGTTACTGGTCGTGCCGGTGTTTGTATTGCAACTTCGGGACCAGGTGCAACCAATTTAGTTACTCCACTTGCTGATGCTGCGATGGATTCCGTTCCGGTGGTTGCAATTACTGGACAAGTACCAGGACCTGCAATTGGTACAGATGCTTTTCAAGAAGCTGATATTCGTGGCATCACCATGCCATTTACTAAACATAATTTTCTAGTAACTGATGCGGATGAAATTCCAAACGCGGTTGCGCAAGCATTTCACATTGCCACTACTGGTCGACCAGGCCCAGTATTAGTAGATATTGCAAAAGATGCTTTGCAGAAGATGACTGATTTCAAATGGCCTAAAGAGATCAAACTTGCTGGTTATCGAATTCCGGGCGAACCTGCAGCGCAATCAATTGCTGATGCGGCGCAACTAATTGCCGAATCCAAAAAACCAGTTTTCTATATTGGTGGCGGATTAATCAAAGCAAATGCTTCTGCAGAGTTAAAAGAATTAGTTGAAAAAGTTGGCGCGCCTGTAGTTACTACTTTGATGGCCCTTGGTGCTTTCCCAGATTCACATCGCCAACATTTGGGTATGCCGGGAATGCATGGATCAGTATCTGCGGTAACTGCGTTACAAAAAGCGGACCTGCTCATTACTTTAGGTGCACGTTTTGATGATCGTGTGACCGGTAAATTATCTTCTTTCGCGCCAAAAGCTCGCGTAATTCATGTAGATATTGATCCAGCTGAAATTGGCAAAAATCGCAGCGTAGATGTGCCAATAAATGGTGATTTAAAAGCCGTGATTAAAGCTTTAATTCCAGCTATCAAACAGAAACCAGATACTGCTGCTTGGTGGAACGCGCTGGATAAATTAAAAGCAACTTACCCGGTTGGATACGACAAACCTGCAGATGGTTCACTTGCGCCACAATATGTAATCGAAAGAATCGGTCAGATCTCTGGTTCGGATTCAATTTATGTTGCTGGTGTCGGTCAACATCAAATGTGGGCATCACAATTTATTAACTATGAGAAGCCACGTACTTGGTTAAATTCTGGTGGCGCCGGAACTATGGGTTATGCGGTGCCAGCTGCGATGGGTGCAAAAGTTGGGGCACCAGACACCACAGTTTGGGCAATTGATGGCGATGGTTGCTTCCAAATGACAAATCAAGAATTAGTTACTTGCGCGCTAAATAATATTCCAATCAAAGTTGCCATCATTAATAACGAATCACTTGGAATGGTTCGTCAGTGGCAAACTCTGTTCTATAAAGGTCGCTATTCAAATACCGATTTAAATTCCAAGATCGTGCCAGATTTTGTAAAACTTTCAGATGCCATGGGTTGCGTTGGACTTCGATGCGAAGATCCATCAGATGTAGATGCCACAATTGAAAAGGCGATGTCTATTGATGATCAACCAGTGGTAATTGATTTCCGTGTCAATCGCGATTCAATGGTTTGGCCAATGGTGGCAGCCGGAACTTCTAATGATGACATCATGGTGGCGCGTGAAACTGCGCCAGATTGGGATTCACAGGAGCTCTAAATGGCGAAACATACTTTGGCAGTTTTGGTAGATAACTCATCTGGTGTGCTGGCTCGTGTAGCTTCATTATTTGCGCGTCGTGCTTTTAATATCGATTCACTTGCAGTGGGACCAACTGAAGACCCAACCATTTCACGTATGACAATTGTGGTTAATGTCGAAGGACATGCGCTGGAACAAGTTATCCGCCAACTGGATAAGTTAATAAACGTAATTCACGTTTCCGAAATTAAGCCAGTTAAATCCACACAAGCAGAATTGGTATTGGTAAAGGTCAAAACTAACCCAAGAATTGAATCAATAATCTCTAAATTCGGCGCAAAAATCGTCGATCAGAGCGATAACGCAGTGATTATTGAATCAACCAATAGCGTCTCACTCAACGAAGAGCTGTTAGCTTCACTAAAAGAATTTGGTGTTATCGAATTTGTTCAATCTGGCGTGGTGGCACTTTCACATGGAAGTGAATCATTGGCAGATCAGACTTTAGATATCCAATCAATTTCAACCGACCGCCAAGCGGATTACCAAAACTAAAACCGTACTTATAGCCGAAACAAGAACAGAAAAAGGAAAGCAAACCAATGGCAACTATGTATCACGAAGAAGATGCAGATCTATCAATCATCCAAGGTCGCAAAGTCGCAATCATTGGTTATGGTTCACAAGGACATGCACACGCACTTAACTTGCGCGATAGCGGAGTAGATGTTCGAGTCGGATTAAAGGAAGGTTCAGCATCCCGAGCAAAAGCTGAAGCGGAAGGCTTAAAAGTAACTTCAGTTGCGGAAGCGGTTAAAGAATCAACTGTAATTATGATTTTGGCACCAGATCACGTACAACGTCATATTTACACCGAATCAATATTGCCAAACTTAAAAGATGGCGATGCGCTTTTCTTTGGACATGGTTTCAATATTCGTTTTGGTTACATCAAACCACCAGCAAATGTTGATGTTTGCATGGTGGCGCCAAAGGGTCCAGGTCACTTGGTGCGTCGTGAATACGCAGCAGGACGCGGCGTTCCAGTAATTGTGGCAGTTGAGCAAGATGCAACAAAGAGCGCTTGGCCGTTAACACTTTCATATGCAAAAGCAATTGGTGGTTTACGTGCAGGTGGAATTCTTACTACATTCACGGAAGAAACTGAGACCGATCTATTTGGCGAGCAGTCAGTTCTTTGCGGTGGCGCTTCTCAATTAGTTATGTACGGTTTTGAAACGCTAACCGAAGCTGGTTATCAACCAGAAGTTGCATACTTCGAATGCTTACATGAATTAAAACTAATTGTTGATTTAATGTATGAAGGCGGCATTGCAAAACAGCGCTGGTCAGTATCTGATACTGCTGAATACGGTGATTATGTTTCGGGTCCACGCGTGATTGATCCATCTGTTAAGCAGCATATGAAGGAAGTACTTGCTGATATTCAGTCAGGAGCTTTCGCTAAGCGATTTATTGATGATCAAGAAGCTGGTGCGCCAGAATTTAAAGCGCTGCGCGCAAAAGGCGAATCACATCCAATCGAAGCTACCGGCCGTGAACTTCGCAAGATGTTCTCATGGATTAAGTCTTCAAATAAAGATGATTACCAAGAAGGTAAGGCTGCTCGATAATCAATCATGAGTAAACCAGTTGTTTTAATTGCGGAAGAGCTCAGCCCTGCAACTATGCAGGCGCTGGGTCCTGACTTTGAAATTCGCCATGTAGATGGCGCAGATCGAAGTGCGCTACTTCCCGCACTTGCAGCTGGGGTAGATGCAGTTTTAATTCGCTCGGCTACTCAAATGGATGCCGAAGCAATTGCAGCGGCCAAAGGTTTAAAAGTTATTGCACGCGCTGGAGTTGGTTTAGATAATGTTGAAATTTCGGCGGCAACTGACGCTGGCGTAATGGTAGTTAATGCACCAACTTCAAATATTGTTTCAGCAGCAGAGTTAGCAATTTCATTATTGCTAGCAAGTGCCAGATTTGTCTCACCAGCTAATGCCGCTTTAAAAAACGGCAAATGGGCACGTTCTAAATTCACCGGCGCAGAAGTTTTTGAAAAGACTTTGGGCGTAGTTGGCTTTGGCAAAATTGGCCAATTAGTAGCTCAGCGAATGCAAGCTTTTGGAATGCAAGTAATTGCCTATGACCCATATTTGCAGCCAGCACGCGCCGCGCAATTAGGTGTACAACTTGTTTCGTTAGATGAATTATTAAAACAATCTGATTTCATCACCATTCATTTACCAAAAACTAAAGAGACTGTTAATTTAATTGGGGAAGAAGCGCTTAGAAAAGTTAAACCATCAGTGCGCATAATCAATGCAGCGCGTGGTGGTGTGCTTGATGAAACTGCGCTTTATAACGCAATAAAAGAGGGTCGCGTGGCAGGTGCGGGGCTAGATGTTTTTGCCAAAGAACCGTGCACCGATTCACCTTTATTTGAGTTGGATCAAGTAGTGGCAACGCCACATTTGGGAGCTTCAACAGATGAAGCTCAAGAACGTGCTGGCATTGCAGTGGCGGTATCGGTTCGTAAAGCACTTGCTGGTGATTTAGTTCCGGATGCCGTTAACGTAAAAGGTGGCGCAGTACACGAAGAAATTCGCCCATCATTGCCGTTAGTTGAAAAGATGGCAGAGATTGCAACTGCTTATGCGGGTGGTTTACCGCAAACGATGGAAGTAAGTGTCCTTGGTGAAATTGCAGTTTATGATGCCGCAGTTTTAGCAACTAGCGCGCTAAAAGGTGCGATTGAAACTACCGTTGATGAAGATGTTACTTATGTAAATGCGCCAAAACTTGCAGAAGAACGCGGCATGAGCGCAACCGTAAAGAATGATCCACATTGCGAACAATTCCGCAGCTCAATCAAATTGCATGTTGGAATGGCTGATGGTCGTTCCTTTGATGTCGAAGGCACATTGGTTGGAATTCGCAAAGTAGAAAAGATTGTTTCAATTGACGGATTCGGTCTGGATTTATCTCCAGGAAAGCACATGATTTTCCTTCGTTACATGGATAAACCAGGTGTCATCGGTGCAATGGGTAGCGAACTTGGCAAAGCCGGTGTAAATATTGCTGGCATGCAAGTATCAAGACGTGAAATTGGTGGCATGGCACTTATGGCGCTAACTGTTGACGATCATGTTTCAGAAAATATTTTAGAAGGCGTAAAGAATACAACTGGTGCAGATTTAGCACGTACGGTGGATCTGGAGAAGTAATGTCAAAAACTATTAATTTAGCGGTAATTGCTGGCGATGGAATTGGTCCAGAAGTAGTTGCAGAGGGCCTAAAAGTTCTTGATGTCGTTGGCGCTAAGCATGGCGTGACTTTTAATAAAACTTCATACGATCTGGGAGCTGGCTATTGGCATCGCACCGGAGAAGTGTTACCAGATTCAGTGATGGCCGAAATTGCAAAAGCTGATGTGATTTTGCTTGGCGCAGTTGGAGATCCAACTGTTCCTTCTGGTGTTCTCGAACGCGGATTATTACTAAAACTTCGGTTTGCATTTGATCATTACATAAATCTTCGTCCCGCAAAGTTACATGCTGGAGTTAAAGGACCGTTAGCTACTGAAAAACCAATTGATTTTGTGGTGGTACGTGAAGGCACTGAAGGCCCATATGTTGGCGCAGGTGGCACCCTTGCTTTTGGTACTGATGCAGAAATCGCTACAGAAGAATCTTTAAATACTCGTAGAGGCGCAGAGCGCGTAATTCGCGATGCATTTGTGCGCGCGCAAGGCCGCCCACGCAAAAAACTAACTCTGGTACACAAAAACAATGTGTTAACTCGTGCTGGTGGACTTTGGACTCGTACTTTTGAAGCAGTAGCTAAAGAATTTCCAGATGTCACTACTGATTATTTACACGTAGATGCAGCATCCATGTTCTTTGTAACTAATCCTGAGCGTTTTGATGTGGTCGTTACCGATAATCTCTTTGGCGATATCTTGACTGATATTGCCGCGGCGATTTGTGGCGGAATCGGTCTAGCCGCATCTGGAAATATCAATCCAACTGGTGCTTTTCCATCAATGTTCGAACCAGTGCATGGTTCAGCTCCGGATATTGCTGGCAAGCAATTAGCAGACCCAACTGCGACCATCATGTCAGTTGCGATGATGTTAGATCACTTAGGTTTTGCTGCTGCAGCTCGTGAAGTTGAAGCAGCAGTTGCAGCAGATTTATTAACTCGTGGTGATACCAAGCGTTCGACATCACAGATTGGTGATGCGCTATTAAAGGCGCTTTCATAATGAAGATAAATTTAAATCCAAACGCAGTTCCTGCAGCAGAGCGTGATGCCAAAGTTGCCGAAGGTGGATTCGGCAAGTACTACACCGATCACATGGTCACAATTGATTGGGATGAAGCTACAGGTTGGGCCGAACCAGTTTTGCAACCTTATGGTCCGCTAACTCTCGATCCGGCAACTGCAGTTTTTCATTACGGACAAGAAATTTTCGAAGGTATGAAGGCGTACCGTCAAAAAGATGGTGGCGTTGCGCTATTTCGTCCAGAAGCAAATGCAGAACGATTTAATCGCAGTGCTAAACGTTTAGCGCTACCCGAACTTCCAGTTGCAACTTTTATCGAAACTGTTGAAGCTTTGGTAAAGCAAGATATTGGTTGGGTGCCAAATAAAGTTGGAGAATCCCTTTATATCCGCCCATTTATGATCGCCACTGAAGTTGGTTTGGGTGTACGTCCAACTAATAAAGCTAAATACATTTTGATTGCAACTCCTGCTGGCGCCTATTTCAATCCATCAAAAGCAGTAACTGTTTGGATTTCTACTGAATATGTACGCGCTGCACCTGGCGGAACTGGTGAAGCAAAGTGCGGCGGAAATTATGCGGCATCGCTAGTTGCACAGAAAGCTGCAGCTGCCGAAGGTTGCGATCAAGTAGTTTGGTTAGATGCCGTTGAACGCAAATGGGTTGAAGAGATGGGCGGGATGAACCTTTATTTTGTAAAGGGAAATAAAGTAGTCACGCCTAAATTAACCGGCACCTTACTGCCAGGAATTACTCGAGATTCAATTCTTTCGGTCGCAAAAGATTTAGGTTATGAAACCGAAGAAGTCATGCTCTCTGTTGATGATTGGAAAGCCGGAATCGAATCTGGCGAAATCACAGAAACTTTTGCTTGCGGTACTGCAGCAGTGGTTTCACCAATTGGCGCCGCAAAATCTAAGTGGGGAACTTGGGTAACTGGTGATGGTAATCCGGGTGCAACCACCATGAAAATTCGCGAAGCGCTATTAAATATTCAACATGGTCAAATTGCAGATCAACATGGTTGGGTGAAGGTCGTTAAGTAATGACAAAAATCCCCGATAATTTTCATGTCTATGACACCACACTTCGAGATGGTGCGCAGCAAGAAGGATTGAACTTAAGCGTTCATGACAAAATGCAAATTGCGCGTCATTTAGATGAATTGGGTGTGGGATTTATCGAAGGCGGTTGGCCTGGTGCAAATCCAAAAGATACTGAATTCTTTGAATTAGCTAAGAAAGAATTGAAATTAAAGAATGCCACTTTCGTAGCTTTCGGCGCGACTCGTCGTGCCAACACAAAAGCAGCAGATGATCCGCTAATTGCAGCGCTTCGTAATTCTGGTGCGCCAGTAGTAACTATGGTCGCAAAAGCTCATGATCGCCATGTTGATTTAGCTCTAAAAACTACGCTTGATGAGAATCTAAATATGATTCGTGATTCGATTCAACATCTAAAGAGTGAAGGTCAGAGAGTATTTATAGATGCCGAACACTTCTTTGATGGATATCGTGCTAATCGCGCATATGCACTCGAAGTAGTGCGGGTATCTGCAGAAGCTGGCGCTGATGTAATTGCGCTATGCGACACTAACGGTGGCATGTTGCCTGATGAAATTGCAGATGTTGTTCATGACATTTTGGGTGCATCAAGTGCGCGCCTTGGTATTCACTGCCATAACGACACTGGTTGCGCAATTGCTAATTCAATGGCCGCAGTGGCCGCTGGCGCAACTCACGTTCAAGGCACTATCAATGGATACGGTGAGCGCACCGGTAATGCGGATTTAGTTTCAATTATTGCAAATTTAGAACTCAAAAAAGAGCAGAAGTTGTTACCAGATAATTTACTGCGCGAATCTTTCCGAATCTCACATGCCATCGCAGAAGTTACCAATGTGAAACCATCGGCACGCCAACCATATGTAGGGTTATCAGCATTTGCGCATAAGGCAGGCTTACATGCATCTGCAATTAAGGTAGATCCAAATCTTTATCAACATGAAGATCCAGCAAGTGTTGGAAATGACATGCGCATGTTGGTTTCTGATATGGCTGGCCGCGCATCTATTGAATTAAAGAGCCAAGAACTTGGCGTGGATTTAGGTGGAGATAAAGAGTTAATCACTCGAATTGTGGAGCGCGTAAAAGAGATGGAATCCAAAGGTTTCACTTTTGAAGCAGCTGATGCTTCATTTGAGCTGTTAGTGCGCGAAGAAATTGCCAAGAAACGCCCTACTTTCTTTACTGTGCAACATTGGTTGACCAGTGTGGAAAGTGATGCAGATGGCAGCATCGTTACCAAAGCAGAAGTCACTGTTTCTGCAAATGGCGAATCACTTGTTTGCACTGGTTCTGGAAATGGTCCAGTTAACGCATTTGATACTGCGCTTCGCTCTGGTCTATTAAAACTCTATCCAGAATTAGCAGAATTGGAATTAACTGATTACAAAGTTCGTATTTTGGAAGGTCGCCTAGGCACTGGTGCGATCACTCGTGTATTAGTAGAAACTTCAGATAAGAATGGTGCATGGAACACAGTGGGGGTTCACGAAAACGTGATTGCCGCTTCTGCAATGGCTTTGGAAGACGCGCTAACTTACGGACTGATCCGTCAAGGACGTCGCCCCGAGTAAACTGCATTCATGCAGAACGCGATTGAGGCATTTACCTCTTATATAAATCGCGAACGTTCACTATCTGATAACACCATTCGTGCTTATGTGGGTGATCTAGAATCCTTAGCAACGCACTTAAAAGCACTTGGCGTGGAAGATATAAACAATTTAAATATCAGTCACTTAAGAAGTTGGTTAGCAAATCAACAGACTAAAGGCGCTTCTCGCACCACACTTTCTCGCCGAGCAACTTCAATTAAGTTATTTACCAAATGGGCATTTAAAGAGGGTTTATTACCAAGTGATGTGGGTTTTAATTTAGCTACCCCTAAAGCACATCGGATTCTGCCGGAAATTGTGGATGCTAAGACGGCCGATTTAGCAATGCAAGCTTTAGAAACAGTAGCGCAAGAGACCGGCGAATTAACTGCAGTTCGTAACTTGGCAATGGTTGAGATGCTTTATGCATCAGGTGCGCGAGTTTCTGAAATTTGCGGTCTAGATTTGAAAGATATTGATTATGAACGTCAGACAATTAGAGTCATTGGCAAGGGAAGTAAAGAGCGAGTAATTCCGATTGGCAGACCAGCAATTGCGGCTTTAGAAAAATGGTTAGCAGTTCGAACACAGATGGCAAACCAGAAGAGCGGGAACGCACTTTTTCTGGGGGCGCGCGGCAAAAGAATTGATCAACGACAGGTACGCGAAGTGGTTTATAAGACAATTGAACTTGGGCCACATGCACTTCGCCATTCGGCAGCAACACATTTATTAGAAGGTGGCGCAGATTTACGCACGGTGCAAGAAATTTTGGGCCATGCATCACTTTCAACAACGCAGATTTATACACACGTTTCTGCCGAGCGTTTACATTCAGCATTCAAACAGGCGCATCCTCGTGCTTGAGAATGTATTGGTGATAGTTCCTACGTATAACGAATCCGGTTATATCGGCAAACTGCTACCCAAGCTATTTGAATTAAATTTAGCTGTATTAGTAGTTGATGATGGTTCTACCGATGGCACCATTGAAATTGCCAAATCAATTGATCCAAATAGCAACAAAATCAATTTCTTACTTCGTAAATCTAAGCAGGGTTTAGGTAGCGCTTATCGTGCTGGCTATGCCTGGGCCCTTGCTAATGGTTACAAAACCATTATCCAAATGGATGCAGATGGTTCTCATCAAGTAAGTGATTTAAAAGCAATGCTGCAGTACCGCGCAGAAAATCCAGAAGTGGAATTAATGATTGGTTCTAGATGGATACCTGATGGCGCGATTGAAAATTGGAGCAAATCTCGCGAAGCGCTTTCTCGAATTGCAAATAAATATACGCAATTAATGTTGCAACTTGGGGTACGAGATGCCACTGCAGGTTTTAGAATTTATAACTCTGAATTAATTAAACGAATGAAAGTTGATGCGGTTAAGAGCGAGGGTTATTGTTTTCAAATCGAGATGACCAAAGTGGCGCAGAGCGCCCAAGCGATAATTGCGGAATACCCAATTACTTTTAAAGAACGCGAAACCGGCAGTAGCAAAATGTCATCAAAAATCGTGATTGAGGCGATGTGGCGCGTAACTATCTGGGGTTTACAGCGTGTTTTCTGGCGTAACTCGCGGTAATTAGCACTCCTTATATATAGGTAGAATTCTGCCTGCACGGAGCAATCCGTGACATCACAGCACTGACCGTCCAGTCCTTGAATTTATTTCAAATGGCCTGATCCGGGAAAGCGTTTCGGTCTCTACCAAGAGCATTCGCTACCAGTGCGAGGGAGCCAAACAAATCGTTTAGCTCAAAAACCGAGTGCAGTTTCGACAGGTTCGAAACTGAAAAAGGAGCGTGCCCAAGTGGCAGTTGTAACAATGCGCGAACTCCTCGACAGCGGTGTTCACTTCGGACATCAGACACGTCGTTGGAATCCAAAGATGAAGCGTTTTATTTTCACCGAACGCAATGGCATCTACATCATCGACATCCAGCAATCATTGGGTCTTATCGATTCAGCATATGAATTCGTTAAGGACACAGTTGCAAAGGGTGGCAACATTCTTTTCGTTGGAACCAAGAAGCAAGCACAAGAACCAATCATTCAACAGTCACAGCGCGTAGGTATGCCATCTGTAACTGAACGTTGGTTGGGTGGCATGCTTACCAATTTCCCAACTGTTTACAAGCGAATCCAGCGCCTTAAGGAATTGGAAGCACTTGAAGCAGCAAACGATCAACTACTTACCAAGAAAGAACTTTTAGTACTTCGTCGCGAACGCGAGAAGTTAACTAAGAACCTTGATGGTATTCGCAACATGACCAAGCTGCCTGCAGCGATCTGGGTTGTTGATACCAAGAAGGAACACTTGGCTGTTCAGGAAGCTAAGAAGTTAGGCATTCCGGTTATTGCAATTTTGGATACCAATTGCGATCCAGATGAAGTTGATTACAAGATTCCAGGTAACGATGATGCAATCCGTTCCATCGGTTTGTTAACCCGCGTTATTGCTGATGCGATTGCAGCTGGTCTACAAGCTCGTAGCGCACAGGTAAAGGAAGAGAATAAGCAAGCAGAGGTTGCCGAAGGCGAACCACTTGCTGACTGGGAGAAAGAAATTCTCGAAGGAGCAACTGAATCAAAGTGAGTTATACAGCAGAAGATGTAAAGCGTTTACGTGAAGCAACTGCAGCAGGCATGTTGGATTGCAAGAAAGCGCTAGATGAAGCAAATGGTGACTTCGAAAAAGCAGTAGAAATCATCCGCGTTAAGGGACTTAAAGGCGTTACCAAACGTGAAGGTCGTGCAACTTCTAATGGTTTAGTAGTTGCAAAATCTGCAGGAGACATTGGCGTAATGCTCGAACTTAACTGCGAAACAGATTTCGTGGCTAAAGGCGATCGTTTCCAAGCACTTGGTGATGAATTAGTTGATCACTTGCTTAAGACCAAGAGCGCAGATGTTGCGGCATTTATGGCTTCAGAAATTGCAGCAGGCCGTTCAGTGCAACAGCATGTCGATGAAGCAAATGCAACTCTAGGTGAGCGCATTGAAGTTCGTCGCGTAACTGTTTACGAAGGTGGTCCGGTAGGAATTTATCTTCATAAGACCAGCCCAGATCTTCCACCACAGGTTGGTGTTTTGATTTCGCTAACTAAAGAAGCGCTAGAAGTTGGTAAAGATGTTGCGCAACATATTGCAGCTTTTGCACCACAGTTTGTAAAGCGTGAAGATGTACCGGCTGATCTAATCGAAAACGAGCGTCGTATTGCAGAAGAGACCGCTCGCGAAGAAGGAAAGCCAGAAGCTGCGCTTTCTAAGATTGTAGAAGGTCGCGTAACTGGGTTTGTGAAGGAAGTTTCACTTCTAGAGCAGGCCTTCGCAAAGGATGCAAAGAAGACTGTTCAACAGATTCTTGATGAGGCGCAAACTGCAGTTAAAGCCTTCTCACGTTTCCGCGTCGGTCAGTAATAAACTAGTTCAAAATAGGGAATTAATCCCTAAGTAGATAGGAGCACTCATGCCAGGTTATGGAAGAGTGCTCCTTAAACTTTCTGGTGAAGTTTTCGGTGGCGATAAAGGTATCGGGGTTGATCCTGATGTTGTACAAGAAATCGCAAAACAGATCGCAGATGTAGTTAAATCCGGAACCCAAGTAGCGATTGTGGTTGGTGGCGGAAATTATTTCCGTGGCGCAGAGCTACAAACCAGAGGCATGGAACGATCACGTGCTGACTACATGGGCATGTTAGGCACAGTAATGAACTGCTTAGCGCTGCAAGATTTCTTAGAAAAACAAAGCGTAGATACTCGAGTTCAAACTGCAATTTCAATGGGACAAGTTGCCGAACCTTATATTCCGCGTCGCGCAATTCGACATCTAGAAAAAGGTCGCGTCGTGATTTTCGGAGCTGGCGCAGGAATGCCTTTCTTTACTACCGATACCGTTGCGGCACAACGAGCACTAGAAATCGGTGCAAATGCATTACTACTTGCCAAGAGCGGTGTTGATGGCGTTTACAACGCAGATCCACGAAAAGATGCCAACGCAACTAAGTTCGACAAGATTTCTTACGACGAAGTACTTTCTAAATCATTAGCAGTTGCAGATGCCGCAGCGTTTAGCCTTTGCCGTGAAAATAAGTTGCCAATCGTGGTCTTTGATTTAATGAATAACGGAAATATTGCTCGTGCTGTAAAAGGCGAGAAAATCGGAACACTAGTTAACTAGAGTTAATCAGGGTACAAAAAGGAATCTATATGAGCGACATTGCATCAGTATCAGCTGACGGCCTTACCAAGATGAACAAGGCGGTTGATGTAGCAAAGGAAGATTTGGCATCTATCCGTACTGGTCGCGCACATCCATCGCTATTTAACAAAGTAATTGTGGATTACTACGGCGCCCCAACCTCTTTAAATCAATTAGCTTCGGTCCAAGTTCCTGAAGCTCGTGTAGCAATCATCAATCCTTTCGATAAAGGTGCGATGTCATCAATTGAAAAGGCGCTACGCGAATCAGATTTAGGTATCAATCCAAGCAATGATGGGGTCTCAATTCGCATTAATTTCCCGCAATTAACTGAAGAGCGCCGCAAGGAATACATTAAGTTAGCCAAATCAAAGGGCGAAGATGCCAAGGTTTCTATCCGCAACATCCGCCGTTCAGTTAAAGAAGCGCTTGAGAAAATGGAAAAAGATGGCACCATCTCAAAGGATGATTTAGCTCGCGCAGAAAAAGATCTAGAAAAAGTTACTGGAGAACATACTGCAAAGATTGACGAACTACTTAAACATAAAGAAGCCGAACTTCTCGAAGTTTAAAGAGATTCAATCATGTCTGATTTATCAGCAATAAATGAAGCGATAAATAAACGCGCAGGTCGAAAGTTGTTGCCATCAATTGCAACTTCACTTTCTTTGATGGCGCTAGTTTGGGTCTTGCTTAAATATTTTCCAGCCGGGTTTGCAGCATTAGTAGCGCTGGCATTGGTTTTAGCAATTAAAGAGTTAGCACACGCATTTTCATCCACCGATACCTATGTCTCAAAGCGTTCATTAATGATGGCAGCGGTAGGGCTATCTATCGCCGCGTGGGTTGCTGGAATTCGTGGATTAGCGATTGGATTGGGCGTTTCTTTAATTTTGATGTTGGTGTTGCTACTTCGACGTGGCACCAAAGGATTTGTCGCTAGCGCGAGTGCATCGGTATTTGCACTTGTCTATCTGCCATTTCTAACTGGATTTTTAATTCTTTTGGCCAGACCCGCAAATGGTTTAGAACAGATTATGGTTTTTGTGTTGTTAGTTGCAAGTAATGACACTTTTGCCTACGTCACGGGAGTATTAATTGGAAAGCATCCAATGGCGCCATCAATTTCACCCAAGAAAACATGGGAAGGACTTGCTGGTTCCATAATTTTCACCACCGGTATGGGCTATCTGACTTTCAACGGAATTTTAAATTTGAATCCATGGGTCGGTGCAGCTACAGGACTGGTAATTGT
>CAXBPX010000008.1:0-23526 GCA_963977625.1 uncultured bacterium
ATCTTTACGATCGCGGCGCTGATCTAATGGATGCATATCTAATTCAGCCATGCGCATTAGATAACGTGGACCCGCAAATGATTTCTTATTCTCTTCATGATCGCGGATCACGTGGCAAACGTTCTGACACATGTAGCACTCAATGCACTTACGGAATTCCTGCGAGCGCTCAACATCTACTTGTGCCATCCGGAAATCGCCAGGTTTTGAATCTGCCGGAGGTGTAAATGATGGAATTTCACGCGCTTTTTCGTAATTAAATGAAACATCCGTAACTAAATCGCGAATAACTGGAAATGCGCGAAGCGGAGTAACGGTCACAACTTCTGAATCTTCAAAGGTACTCATACGAGTCATACACGCAAGACGCGGCTTGCCGTTGATTTCCATAGAGCAAGAACCGCACTTACCTGCTTTGCAATTCCAACGAACCGCTAAATCACCCATTTGAGTTGCTTGGATGCGGTGAATTACATCGAGCACTACTTCGCCCTCATTGACTTCCACCTGTACATCTTTCAAGCCACCGTCGTTTTTATCTCCGCGCCAAAGTCGGAAGTTCATAATGCGGCTCACTTGGCACCTCCATAGGTGTTTAACTCTGCTTCGGTTAAATATTTCTTTAATTCTTCTTTATCAAATAGCTCTGCAAGTTCTGCCGGAATCGCTGGAAGTGGTTGCTTAACTACTGACATTGCCGCGCCATCCCAAGTAGTAATTGAATTTACTTGGCGCCAAGTTGGATCCATCTTTGGGAAATCTTCACGAGTATGTCCACCGCGTGATTCTTCGCGTTGCAGCGCACAACGAGCAATGGATTCAGATACCAACAGCATATTGTCTAAATCTAAAGCTAAATGGAAACCAGGATTGAAATTCTTGCCGCCCTCTGCTTTTGCATTTGCAGTGCGCTTACGAAGTTCAGCAATTTTGGTAACTGATTCTTCCAATTCATTTTTGGTGCGAATAATGCCGACTAAGTCATTTGTAGTTTGCTGTAGTTCGGCGTGAATTGTGTATGGGTTTTCCACGTCGGAATTGTTAACCTTATTAAATGGTGCGCTGATGAAATCTTGCGCTTTCTTTATCGATGCTTCTGACGGTGGATTAGCGCCATTTGCTTTTACGTAAGCTGCTGCACCATCGCCCGCGCGACGACCAAAGACCAACAAGTCAGATAGTGAATTACCGCCCAAACGATTTGATCCATGTAGACCAGCTGCAACTTCTCCAGCCGCAAATAAACCAGGAACTCCGATTGCAGCTGCAGTATCTGGATCCACATCAATTCCACCCATTACATAGTGGCAAGTTGGACCAACTTCCATTGGCTCTTTGGTGATGTCTACGCCTGCTAATTCGTAGAACTGATGCCACATCGAAGGTAAACGACGCTTAATCTCTTCGGCTGGCAAACGAGTAGAAACATCTAAATAAACACCACCGTGTGGAGTGCCGCGACCTGCTTTAACTTCACTATTGATTGCACGCGCAACTTCATCTCGAGGAAGTAGTTCTGGCGGACGACGATTGTTATTTTGATCTGTGTACCAACGATCTGCTTCTGCTTCATTGTCGGCGTACTGTTTCTTGAAAACTTCTGGAATGTAATTAAACATAAAGCGTTCGCCATTTGAATTACGAAGCACGCCACCGTCACCACGTACTGATTCGGTAACTAAAATTCCGCGAACTGATGGCGGCCAAACCATTCCGGTTGGATGGAATTGCACAAACTCCATATCTTTCAAACGACCGCCTGCTTTAAGTGCAAGCGCGTGACCGTCGCCGGTACCTTCCCAAGAATTTGAAGTAACTTTAAATGATTTACCAATTCCGCCAGTTGCTAAAACTACGGCGCTAGATTCAAAGAGTACTTCTTCGCCACTTTCGCGCCAGTAACCATAAGCGCCCGCAACTCTGCCGTTCTCTTTCAAAATTTCAGTGATGGTTAGCTCTTGGAAAACTTTGATGCGGTGTTCGTAATCGCCAAATTCTTTTTTATCTTCTTGTTGTAATGCAACAATGCGCTGTTGCATGGTACGAATAAGTTCGAGGCCAGTGCGATCACCAACGTGAGCAAGACGCGGATATTCATGTCCACCAAAGTTACGTTGCGAAATCTTTCCTTCTTTGGTGCGATCAAATAACGCGCCCCAATATTCCAATTCCCAAATACGTTCTGGCGCTTCTTTCGCATGCAGTTCCGCCATGCGCCAATGATTTAAGAATTTGCCACCGCGCATCGTGTCACGGAAATGGACCTGCCAATTATCTTTTTCGTTGACATTTCCCATCGCTGCGGCAGCGCCACCTTCAGCCATTACCGTATGCGCTTTACCGAATAGCGATTTACAAATAATGGCCACAGTTAAACCAGCTTCACGCGCAGAAACTGCAGCGCGAAGTCCAGCGCCACCAGCGCCAATAATTACTACGTCATACTTAAATTTCTGAAGAGTCATTTTTACCCATCATCCTAGAAGAAATAAAAGTTGGTAATCGTGCCGGCGGCAACGAGACGGACATATAAATCAGTTAAAGCCACGCCAAATAAAGATACCCAGGCAAAGTTTTGATGCTTTTCGTTTAACTTTGAAACAAAATTCCACATCTTGTAGCGCACCGGATGTTTTGAGAAGTTTCTTAAACGACCACCAACAATGTGGCGACATGAGTGGCAAGAAAGTGAATAACCCCAAAGTAGCGCTGCATTTATCAGTAACACAATGGTGCCAACTGACATATGGCCCCACTCTTTATGTTCATCGCGAAATGCCAACAAAGCATCAATAGTAAGAATTACGTTAAAGACCATACCTGCAATAAAGAACCAACGATGGCCATTCTGCACAATAAGTGGCGCTTTGGTTTCGCCGCTATATGACTTATGTGGTTCGGCAACTGCACAAGCAGGTGGTGATTGCCAGAATGAACGGTAGTAAGCCTTGCGGTAGTAATAACAAGTCATTCGAAAACCGAGTGGGAAAATTAAAATAAATAAAGCTGGTGAAATTGCTAAACCAAATAGCACTACATGTCCAAATGGAGTTCCGAATAGCGCGGATCCATCTACGCAATCACTAGATAAACACGGAGAGTAAAAAGGTGAAATTAATGGTTCGGCAAAATAAAACTTTGCTTCAAATGCTCTAAATGTTGCATAAATAATGAATGCAACTAGCACCGCAACCGTAATAGTTGGTTGTAGCCACCAACGATCGGTGCGCAAGGTGCGTGCATCTATTTTGGCGCGACCTGGGGAGAAAACTCCAGCCATTTTTTTCAAAGCCTCCGTGAAAGATAAGTTCGGGGCTAATTTTGCTCTTTCGGTAAGGCGACGCGCTATCTGGATTAAGCAAAAAGCGCGTGCATTTAGTCACGCGCTTTTTGCTATCTGCGCGGAGGGCGTGGGATTTGAACCCACGAAGGTTTCCCTTGCCGGTTTTCAAGACCGGTGCACTCGGCCGCTATGCGAGCCCTCCGTGGGGTAATTTATATGGAACTAGGCTGGATTCAAAATTCGTAATTTAAACCGCTTTCGCGGCTGCAATTCTCAAAATAGTTAGCGCAGCTAAGCGCACTGTTCGATTATCGGTTGCATCTATTGATGCATCAATTTCTGTAATGTCAAAATTGTTTACTCTTTTATCCACTGCAATTTTGTATACCAATTTAAGTAATTCATTTGCTGAAATCCCACCTGGCATCGAAGCTGGTGCGGCGGGGACTTCTGCGCGATTACAGACATCAATATCAATATCTACATAAATATGTGTGCAGTGAGTTAAAGGTTCAAACGCCTCTTTGACTATCGAATCTAAAGAATTTTCATTAATTTTATTTCGAGGTATGACTTTGATGCCTGCAGTTTTAGCTCGCTCTGCATAAAATTTAGAATTTGCAAAATCATTTATACCAATCTGCACAATTTGTTTGCCTGGTAATCCGGCGTCTAATAATTGTTTTATGGGTGAACCATTTGAAACCCCATCACGTAAATCATGATGCGCATCTAAAGTAATCAAGCCGATATTTACCAAATCTGTTTTTTTGGCCAACGCGATCACGCCAGAATAAGTGATTGAATTATCTCCACCTAATAAAATTAAGGTTTTGGCATTTATTTTAGAAATCGCTGCTGCGCTAGCTGTTTGGGAATCAGGATCCGCGACATTACCAAAGTCGACCGCACTTAATTTTTCCGCTAAATCAATTTCGGTTTCTGCAAAATAAGTTGAATATTTAAGCAGCGCTTGCCTAATCGCATCTGGCGTCAAAAAAGATTTATTGGGAGTGATTGCACTTTTAGATGCACCTACTCCTAAGATTCCAATATCGCCGTTTTCTGCATTTTTAAACCAATGTCCAGCGCGCATCCAATTAGGATCGTTATGCAGCACCATTTTTGCCATGACTCCTGACAGAAGAAACCTTTTCGGATAGCCTTTTGCGTCGGAGGTAATAATGCCAGCAGATGTCATCATTGGGACAGATGGTTTAACGCCAGATCAGCTAATCGCTATCGCACGAAATCACGCAAAAGTTTCCATCTCTGCACCAGCCTTCGAAGCAATCGAAAAATCTCGCGCGATTGTTGATTCACTCGCGGCCAGTGAAATTCCAGTTTACGGAATCTCCACCGGATTTGGTGCGCTGGCTCGTAAATTTATTGACGAAGATAAACGAACTCAGCTTCAGAAATCTCTAATTAGATCGCACGCTGCAAGTTCTGGTGAAATCATTGAAATTGAAGTGGTCCGAGCCATGATGGCGGTAAGACTTGCAACTTTATGTCGTGGTTTATCTGGCGTGCAAAGTAAAACTGCTGCTGCTTATGCAGCTTTATTAAATGCAGGTATTACTCCAGTGGTTCGCGAATATGGATCTTTAGGTTGTTCTGGCGATCTTGCACCGCTATCTGCTTGTGCACTTGCAATTATGGGTGAAGGCGAAGTAATTAATAATCACGGACAAATCATCGATGCAGCTAGCGCGTTAAAAGCCGCTGCAATTACGCCAGTCGAACTCTCCTCAAAAGAAGGTTTAGCTCTTATAAATGGTACTGATGGCATGTTGGGACAATTAGTACTTGCAATTTCAGATATTTCAAATTTACTAAAGACTTTAGATATCACCACTAGTTTGAGTGTTGAAGCGCTACTTGGTACTGATAAAGTTTTTCAAAAACATCTTCATGATTTGCGGCCACAAGTTGGGCAAGGAAAGTCTGCGGCAAATATTGCAAAACTTTTAAGTACGTCGCCACTGGTTAAATCTCATGCCGGAAAAGATGATGGCCGAGTTCAGGATGCTTATTCATTACGTTGCGCACCTCAAGTTGCAGGCGCAGCGCGTGACACAGTTTCGCATGCTGCCAACGTAGCTGCGCTTGAATTGCAATCCATTATTGATAATCCGATTGTTTTAACAAATGGCGAAATAAGTAGTAACGGTAATTTTCATGGCGCACCGATTGCATATGTTTTAGACTTTTTAGCAATTGCGATTGCAGATGCAGCTTCAATGTCAGAACGTCGAAGCGATCGCGCACTAGATGAGCATCGTTCCTTTGGTTTGCCGCCATTTTTAGCAGATGACCCAGGTGTAGATAGCGGCATGATGATTGCTCAATACACGCAAGCCGGTTTGGTTTCGGAAATGAAACGGTTGGCAGTTCCAGCATCGGTTGATTCAATTCCTTCTTCGGCAATGCAAGAAGATCATGTTTCAATGGGTTGGCACGCAGCTAGAAAATTAAGAAAATCTGTTGATGCATTGGCAAGAGTCATTGCAATTGAATTGATGATTGCATCACGCGCGGTAGAGCTACGAGCACCACTTCTACCATCACCGGGTACCGCTGCTGCTATAAAAACTTTGCGCAGTAAGGTAGCAGGGCCAGGTAGTGATCGTTGGTTGACTCCTGAAATCGAAAATTCTGTTGAATTAGTTAAATCAAATGCAATTCTAGATTCTGTAGAGAAAGAAGTTGGTGCATTGTTATGAGCAGAGTAATACATTCTCCACAAGGCACGGCGTTATCAGCACTTGGTTGGCAACAAGAAGCTGCGCTTCGGATGCTGCAAAATAATTTAGACCCTGAAGTTGCAGAGCGACCAGAAGATTTAGTTGTTTATGGTGGTACCGGAAAAGCAGCGCGCGATTGGAAATCTTTTGATTCATTAATTAGAACTTTAAAAACTTTGAAAGCTGATGAAACCATGTTGGTGCAATCAGGTCGACCAGTTGGAGTTTTCCAAACTCACGAATGGGCGCCGCGCGTTCTAATTGCTAATTCAAATTTGGTAGGCGATTGGGCAAATTGGCCAGAATTTAGAAGATTAGAAGCTGCAGGTTTAACTATGTATGGCCAGATGACTGCGGGTTCTTGGATTTATATTGGCACACAAGGAATCTTGCAAGGTACATATGAAACTTTTGCTGCAGTTGCTAACCAAGATTTTGGTGGCACACTTGCAGGAACTATCACTTTAACTGGTGGGGTTGGCGGTATGGGTGGTGCGCAACCACTTGCAGTAACTATGAATGATGGAGTTTGTATCTGTGTTGATGTTGATGCCAGCAGATTACAAAGACGCGTAGATCATCGATATTTAGATGCGTGGACTGATAACGTCCAAGAAGCGATTGAAATTGCTACCAAAGCAAAGGCAGAACGGCGTGCATTTAGCATTGGATTGCTAGCAAATGCAGCCACTATTTTTACTGATTTCTTAAAGCGTGGAGTTCCGATAGATATTGTCACCGATCAAACATCTGCGCACGATCCATTCTCATATTTACCTGAAGGAATTTCAGTTGAGAATTGGCAAAATGAAATTAAAAAAGACCCTGAAGGTTTTACAAAAAGATCTCGCGAATCGATGGCAAAACAAGTTGAAGCGATGGTTGGATTTAAAGATGCTGGCGCCACTGTATTTGATTATGGTAATTCGATTCGCGGTGAAGCGATGTTGGCCGGTTACTCTCGCGCTTTTGATTTTCCAGGATTTGTGCCGGCTTATATCCGACCTTTGTTCTGCGAAGGTAAGGGTCCATTTAGATGGGTGGCATTAAGTGGAGATAAAAAAGATATTGCAGCAACTGATAAAGCTGTATTAGAACTCTTTCCTGATAACGAACCATTGCATCGCTGGATTAGAAAAGCATCTGAAAAAGTTGCTTTCCAAGGTTTGCCGGCTCGAATTTGTTGGCTGGGATATGGCGAAAGACATTTGGCGGGCGAACGTTTTAATGACATGGTTGCTAAAGGTGAACTTTCTGCACCAATTGTGATTGGTCGTGATCATTTAGATTGTGGATCAGTAGCATCTCCATATCGCGAAACTGAAGCGATGTTAGATGGTTCAGATGCCATTGCAGATTGGCCTCTTTTAAATGCGTTGGTAAATACCGCATCTGGTGCATCTTGGGTTTCCATTCATCATGGCGGTGGCGTAGGAATTGGCAGATCAATTCATGCTGGACAAGTTTCGGTTGCAGATGGCACGGCATTGGCGGCAGAAAAGTTACGACGCGTGCTAACAAATGATCCAGGTATGGGTGTAATTCGACATGTTGATGCGGGTTATCAATTAGCTGATGAAGTAGCAAAAGAACGTCATGTACGTATCCCGATGCAAGAAAACTAATTAGGTCTAATGAGCAGCATAATTATTAGCAATATTGGCCAATTAATCACTAATTCAGATCAAAATCTAGGCATTATTAATGATGCAGCTTTGGTGATTGAAAATGACAAAGTGCAATGGGTTGGCGAAAATAAGCTTGCACCAGCGGCAGATAAATTAATCGATGCAGATGGTGGTGTAGTGACACCAGGTTTTGTGGATTCACATACCCATGCAGTTTTTGCTGGTGATAGAAGTAAAGATTACGTTGCAAGAATGGCAGGCGTTAAATATGCAACTGGTGGCATTAAAACCACCGTAGCTGCTACCAGATCAGCAACTCTCGAAGAATTAAAAACACATACGAAAAAATTACTTGGTAAATGCAAAAGCCAGGGAACTACGACCATCGAAATTAAATCTGGTTACGGTTTAGATCTGGAAAGTGAAGTCAAAATTCTCCAAGTAGCACAATCCTTCACTGAAGAGACAACATTTCTTGGTGCACATGTGATTCCTGCCGAATATGAAAATAATCGCGATGGTTATATAAATTTGGTAAAAGGTGAAATGCTAAATGCAGTTTTGCCTCATGCAAAGTGGATAGATGTTTTCTGTGATCAAGGGGCTTTCACAGTTGATGAAGCGCGCGAAATTCTAAAAACAGGTATCGCAAAAGGATTACTTGGACGCATCCATGGAAATCAATTGGGAGATACCGGCGGCGCGGAATTAGCAATTGAATTAAATTTGGCTTCTGTTGATCATGCAACGGTGGTTTCAGAAAAAACAATTGAAGCTCTTGCAAATAGCGAAGTTGTAACTACTTTCCTGCCGGGTGCGGAATTCTTTACTAAATCTAATTACCCAAATGTAAAACGTTATTTTGAATTGGGTGCCAAGGTTGCATTAGCAACTGACTGCAATCCGGGATCTTCATTTTTAACTTCCATGCCAGTTGTAATGTCACTTGCTATTCGTGAGATGGGTTTTACTCCTGAACAAGCACTTTATGCAGCCACTATGGGTGGCGCAGCCGCGCTAAAACGTAGCGATATTGGCCATTTACAAGTGGGCGCAAACGCAGATTTAGCGATTTGGAGCGCGCCGACTTACGAACATATTCCGTATCGTTTTGGTGAAATTGAATGCCAAGTCTTATCGACTGGGAAGTTTTAGTAACTCTTCCACAATCTGCGCTACACCGTCTTCGTTACATGGTGGCGCTGTTGCGGTGGCATATTTAATTCCTTCTGGATGTCCATCGCTCATGATGTAAGAGCGTCCAGCAAATTCCAGCATTGAAAAATCATTTGGGTTATCACCAAAAGCGACCACATCTTCGCGATCGATTTTTAATCTTTCGCAGATTACTGCCAACGTATCGCCTTTGGAAACTCCGTGTGCACTAATTTCTAATAACGATTCCCATGGATTTGAATGTGTTACCGTAACAATGTCACCAACTTCGCGTTGAGCCACCGCCAGCATTTCATCTGAATTAAATAATTTATCTGAACCGCGCGCAAGTAATTTGATTGCACCGTTTTCAGTGAATTCTAAGATGTCATCTACGCCAGTTTTATCTACACCGATATCCCAACGAGCTTCATAACCTTTTTCACGGCGAAAATCTCCATGGTTTTCAAATGCAAAATGAATTTCAGGTATTGATTTACGAAGTCGAGTTATGGTTTCTTTTAAATCGGCAGGCGTTATGCGCCACTCTTCTAATACTTTTTCTCCCTGTAAATCCCAAAGTTGTCCGCCGTTACTACATATGGCTTGGCCAAAACTAAATGCTTCTTTTATCTGACTCATCCAACGAGGTGGACGCCCAGTAACAAAGAAAATTTTTACTCCAAGTTCGTGTGCGCTGGTAAGCGCCGCAATAGTCCGTTTTGAAATTGGCGCAGCATGAGGACAGATAGTTCCATCCAAATCAGTTGCAATTAATTTAGGTCTATAACTCACTTAACCACTTCAAGTTTCGCAGTGCCCATGTAGCTTTGCAGTACTTCTGGCACATTGACAGAGCCATCTGCATTTTGATTATTCTCTAAAATGGCCACAATCATGCGTGGAACTGCTACTAAAGTGCCGTTTAAGGTCGCCAGCGGGCGAGTCCCGTTCTCATCTTTCATGCGGATATTTAATCTACGCGCTTGGAATTCCGTGCAATTAGAAGTACTTGTAACTTCGCGATACGCATTCTGAGTTGGAATCCATGCTTCGATATCAAATTTACGATTTGCTGAAGATCCTAAATCTCCGGATGCAATATCTAAAACTCGGTATGGGATTCCCATTGCATTTAGGAAATCTTTCTCCCATTGCAATAAACGTTTGTGCTCTGCTTTAGCATCTTCTGGCTTGGCAAAAACAAACATCTCTACTTTCTCAAATTGATGTACGCGAATAATGCCACGAGTATCTTTTCCGTAAGATCCTGCTTCACGGCGAAAACATGGTGAATATCCGGTATATCTGATTGGAAGTTTTGCCGCATCTAAAGTTTCATCCATGTGATAGGCAGCAAGTGGAACTTCAGAGGTTCCGACCAAATACACATCATCTTTTTCAATGTGATAAACATTCTCTGCTGCTTGTCCTAAAAATCCGGTGCCTTCCATTGCAGGAGGATTTACTAAAACTGGCGGAATAACTGGAATGAAACCAGCTTTGGTTGCTTGTTGAATTGCATAATTAACTAGCGCTAATTCTAGAAGTGCACCTGGCCCTGTTAAGTAATAACTGCGAGCGCCGGCAACTTTTGCACCACGTTCAGTATCAATGGCACCCAATAATTTTCCTAATTCAACGTGATCTTTTGGTTCGAAATCAAATTTGCGTGGCTCACCAACATGTTCGATAACTTTAAAATCTGCTTCACCACCAATTGGTGCATCTGGATCTAACACATTGATAGCTGCTTTGCAATTTCATTAGTTTGCGCTTCAAGTTCAGCGCGTTTGGCATCCGCATCTTTAACTTGAGCTGCTAACCCTTTTGCTTTCTCAAGTAGCGCCGCTTTCTCATCGCCTTTAGCGGCACCTACTGATTTTGAAAGTAAATTCTGCTCTGCGCGCACCGCTTCGAAAGCGGCCATTGCTTCACGACGTTTGGCATCTATTTCAAGAAGTGAATCAACAATGGATTCATCTTCCCCACGGCCGCGCTGCGATGATTTAACAAGCTCCGGATTTTCGCGGATTAACTTGATATCGATCATATTGCGCGCCCCTTTCTTACCTCATTTAACCAATCATTTGAATTTTTAAATGCATCATCGCTAGTGCTCTTGGTGGTAGTTGGTGCAACTTTATCTGCGCGCGGATATGAACCTAAAAATCTTATATCTTCACAGATTCTGCGTAATCCAGTTAGCGCATCACCAACTCTTGAATCGTTGATATGGCCTTCGGCATCAATAATGAAATGGTAATGACCGAGTTCGCGGCCGGTAGGGCGGGATTGAATAAATGTTAAATTAACTCCGCGCACTGCAAATTCAGTTAGAACTTCTAGTAGTGCACCGGCATGATCAATTCCGATAAACGCTGCTAACGAAGTGCGGTCAAAACCAGTTGGTGCTGGAAGTTGACCAGGCTTAGAAACTAATACGAATCGGGTGATGGCAGCTTCGGTGTCGCCAATATTTTCGTTAACAATAGTTAAGCCATAAGTTTTTGCCGCAACTTCTGAAGCCACTGCCGCATCAAATTGGCCATTTGCTAAAGCTTCTGCGGCAGCAGCGGTGGAATTTGTAGAAATGATTTCTGCATTTGGATAGTGCTTAGCAATGTATTTTCGGCACTGGGCTTCAGCGTGCGGATGAGTTGCAATTTTCTTGATTTCAGTCTTGGCATCTTTAACCATCAACGCAAAAGTAACTGGCAGTAAAACTTCGCCAACAATTATTAGCGGCTCTCCGATTGCTAATTCATCAAGAGTTCTAGCCACCACACCTTCAACTGAATTTTCAATTGGAACTAAGGCAAAATCTGCTTGGCCATTTCGCACCATGTCTAATGCTGCAGTTACGTTAGAACACGGATTTAATTGATCAGAGCCGCCAGTAATAGTGCGCAGGGCAGCTTCAGTAAAGGTGCCAACTGGGCCGAGATAGGCGTATTTACTCACCTGCGAATTCTACCCGTAGGCTAGGAAGCATGATGCAGAGTTTTGCTGCTCGGTTTAGTGCTGAGGGTCGCAGTGAAGTTGGACTGCATCGAAGTGGAAATGAAGATTCTGCATTAATTAATGGTCTATTAATCGCAGTTGCAGATGGAATGGGTGGCCACGCAGGTGGTGAAGTTGCATCAAAAGTAGCTATTACAACTTTGGCACAAATACTTCCATTACTAAATAACGATGAAATGGATCCTGAATCTCTTGAAGATTTTCTGCTTAGCGCGCTCTTAGATGTTGATAATGAAATTCGATTAACCGCAGAAGCTAATGATCGCTTATCTGGAATGGGCACCACACTTACTTCGGTAGCTTTATATCGAAATCAAGCGTATGTGTTACATGCTGGTGATTCACGTGCATATCGGTTGCGCGGCAAAGAATTTACTCAATTAACTAAAGATCATTCGGTGGTGCAAGAGTTAATAGATGCTGGCACTATTACCGAAACTGAAGCTGCAACACATCCGCAGCGCTCGGTATTAACTAATGTGCTGATGGGGCTTGGCAATATCACACCACTTCTTATTCAATATGATTTAAAAGTCGGCGACAAATTCCTTTTGTGCAGTGATGGTCTAAGTAATGTAATCAGCAATCAAGAGCTTTCGAAATTAATTTCTGAGCCTGATGCCATTTCAAAATTAATAGCTTTAACTTACGAACGTGGTGCGCCAGATAATGTCACCGTATTAATAGCCGAAGTTGGTGCCGGAGATACCGCCACCCAATTCTTTGGAGCTGCTAAATGACAATATTTGGCGAGCGCTATGAAATTGGTGCGCTAATTGGTGCAGGTGGCATGTCTGATGTCTTTATCGCCAAAGATAACCGCTTAAATCGTGAAGTCGCCATCAAAGTATTGCGTAGTGATTTAAATCGGGAACAGAACTTTGTCACGAGATTTCGCAAAGAAGCGCTAGCGGCGGCAGGTTTAAGCCATCCAGGAATTGTGGCGGTTTATGACAGTGGTGAAAACCCTGCGCCATATATTGTGATGGAATTATTGCAAGGAAAAACTTTACGTGAATTAATTACTGGGCCAATCGAACCTAAGACTGCGATGCAAATTATTGAAGGAATTTTGCAAGCACTTGCTTATTCACATGCAAATGGAATTGTGCATCGCGATATTAAACCTGGAAATATTATGATCACAGATCAAGGCGATGTAAAAGTGATGGATTTTGGCATTGCTCGCGCACTTGATGATGTCAGCGCCACAATGACTGCAACTTGGAATGTAGTTGGTACTGCACAATATTTATCTCCCGAACAAGCAAGTGGTGAAATAGCCGATGCCCGAAGTGATCTTTATTCGGTCGGTGTAGTGCTTTATGAAATGTTAACTGGTCGCCCACCATTTATCGGTGATACGCCAGTATCGATTGCGCTACAACATGTTTCAAGTGAAATTATTCCGCCAAGCAAAATTAATCCAGCCCTTGATCAGCAATTTGATCATTTCTTAACGGTGGTCATGGCCAAGGATCCTGCAAATAGATATCAAGATGCCAACGCGATGCTTGGCGATTTGCATCGAATCAAAACTGGCCAAACTATCACCACTGAAATTGTGCGAACTAAGAAAAAGAAAAATCGTACCTGGCAAATTGTGGCTGGTTTCTTAGCAACGTTATTGGTTGCTATTGGTGGTTTTGCAATAAGTGATCGCGCTGTAGTTTCAGGAATATTGATTCCAAATGTAGTTGGCTTAACTGAAAGCGATGCGGCGGCTCAATTAAGCGCCTTCAAATTGGTAGTAAATCGCGCGCACGATTCAAAAACCCCAATTGACCGCGTGGCATCGCAAAGTCCGCTTGCTACTTCACGCGCCGAAAAAGGCAGCGTGGTAACAATTACTATCAGTGATGGTCCTGGTGATGCCATTGTTCCAATGGATTTAATCGGAATGACTTTAACTAATGCTCGCGCCGCGTTAGCTGCAGTGGGTTTAAATATTGCTGCGATAGATGCGGTACCGAGCGATAAAGCCATTGGCACGGTAATTTCTGTTGATCCTATTGGTGGTTCCACTCTTACCGCAGGTAATGGTGTCACGCTACAGATTGCAAATGGAAATGTGGCTGTACCTAATTTAGTTGGGCAAACTGATATTCAAGCTCGCACTACTTTAACTCAAGCTGGATTTTTAATTCGCGAAATATATTCTTACGATGCTAATCAACCAATTGGAGTGGTGCTTGCGCAAGCACCTACACCTGATACGCAATTACAAATTGGCTCACAAGTAACAGTGACAATAAATAGACAGAGTTAATTTTTAACTACTGGAGATAGCCCAACCGCTTTGGTTTTTGCATTTTGATCGCCACATTCGGTTAACCAATTAGCTAACATCGCATGTCCGTGTTCTGTAAGTACCGACTCTGGATGAAACTGAACACCTTCGATAGGTAATGTTTTATGGCGAAGACCCATCACTATTCCAGATTCAGTTTTACTGGTAACTTCTAGAACTTCCGGAACACTTTCTTTCTCTACCGCTAATGAATGATATCTAGTTGCAGTAAAAGGAGAAGGTAATTCTGCGAATACTCCTTGCTGATTATGGTGAACTTGAGAAGTTTTTCCATGCAATAACTCAGGAGCTCTTGAAACAACTCCACCGAATACTGTGGCAATTGCTTGATGTCCTAAACAGACTCCAAAGAGTGGAATTTTTTTATCAGCACAATAACGGATCATTTCAGTAGAAACTCCGGCATCTTCTGGTGTGCCAGGACCTGGGGAGATTAGTACGCCATCAAAATTATCGGCATCACTTGGATTCACTTCATCGTTACGCTTCACAACACACTCTGCACCAAGCTGTCCCAAGTATTGGACCAGGTTAAATACAAAGGAGTCGTAGTTATCGACGACCAGAATTCGCATGGCCAAATTATTCCGCTAAACTTGCGCACATGCCAAAGTCGAAACTTCGCAAAAAGGTTCAAGAATCCCGCGCTTATAAATCAGAGCACCCAGAAGTAGAAACTTTTGAAGGGCCAGCTGAATCTCCAAAGTGGCTTGCACCAACCATGGTGACAAGTTTCTTAATAGGCCTTTTCTGGATTGTGGTTTTCTATGTAACACAGACCGCTTATCCAATTCCAAATATCGGTTCATGGAATATGTTGATTGGTTTTGGATTTATTGGAATTGGTTTTGGTTTAGCTACGCGCTGGCGATAACAACACCGAAGCTACTACTAACCCGGTAATAAATCCGCCTAAATGGGCGCGCCAATCTATACCTGGGAAAATAAAACCGATTGCAAAATTAATCCCGACAATCACATAAGTCGATTTGGTTTCTAGACCAAATCGTTTGCTAATCACGATCATCGCACCAAATAATCCGAAAATAGCGCCGGATGCGCCTACCGAAATAATGTTGCTTGGTCCAAAGAAAATTGATGCCAAACTCGCGCCAAACTGTGAAATTACGAAAATTGCTAAAAATTTATTCTGACCAATTGCGCCTTCTAATGTATTTCCCAAAATTAGTAACGCGTACATATTAAAAAACAAATGGACCAAACCGCCGTGCGTTAGCGCGACTGTTAATAAGCGCCAATACTCACCATTATCTAAAACCAGATAGCGATTTAAATATAGATACGGTTCTAGACCTGGCACGAGTAAACATGCCAGGTAGAAACCACTAATTACGGTGATTAATAATTTAGTCGCTTGGCGCATTAAAAAATTAAGCGATAGTAACTGAATTAATAGTTACTGCATTTACTGGGCGATCTTGTGCTCCAGTTGGTGTAGTTGCGATTTTATCTACAACTGATTGGCTTGCTGCATCTTTAACTTCACCAAAAATGGTGTGCTTGCGATTTAACCATTCAGTTGCTGCAACGGTAATGAAAAACTGCGATCCATTTGTACCTGGTCCCGCGTTAGCCATCGCCAATAAATAAGGGCGATCAAAATTTAATTCAGGATGAAATTCATCTTTAAATTTATAGCCTGGACCACCGAATCCTTGACCTAGTGGATCGCCACCTTGAATCATAAAACCTGCAATTACGCGGTGAAATACGGTGCCGTCGTAGAGCTTTTCATTGCTCTTTGCGCCGGTGCGTGGATCGGTCCATTCCTTTTCGCCAGTTGCTAAACCAACAAAATTTGAAACTGTCTCTGGTGCATGGTTTGGAAATAATTCAATGACGATATCGCCATGATTGGTATGAAGGGTTGCTTGTGTCATAAAGGTAATTATCCCTTCTTGAAGAGTTTTGGCCAAATGCTCGCTGGAACCAAGCGGGCAAGTTTCATAGAGATTGCCATTGGAATTGGAAAAACAATCTCAGTGCGCTTCTTTTCAATACCTTTCACAATAATTTTAGCTGCCCGCTCTGCACTAATAATAAATGGCATCGGAAATGTATTTACATCTGTCATTGGAGTCTTTACAAAACCTGGTGATACGGTCACTATCTTGACGTTGGTGTTTACTAAATCAGTTCTGATTGACTCTAAGAAATTAATTTGTGCCGCTTTACTTGGTCCATAACCACTAGAACCTGGCAAACCACGAAAACCTGCAACTGATGAAACCCCCATAAATGTTCCGCGATCTGCGCTAATCATCTTTGGTAAAACGGCCGCAGCACATCGAGCCATTCCCACTATGTTCGTATTGTTATGTTCTTTAAATATTGCTAAATCAAATTTCTTAGCTGACATTCGTTTCCAGAAGCCAGCCATCACTAAAACTAAATCATATTCGCCATATTTTGATTCATATTGAACAGCTGCTTGTAGGACTGACTCATCATTAGAGATATCAATTCGAATCTCACCTTGGCTGCGCGATGATCTAACTACTTGCCAACCTTTATTTTGTAATTCATCTGCAACTGCGGCACCGATACCGGTTGAAGCGCCTATGATCCAAGCTTTACGTGTCATTTCTTTTGAAAACCTAACTGCCAAACATCTAAATGTCCGGAACGAAAACCCGCCTCTGAATAGGCTAAGTAGTACTGCCACATTCTTTCAAACTCTTCATCAAATCCAAGTGCGCGCACCTTTTGTTGGTTTTCCATAAATTTATTACGCCAAATTCGCAAAGTATCGGCATAACCAACTCTTATGGAACGGCTATCTACAAGCTTCAATTCATTCTTTGTGTACTGAGCTATGACTTCGCGGGAAGGGATGATTCCGCCCGGAAAGATGTATTTATGAATCCAGGTGTAAGCATGTTTAGAAGCCATTAAACGATCATGCGGCATGGTGATTGCTTGTAATCCAAATTTTCCACCAGGTTTCAAATGCTTAATGATGGATTCAAAATAGATCGGCCAGTATTTTTCACCAACTGCTTCGATCATCTCTACGCTAACAACCGCATCGTATTGCCCCTCTAAATCCCGGTAATCGCGCAATTCAACTGAAATTAAATTACTTAGCCCAGCTTTTGCGATACGTGCATCAGCTAGCGCTTTCTGTTCTTTTGAAAGTGTAATGGTGTGAACTTTTGCGCCGCGATATGCAGCTTGCATTGCAAGTTGCCCCCAACCCGTACCTATTTCAAGAATATGCATTCCTGATTTAACGCCTGCAAAATCTAAAATTCCTTCGATTTTTCTAATTTGTGCTTTTGCCAAGTTCTCGTATGTTGCTTGATCCTCACCAAAATTAGCTGCAGAGTAAGTAAGAGTTTCATCTAAGAAAAGAGTAAACAAATCATTTGATAAATCGTAGTGGCGTGAAATATTTGATTTAGAACCTTCTAAGTGATTCTCTTCTTGTTTAGGTTGAAATGGTTCAAAGAGTTTTCGGAATTTGCGCATCCAACCTGGAACGATATGTAACAACTTCTCTGCATATGGAGTGAGCACTTCTGCTAAATCTGGTTCGGCTACCCAATCTTTTGCCATAAAAGATTCACCCAAACCAATTTTTAAATCATTTCCCAAACGATTGAAAAAATCCTCATTTAAGATTCTTAAAGTCGGCAAATTTGGCTTATTTGGTCCCAGTTCTTTTCCGTTAGGTAGCACTACTCGCACATCCACATGAGGTGCAACTCTTCGTAATAAAACTTTAGTTACTTCAGCGCGCAACTTCATAACATGCCACTTTGTTTTGGATGTTTTGGTCTTGGAATAACTGGAAGTCTGCGTATCCAAAGCCAGATTCCATGCGCGCGAATTCTTGCCATCGCTTGCAAAGTAGCAAATGGCGTACGCAGATAAGCCAATAAGCGATTCTTAATGCTGGCCTCCAAAAGCTCTCCGGTGAAGCTGGCGCTAAAAACTTGGGCGTTATTTTGATACAAATTTACTGAAAGGACAATGTGTTTTTCATCAAAAAAAGTTCGGGTTTTGTATTCGCCCTCAATGGTAAAAAATGGCGAAACATAGAACTCTTTATCAATTAAGGCGCTACCTTTTTGATCTGGGTATAACAAATGAGCATGCCTATCACCATAGGTGTTATGAATTTCTAGAATTGCCCACCTAACTTCACCGCTATTTTTTAGGCACCAATAAACGGATAGTGGGTTAAATACATATCCATTGGTTCTGGCACTTGCTATCCCATAAAAATTATCATTTGGTTCGACTACTCCGCCTCTGCTTGTCGCAAATGCAATAACGGCATCCAAAATATTTTGAGCTTCGCCACCAAAATGATCTTTTGGTAATAATTTCTGTTGTGGTTGCTTTAAATCTACGAACCACATGTAATTTATAAATTTTAAATTATGTTTAAAAGGTTTACGTCTTTGATGTAGTACTACACCTTTGGCGATCTTCACCATGTAGCACCAAATTTTCTAGCTGCCGCCACACCTGATCTAGCGCCATCTTCATGAAAGCCCCAACCTAAATGCGCTCCAGCAAATGCCAAACGTTCGCCCCCTGCATTACGCAAGAATTCAGCTGCGTTTAAAGATTCGACCGTGAACACGGGATGTTCGTATTCCATCGTGGCGATAACTTTTTCACTAGGAATATTGCCATTTAGCGTTACTACATAATCTTTTTTACTTGGTAAATTCATTAATAAATTCATCCAGTAGCTAACTAATACTTGGCTGGAATTATCTTTGCAGTTTTTCATTGAATAATTCCAGGAAGCCCTGGCTTTGTTTGGTGTAGGCAGCACCGAATTATCAGTATGTAATACTGTTTTATTTTTTGAGTAAGAAACTGCCGCCAAATTAGCGCTTTCCTGGGTATCCGCATCAGTTAATATCTCTAACGCACTATTGGCATGAGTTGCCAAGATTGCAAAATCAAAACTTTCTCCGTTGACTTCAACGTGATCTGTAAACCGCTTTACGGTTACCACTTTTTCAAGTCGTTTATCGGGAATTAAATTTAAAATTGCTTCCACATAGTTTTTAGAACCACCAATTACCGTTTTCCAAATCGGTGAATTACCAAGTTCGAGCATGCCGTGATGATTTAAAAATTCGAATAAATGTTTGGCTGGATACTCTAGCGAATCTCCATCTCCTGAAGACCAGACACAGGAAACAACTGGGATGGCATAGTGTTTTACAAAGTAATTACTAAATTTATTTATCTTTAAAAACTCTCCCCATGTTAATTGCTTTGGGTTGCTGTCAGCTAAAAGTTTTTTGGCGGCTTTATAAAACTTGGGTACTTCAATTAACATCATTACAAATCTTGGATCTAACAATTTAATCGGTTTTGCCAAGATTCCTTTAGCGCCACGTCCGCCCACATATTGCAACCCACAACCTTTGCAATCGATACTCATGGTCATTTCTGTAATTTGAGTTGGAATATTTAATTCTTTAAAAATTCTTAACAAAATTGGGTAGGTGCGTTCATTGTGAACTATAAAGCCCGAATCAATTCCCATTCCATCTACGGCGTGAGTATGTGCGTGGCCGCCATAACGGTTATCCGCTTCATAAAGAGTTACTTTATGAATGTCTTTTAAAAGATACGCAGCGGTTAATCCGGAGACACCAGAGCCGACAATGGCTATTTTGCTCACTGGGCTGGCTCCTTTACGACCTAAGCGATAAAGACAATTTACAGGGCATTTGCTACCTTACTTGCCATGGGCGAAATTGTTTTAAAGGTGTCATTGGATTCAACCAAAAGTAGCGCCGAGCTCTTCCATTATTTTGCCGATTTCACCACCACCAATGAGTGGGATCCAAACACTGTAAAAACCACACTGCTATCTGGCGATGGTGGGTTGGGTTCTACCTACTCAAATACTTCAAAATTCAACGGCAAAGAAAGTTCGTTAGTTTATGAAGTAATTGAATACAAACCTAATCAATTAATCCGCTTGCGCGGTGAGAATAAAAATATAGTCGCCATTGACACTATGAGTATTTCAGATAACGGCTCTTCAAGAACTTTCAATTACGAAGCGCGATTCAAATTAAAAGGTATTGGAAATTTAGTAGCACCGCTATTAAAGAAAGCATTCAATAAATTAGCGGAAGATGCCAAAGTTGGACTAAGGAAGGTACTTTGATGAGCGATTATGTTGCTGGCGCCTGCAATATTGGTCCTGCTGAAATTAAGCGCCGCAAACAAGGAGCGCTAATTGGTGCACTCTTGTTTGCATTTACCACCTTACTATTTGTGTTAACCAACGCTCCAACTTCAACTAGATTTTTAGTTTTTATCCCGGCTCTCTTATTTACGGTTGGCATGATCCAATCACGAAGAAAATTTTGTGTAGCTTATGGTTTTCTAGGCGTTTTTAGTTTTGAAAAATTAGGTGCCACTAGAAAAATTACACTAAATCAAGATTTAAAAGCAGACCGAAAGTTTGCCGTCAAACTGCTGCTGCAATCCGTGTTTGCAGCAGCAGCGTTGACTGCATTGGTGATATTTATTTAACTTTTTCTTTTGGCACTTTGAAGCTTGCCACTATTGAAATAGTTATGATTAAAGTGATTACTAATAAAGAAACCGAAGTTGGAATCTTGAAAAGTGCATGACTTACAATCATTTTGATGCCAACCCATACCAAAATTACAGATAAGCCTTCTTTTAGATATTTGAATTTATCCATCAAATCCGCAATCAAAAAGTACATAGATCGTAAGCCCAAAATGGCTAGCGCATTGCTAGCAAAGACAATAAATGGTTCTTCAGTGACCGCGAAAATCGCCGGAATTGAATCCACGGCAAATACCAGATCCATAAATTCAACCATCACCAGCACTAAAAAGAGCGGGGTGAAGTATCGAACTCCATTAATACGTTTGGTAAAACTTTCGTCTTCAATACCTTCAGTTAGCCGTAATTTCTTACGTAACCACTGATAAAACTTTGATTTATCTAGATTAAAGTGTTCGTTGCGTTGTTTGAACATTTTGAATCCGGTATAGATCAGAAAAGCACCGAAGATATAAAGAATCCAAGCGAACTCTTTTATTAATGCACTGCCGCCAATAATCATCACTGATCGCATTGCGAGCGCCCCGACTACACCTAGAAATAACACTCGATGTTGATATCGCTTAGGGACTGCAAAAGCGGTAAATAAAAGTCCCCATACAAATACATTGTCTATTGCAAGTGATTTTTCAATTACATATCCACTTAAGTATTGCAATCCGAATTCAGATCCGTACTGTGACCAGATAATTGCGCCCACACCTAATCCGCATGCGACCCAAATGGCTGACCAGATCGCAGCTTCTTTGAATTTAATTTCATTATGCGATCGATGTAGAAAAAGATCCAAAATCAACATGGCAAAAACAAAACCAAGTAATAAGGACCAAGTTGTTAACGTTACGTTCAATTTTCCTCCTCGTGTAATTACTACACAAGGTCTCCGCCGTCTTTCGACCTGAACACCGGTTGCTTTTGGCAACGTACTGACGATGTTTCAGCAGTGGGGTACTCCCCTTGATTGGGAGTATTTTGAGGTAAAGCAGCACCGCTGGTCAAAACGGTGGGAATGTGCGGTGCGCCTCATCTGTTTTATGAGGCATACAGGGAGAATTCTTATTGAGAGACCTTTAGGGAGAAAACTATGGCTTCAAAAACGCCACTTAATATCACCGTCGAAAAACAAGCTGGTTTGCGTCGATATAACTTGATCGCCGGCACTTTTCACGCAGTTCAAGCTGCCGCAATTCTGGCGCTATCAAATGGTTTTTCACTACCTATTCATATTAATTTCTTGCAAGGACCACCGGTCCCAAATACCACTTTTGAGCAGGTACAACTTTTTAACTTTCCGATGGCTTTCGGAGTAGCGCTCTTTTCAATTTTAAGTGCCTTGGCACATTTTTATGTGAGTGGCCCTGGATTTAATAATTACATTGAAGGATTACGAAACCAACGAAACTATTACCGCTGGATTGAGTATGCGCTCTCTTCCACGCTTATGATTATTTTGATTTCGCTGCTTAATGCGGTTTGGGACATTGTGGCATTGCTAGCAATTGCAGGTGTAAATATTTCCATGATTTTATTTGGTTGGCTGCAAGAGAAATATGAAGAACCAGGTACTGGTTCATTGCTGCCATTCTGGTTTGGTTGCATCGCTGGAATCGTTCCGTGGATTGCAATGTTCTGGTTATTGGTTTCTCCAGGAAGCTCTGCGGATGCGCCAGTTTTTGTATACGGCATCGTCTTCTCTTTGTTTGCACTCTTTAATAGTTTTGCGCTGGTGCAATGGTTGCAATACAAACAAATCGGTAAGTGGGCTGATTATTTAGCTGGCGAGAAAACTTACATCACGCTTTCATTTGTAGCTAAATCATTACTTGCTTGGCAAATCTTTGTCGGCACATTAATGTCTTAACTTTCCAACCGAATGAAGAAAGTTTTAGTAACAGGTGCAACTGGTTATGTCGGAGGACGGTTAGTTCGCGCCTTACTGGAAAATAATTATCAAGTTAGGGTTTTGGTTCGCGATCCTAAAAAGGTAAAGCAATATACCTGGGCCAATTCCGTAGAGGTTATGGTTGGTAATGCCACTGATTTTGATTCAACTTTTGCAGCGCTTAAAGATATTGATATTGCCTACTATTTCCTGCATTCCATCAATAGCTCTACTAAATTTGATGAAATTGAACGAGAAATGGCGCGCACCTTTGGCATGGCTGCTACCAAAGCTGGCGTTAAACAAATTGTTTATCTTGGCGGTATCGCAAACGATTCTAAAAAAAGTCGGCACTTGCAGTCGCGTGCGGATACCGGAATTGAATTAGCAAAATATGGAGTTCCGGTGCTCGAACTTCGCGCCGGAATTATTATTGGTTCTGGATCAGCGTCTTTCGAAATGTTGCGCCACTTAACACATCGCTTACCAGTAATGACTACTCCAAAATGGGTAAAGAATCGAACGCAGCCAATTGCAATTAGAGATGTACTTTATTACCTAATCAAAACGGCAGAATTAGAGCAACCAATCACTGGTGTTTACGATATTGGCGGCCCTGATGTAGTTACTTACGAAGGAATGATGCAAACTTTTGCAAATGTTGCTGGGCTTCGAAAAAGATTGGTAGTAAAAGTTCCAGTTTTAACACCTTCTCTATCAAGTTTATGGATTGGTTTAGTTACTCCTGTCCCAACTACTTTAGCTAGACCCTTGGTGGAATCATTAATTAGCGAAGTGGTGGTGGATGCCAATAAATCCATTGAAAAAATAATTCCAAAGCCTGCGGATGGATTAACTAGTGTTAATACCGCAATCGAATTGGCGTTAGA
>CAXBPX010000009.1:0-22652 GCA_963977625.1 uncultured bacterium
GTTCGTACAACTCAGGCGGAACCGGTTCTGGCTGGATTTATAAATCTAATCCATCTACAAGTTGGATCGTAACTAATAGCCATGTAGTGGCAAATTTTGCCGTTTCAACCGGCGGAACGTTAACTGTTGAATTAAATAATGGAGATCAATACAACGCGTCAATAGTTGGTCGAGATAGTAATTACGATCTAGCAGTTATCAAAATTGCAAAGGGAAATTTACCTGAACTTGCTATCGGTGACTCAAATAGATTAGTTGTGGGTCAACCTGTTGTAGCAATTGGTTCTCCGCTTGGACTGTCATCTACAGTTACAAGTGGGATTATCTCTGCGCTTAATCGTCCAGTGACCACTGGTTCTTCCGGCCAAGAGAGTTATGTAAATGCTATTCAAACCGATGCCGCAATTAATCCAGGTAATTCAGGTGGCGCACTACTTGATAGCAGTGCCCGAATTATCGGAATAAATTCTGCAATCGCCACTTTATCTAGCGGAACCTCGGGTTCGATTGGGCTTGGATTCTCAATTCCAATTACAGAAGCGAAAAGAATTATTGATGAATTAATTAGTACGGGTAAATCAACTAGACCTGTTTTAGGTATTTACTTTGACACCACTTATACGGGTGTTGGTGCAAAAATAGGTCGATTAAGTTCTGGCGAAGGTGCAGAAAAAGCTGGAATTCCGGTGGGGGCAGTGATCAAATCTATTGATGGCGCCCGAATTACTGATGAAGTAGCGGCAATTGTAAAAATTCGTTCCTACATTCCAGGCACTACTGTTTCAGTAATTGTGGAGATGCCTTCTGGCGGCACCAAGACATTTAGCGTGAAACTTGGTTCGGCACCAAGCAGTTGAAATAATTAAATAGATCTAAACGAAATCGCGCTATGGGTACACTTAACCCATGGCGCTTTTTCGTTTGCATATAACTCTTCCGGATCGTCCGGGATCTTTGGGTGCAGTGGCCTCGGCAATTGGTTTTGCCGGCGGAGATATTCGCGGGCTAGTGGTAGTTAAAAGCGAAGACGGAAAAGGCTATGACGATATTACGGTGGCAGTGCCTGGAAATAACCCAGAAGATTTAGTGCAAGTATTAAACGCTATCGGCGGCGTAGAAGTTATTTCTGTAATTCCCGTTAATTAAATTAAATAATTTGCGCACCGGATGATGGCAGAGATTCAAAAAATCTAGGCGCTTTAAAACCATTTTCAATAAATGCTTTGGAAATGGCATTTTTAGTTTTTGAAATATCAGCACGTTTGACCAATGCAATTGCGCTACCACCAAAACCACCACCCACCATGCGCGCTCCTAGCGCGCCTACAGAAATAGCCGCATCAACTGCCACATCTAATTCTGGGCAGGATACGTTGTAGTCGTCTCTAAGTGATACATGTGATTGGTTTATTAATGCACCAACTTTTTTAAAGTCTTTACTTTCAAGCGCCGTTACACACTCTAATACTCTGGCAATTTCAGTAACCGCGTGGCGTGCGCGTCGAAATTCAATTTCGGAAAGCTTAGATTTATTTTCTTCAAGTTCGGCGAAAGTTAGCTCTCGCATGGTTTTATTCAATTTGCTAGCTGCAGATTCGCAGGCGGCGCGACGTTCAGCATACCCACCATCTACTAACGAATGGTGAGCTTGGGTATCGATAATTAAAAGTTCTAAATCAGAAGCTGCTAAGTCCATAGGGACCAACTTGGTAGATAAATCACGACAATCTAATAAAAGCGCATGTCCAGCATTTCCCATTAAAGAGATTGATTGATCCATGATTCCACAAGGCACACCAACAAATTCATTTTCTGCCTTTTGAGTAAGTCTTGCTAAAGCGCGTAAATCATGACCTAAATTAAAGAGCGAATTTAGTGCAATTGCAGTGCTACATTCCAATGCGGCCGAAGATGAAAGTCCAGCGCCTAGTGGCACTTTTCCATCTATGAAAATATCCAAGCCACTTGAAATGCCAAGCACCCAAATGACTCCAAGCGGATATCTCTCCCATTTTCCTTCGCGGCCAGGGGTGAGATTTTCAATTGAAGTTTCGAAAATTGAAGATTGACGTTGTGCCGAAGCCAAACGGATTTTATTATCTGATCTTTTACCAATTGAAACTGTGGTGCGATTAGAAATCGCAAAAGGCAGTACAAACCCATCTGAGTAATCGATATGTTCGCCAATTAGATTTACCCGCCCAGGAGCAACTGCAACTACATCTGGTTCGTGGCCAAAAACTTCTTTAAAAGTCATTTTATGGAATTCCAGGTATCTAGAACCATTTCATCAATGCCTCGAGTTGGCTGCCAATTTAAATAACTTTTAGCTTTAGAGATATCCGCAATCAATACCGCTGGATCGCCTGCGCGTCGATTACTAGCGATTGCAGGAATTTTAGCTCCGATTGCTTTTTCAGCGGCAGCTATCACTTGTTTTACTGAATATCCATCCCCAGATCCCAAATTAATAATTTCCTGTTTACCATTTGGTAAGTTTTCAAGTGACTTGATATGCGCTTCAATTAAATCAACTACATGTATGTAGTCACGTACACAAGTGCCATCTGCAGTTGGCCAATCTGTTCCAAAAATCTTTACTGGTGCAGATTCTGTGGCTCTTAAAATGTTTGGGATTAAATGAGTTTCAGGGTTATGACGTTCTGCTAACCAGCCATTGTTAGATTGAAGGGCTCCGGCTACATTGAAATATCTAAGTGAAATTGCTGAGAATCCAGCGGTGCCAACCATGCGATCTATCTCTAATTTTGTAGCGCCATAAGGATTTTTTGGATTTGGATCATCAGATTCGGATATGGGAATTCGCTTTGGTTCACCGTAAGTTGCGGCCGTGGAGGAGAGCACGATCTTGTTGATGCCTTTGGATTTCATTTTCGCAAAAAGCGCTTTAGAGCCACCCACATTCACCTGTTCGTAAAGTTCCGGTTTTGCTACTGATTCTCCAACTAAAGATTTTGCGGCAAAGTGCATAACTGCATCGCAACCCTCAAGTGCATCATCTAAATCATCATCTGAAAGTAATGAACCTTTTACAAATTTCACGTGGGGAGGAACTGATTCGGCATGGCCAGTGCTTAAATCATCAAGCACATTTACTTCATACCCAGCATTTATGAGCATTGCTACTGCGGTGGCACCTATATATCCTGCACCGCCAGTAACTAAGACTTTCAAAGTTTAACCTCGCGAAGTTGCGCGGCCGATTGTTCAGGAGTTACATCCATAATGAATGCACCCATTGCAGATTCTGATCCAGCTAAATATTTTAATTTACCAGGTGCGCGCCGCACCGAAGTGATTTGCCAATGCAAACGGAGTAAATCTCGACCTTCACGAACAGGAGCTTGATGCCATGCCGCTATGTACGCCATTGAAATACCAAAAACTCCATCAAGTCGTTTCATAACTTCAAGTGCAATTGCAGGATATGAGTCGCATTGCGCTACAGATAGTTCAGTTAAGTCTGCAACTGGGACTAACGGTGCCACATGAATTTCAAACGGGTATCTAGCTGCAAATGGTACGTAAGCCACCCAATGTTCATTTTGAGTTACTACTCTTACCTTGTCAGCCAATTCTTTCTTTAAAATTTCGTCAAAAAGTACTTTGCCAAATTCCTTTTGGTATTTCTTAGCTGCAGATAACATTTTTTCAATTCGTGGCGGCAAATAAGAATATGCATAAATTTGCCCATGTGGATGGTGCAGCGTTACACCTATTTCTTCACCTCGATTTTCAAAAGGTGCAATATGTGCAATATATGGAGCTTTAGATAGTTCATCAGTTCGATCACGCCAAGCTTCTAGCAATGTTCGAACTTGGTTAGGTGTCAGATCGCAAAATGATTGACCGTGATCAGAATTAAAAACAATTACTTCACATTTTCCAACGGCTTTGCCAATATCAGTTTCGGGACCTGCCAAATCAGGCAAAGCGTTATCGCCCATTGGTGGCCTTAGCGATGGAGATCTATTATCAAAGACCACTACTTCATATTCCTGCTCAGGAATTTCGGTAAGTAATTCGGCGCTAATAGTTGGGCAAAGTGGGCAAAGTTCCTTAGGGGGTAGAAAAATTCGATTTTGACGATGCGCTGAAATGGCAATCCATTCATTGACTAATGGATCTAAACGCAATTCACCTATTCCTGGCTGATCTTCTTTCGGTCTTTGATCAATTGCATTTCTAGGTGTTGGTTTGCTGTCGTAATATCTAATCGTTCGGCCATCCGCCATTTCACGATCAGTGCGAATTACGCCACGCAGTTCCATAGTTAGTTATCTTAGTGCTTCACTCAAGCAAGGTCATATGTTTTAGTTATTGCTTCACGCCATTTTTGGTAGCCATGAGAGCGCCAATTGGCATCGCTCTTACAATGCCAAGTACTTTCACGTTTCCATATTTTCTTGATTTGTGAAGTATTTTCCCAGACACCAACTGCAAGTCCTGCTGCAAAAGCCGCTCCTAAGGCAGTAGTTTCAGTGATAACTGGCTTCACAATATCTATAGCCATAATGTCAGCTTGTAATTGCATGCAAAGTTTATTATTTGTAATTCCACCATCAACACGCATTTCAGTTAATTTAATTCCAGAATCAGCTTCCATTGCATCGATAACTTCTTTAGTTTGGTAGCAAATAGCCTCAAGCGCGGCACGCGCGAGATGCGCTTTGGTATTTGCTCTGGTCAATCCGACAATCACACCTCGGGCATCACTTCTCCAATATGGAGCAAATAATCCGGAAAATGCTGGGACAAAATAAACTCCACCATTATCTACAACTGAATCGGCTAATGCTTCTACCTCTGCAGCAGAATTTATGATTCCTAGTTGATCTCTAAGCCATTGGATTGCAGATCCAGTTACTGCAACCGATCCTTCCAGTGCATATTGAACTGGTGCGCTGCCTAACTTAAAAAGGACCGTAGTAATTAATCCATTTTTTGAACGGACCAGATTAGCTCCGGTACTAGTTAGTGCAAAGTTTCCAGTTCCGTAGGTAGTTTTTGATTCACCCTTTTCAAAACAAGTTTGCCCAACCATGGCGGCTTGTTGGTCGCCAAGAATTCCAGAGACTGGAACTTGATTCTTAGTGGTTCCATAAATCTCCGAAGAAGATTTGATGGCGGGAAGCCATTCTCTTTTGATTCCAAAGATCCCCAGAAGTTCATCGTCCCAGTCAAGTGTTTCTAAGTTCATTAATTGGGTACGAGAGGCGTTTGAAACGTCAGTTGCAAAAACTCCTGTTAATTTAAAGAGTAACCAGGCATCAATGGTGCCAAATGAAATATTCGCAGTATCGCTAACTTTGTTCTGCAAAATCCATGCCATTTTGCTGGCTGAAAAATAAGGAGCAATAGGGGTGCCAGTTTTTGCGGTAATAATCGCTTTATTGGCCTCAGAAAATTGATTTAGATATTCAGCAGTTCGGGTATCTTGCCAGACAATGGCATTTGTAATTGGAAGTCCGGTTTCTCGGTTCCAACAAACTGTGGTCTCTCTCTGGTTTGTGATTCCAATTGCGGATAATTCTTGCTCTTTGATTCCAGCTTTTGTGAGCGCTTCATCGATTACTTTTTGCGTGTTTTGCCAAATTTCCATCGCATCGTGTTCTACCCATCCTGCTTGCGGCAATATCTGCTGATGTTCTAATTGATGCTGACTAACTATCTCACCGAGCTCATTGAAAATGATAAATCTAGTGCTGGTAGTTCCCTGATCTAAAGCGCCGATGTAAATCACACGGGAACTTTACTTAATTAGCATTAATATTGGCTAGTTATGTTTGATTCCAGCCTCAACCCAGAACAGCGCGCTGCAGATCTTGCCCGCTTGAGTAAAGAACATTTTGATGTTCTGGTTATTGGCGGAGGAATTAATGGCGTTGGTGTGGCCCTGGATGCGGCAACACGAGGACTAACTGTTGCACTTGTAGAGTCTGCAGATTTTGCCGCTGGCACTTCTAGTCGATCCAGTAAATTGATTCACGGTGGCTTACGTTATTTAGAACAGTACGATTTCAAATTAGTTCGCGAAGCTTTACATGAGCGTGAACTATTAGTTTCTTTGTTGGCACCACATTTAGTAAAACCGGTGGCGTTTCTTTATCCACTTCAAGAAAAGGTAAAAGAACGCACCTATGTCGGTGCCGGACTTGCTCTTTATGATGCGCTTAGAGGATTCAAACGCGCACTTCCTGGTCACAAACATTTATCCCATAAAACAATTGCAGAGATTGCACCAAGTTTGCGCACAGATGTGATTACAGGTGCAATTAGATATTTTGATGCGCAGGTAGATGACGCGCGCCATACCATGATGATTGCTCGCACTGCCAAACGTCATGGGGCAGCCATTGTCACCCGAGCTGTTGTCGAATCACTTACTAAAAAAGGTAAGCGCGTTACTGGTGCAGTAATTACTGATTTAAATTCCAAGAAGAAAGTAACCGTAAAAGCATCTTCAGTAATCATGTGCGCGGGTGTCTGGAGCGATGAACTTCATAAGAAATTTGGTATAGAACCAGGCTATGAAGTGAAGATGAGCAAAGGTGTACATATAACTATTCCTGGTGATGCCATCAATGCTAGCGAAGGCGTAATAATTAAAACTGCAGTATCAGTTCTTTTTATCATTCCTTGGAAAGATCAATGGATGATTGGCACAACTGATACAGAATATCTAGGCGATCCAAATCAGCCATTGGCAGATCGCTCTGATGTGCAGTACATAATTGATCAAGCCAACCGAGTGCTCTCTCCGCGCATTAATATTGATCAAGTAATTGGTGTTTTCGCAGGTTTACGACCATTGGTCGCTAACCGAAAAGCCACAGATACCACCAAAATTTCTCGTGAGCACACGGTAGATAGACCAGTGCCTGGATTTGTGAGCCTGGCCGGAGGTAAATACACAACTTATAGAGTGATGGCAAAAGATGCAGTTGATATGGCCACAAATGACATCACCAAATTAATTAGTGACAGTATCACCAGCAAGTTACCAATTATTGGTGCAGATGGTTACTTTGCCTTGGCACAGCAAGTTGAACAACTTTCGGCTCAATATAACCTCAAACCAGAAACAATCACCCATCTGCTTGATCGTCACGGTTCAGATATTAGTGATTTATTGGCATTGATTGATCAAGACCGAAAGTTAGCTGCGCCAATTTCTCGCACACTTCCTTATTTAAAAGCAGAGTTGGTTTATGCAGTGGTATCTGAAGGTGCACAATCAATTTCAGACGTACTTGAAAGACGCACTCGGATTTGGTTTGAAGCTCCAAATTTTGGAGTGGATTTTGTTAATTTAACTGCAGATTTGATTGCTCCATATTTAGGATGGAAAGCACCACAGAAAAAAGCTTCGATTAAAGATTATCTAGATAAAGTTGCTGCTGCAGAAAAATCAGCCGCAAATTTAGTTAATTAATTATTTGACCTCGGCAAGCATCCGCAGGAACTTTTGTTGAGGTGCCAGGTTTAGCACTTGGTGAAACTGTCGGAGTTGGTTTTGCGCCCGCTTCGACCACAATCTGAATCGGAACCGAAGCTTTGGCGTGGGTTCCGGATTGGTCAATAAATTGAAGCAACGCATCCCATGTGCCAACTGGGATTCCCTTAACAGTCAATGTGAAAGAGCCACTCTTGGCTCTAACTGCGTTTTGGTCTAACAGAATAGTTTTATCAGGCAATAGTAATTTTACGGTTCCGGTTACGACTGGCAACGAACTTGGTCTAAGCACATTCAAATTAAAAACGGCAGGTTTATCACTAGTTGAATAGGTCGCAGAAAGTAATTGCATGGAAGTTGGTTCATTAACAGGCATCAGATCCGCAACCTCTGGCACCCAGATTCCTTTGGTAAGTTCGAGAAAAGATTTGATATCTCCTCGATAAACATTTAAATCAACTCGACCACTTGGCACGCCATATTTTTTACCGATACCGCATGATGAATATTGCCAAATAACCCATTCTGAAACGCAGTTTGAAGCAGTCCATGAATGAACATAGCAACCACTTATTTTCTGTCCAGGTTGTCCAAGTGGATCAAATGGACTAATTCCATAATGAGCTTGCCATAATGGATAATTTCGTAGCTCGTTATTTCTGATCATGGCATTTTCTAAAAATTGAGAATATGAATAAAGCATTGGTGTGCGACCCGTCGCTGATTTAAAAGTTGATAGCCAAGTTGTTGCAAAAAGCGTAACTAATTTTTTAGAAGTATATTTAATACATTTGCTACCGCTGTATTGGATACAGTTATTTTCAAGATCTAAGGCATAGGGAAGCGAGCGGTCGTTAAAACCACCAACTGACGCTATACGCCAGATTGCTTTTTGCGCTTGTGTTTGAGCTTCAGTAATTACCGTTGCTTCATCTGTGGAATTTGGCAGATATGCATAATGGTAAAAACCGGTATAAAGACCGGCAGCTTGTGCGGCGTCCATATCAATAGAAAACCATTTGCGGGCATCAATATCAGATTTATCTTTGCCGTCAGATGCTTTAATCATTACAAATCTGACGCCGGCATCAAACATTTTCTTAAAATCTATTAACTTATCTCCAGGATGTTGCCATCGACTGATATCAACTCCGTGTATGCGACCACCAGGCCCAGCTAGCGCAATCAATAAATTTGGATCTGCTTCGGAAAGGGAGGCAGCAGGATCAATCGTGAAAGTGCGTTGATTTGAATAAATACGACCAGCAACTGCTCGATAAGTTGCGCTACCTGCCAAAGCCGTTGAAACTACTTCAATTTTCCAGGCACCACTTGATTTTGTCTTGGCACCAAGTGAGGTTTTGGTCCAAATGCCATTTAATTTAACTTGAATGGCAACCTTGATATTAGCTTTGGCTGGCTTGAGGATCCCATTCAAAGTTATTTTAGGTTCTCCGATGGTAGGAGTTTTTGTAATATTTAAGGATAAAGAAGAGGCCGCAGTCGCGCTTTCAATGCCAAGTAAAATTAAACTTAAAGCTAAAAGTATTGTGAGCGCTTTCTTCACCAGCTAATCTCCAAATTTTTACCGGTAATATCAAAGATTACCTCTTGCAGAATTGGCGAGAATTTTGTCCGCGAATCCGCATATGAATGTCCACCCGAGAACTTCTCTGAATCTGAAAAATCTAATTTTAAATTAGAGTCATCTAGCGATGCCAACCGAGCATCAAAGAAAGTTAACCAGGCAACTCGATTACGTGATTCGAGTGCAAAGAGCACTTCATTCCACTGAGACTTTAACTCTGATAACTCCACAAGTTAAAGATATCTTAATAACTTATTTTTTCCCGTTAATTAGTTCGTGGTAGGTATTGGTTAACCGGACTCTTTGATTATTCTTTCGATCGAAATCTAACCCCATCGAAATTGCAATTCTGGCTAGCATCTGTTCTACAGACTTTTCAGAGACAAATCTCAACTTCGCAATCTCTGAATTTGCTTTACCTTCTGCCATTAATCTAAAAGTTTCGATTTGAACTTCAGAAAAATCCTCATAAAGATCTAATTTCACTTCTTGATCAACACAATCAACCGATGTCAGTATGGCCTCTTTTAAGTTATCGAGATCAGAATGTTTAGCCAGTCGAGCTATGACAATTCCAATAGGTAAATCTTTTAAGTTAATACCAAGCAGACGAAGATCTGTAGTTTTACAGGTAACGACAATTCCCATTTCGGGATACTTCTTTCTCAGAACTGAAGCTAGTTTTATCGCTTTAATGTGGCAATATTCAATATTAAGTACTGTTACTTCAGGTAAATGTTGACTTACGAAATTTAAAGTCAAGGATTCATTATCAGTTTCGCCGATGATATCTAAGCCTTGCATAGATAATGAATTAGCTAATGTAATGTTGGTGAATCCATCTTCACCAAAGATAAAAATTCTTTTTGTCACATGAGAATTATTTATCTGAGTGCTAGTACTTGTAGAGGGGGCTATCCCTATTTGATTGGCGTACCTGGCTTTTTAGCTGTGCATTCAATCACTTTTTTACTGATTAAAAACCATCATCACATTCATTGAGTCATGGTGTTCGCTTGATTCAGCATAGACATGAACTTTATCCATGTGAATCAATTTTATCTTTCGAGCCAGTAAGAATTCCAGACAATTATGTTCGTGAAAGAACTTTTCATTTATAGCAATTACAAAATATCCTGCTTTTGATACAAGAGGAAATAAATTATCAATTACTTCAATACCCAGGTGACCATGAGTGAAAGTTCCGATTGTGATAAGTGCGTCGTATGGAGCGTCAGTTCCAGATACGGTATTAGTTAAATCTCTTTCATAAAGATTTCGGTACACACTTTTCTTTGCTGCTTCGGCAAGCATTTCAGGCGAAATATCTATGCCATCTATAGTGACATTAGGACGCAATTCGTGCAGATATTTTCCTACCAAGCCGGTCCCTGTGCCAATATCTATTACTTTTTTAACTTCAGGTAATTGATTATGAAAGAGTTCCGCAATTATTTTTGGGTGTTGATATCCTTGTGTGGCAACAAAATCTGATTCATAAGTTGTAGCCCATTTAGCATATAGCTGCTTGTTATCTTCAGGGGTTTTTAATGAATAGGCGTCATTTAGTCCAATATCCATAATTAACTCTTTATCTTTGTGCTTTCTGGATCATAAAGTGGAGTAGCGCAAACATTTCCGCTGATCCAATTTCCAAAAAATTCCACTTCGAGTTTTGTTCCAGGAACTGCATGTTCGACTGGGATATACGCGTAACCAATTGCTTTATTTATTGTGTATCCCTGACCGCCAGATTTGATTCGACCAATCACTTTGTCGCCAAATTTAATAGGTTCACTTCCGATTGGCACCTGTCTAATGTCATCAAAAGTGATTGCCACCAGCTTTCGTTTTGTATCTTTTAGTTTCGGTAACGAACCAGCGCCATAGAAATGATTTTTCTTCTTTGATATCGCAAAACCAAGTCCAGCTTCAAAAGGGTTATTTTCAGTATTAATTTCGCCGCCCCACGCTAGATAACCTTTTTCTAGTCTTAGTGATTCAATGGTGCGATATCCGCATGGAAACCCACCAGCATTAAATAAAGCTTGCCAAATATTTAGGGCATCTGACACTGGGATATATAGCTCCCAGCCAAGTTCACCAACATAAGTAATGCGAGTTGCCCGAACTTTTATTCCTTGTATTTCAATTTCTTTTGAATGCATAAATGGGAATGATTCATTGCCTAAATCCGAAGTCGTTAGAGTTTGTAAAATTTCCCTAGATTTCGGGCCCCAAATTCCAAAAATAGCTAGTGAATCGGTGAGATCCTCGATTAAAACATCTGTAAATTGATTTTCACGGCGCAATTTCCTTAACCAACCAGAGTCATGGTGAGCAAACGCAGTGCCAGTGACTATTAAGAATTTATCAACCGCAACCTGGGTCACCGTAAAGTCGGCTTCAATACCACCTTTGGTATTTAGCGCTTGGGTATAAACGGCACGACCAACACCTCGCACGACATCGTTTGCACATACAAATTCCAGAAATTCACCAGCTCGCGCACCAGAAACTTGGATTTTTGCAAAACTTGATTCATCAAATATGCCGGCAGATTCGCGAGTTGCTTTGTGTTCGACTTGCACTGCATTGGACCAATTTTTACCAGCCCAAGCAAAGGGGCGAAGTTCATCATTTCCAATGTGGTTGCTGTAAAAATTAACCCGTTCCCATGAAGCTTTTTCTCCGAAGACGGCGCTATTTGCTTTATGCCATTCGTAAGCTGGGGAAGTTTTATGTGGTCGGCAAGTTTGCCGTTCTTCAAGTGGATAATGAATGTCGTAATACTGTTCGTAATTCTCTTGAATTCGATCAAGAGTAAATGCAGGAGATTTATAGGCAGGACCAAATCGTCTAATGTCCATGTGCCATAAATCCATTGGTGGCTCATTACCCACAATCCATTCAGCCATCACTTTTCCAATTCCACCAGCGCCAGCAATTCCATGCGCGCAGTAACCGGCAGCGACATAAAAACCACCAACTTCAGTTTCGCCTAAACAAAATTCATTATCGGGCGTAAACGCTTCAGGTCCGTTTATGAAAGATTTGATACCTAATTCAGCCATTTTAGGAATACGCATCTGTGAATTTGCGGCAATTTCTTCAAAGCGATCCCAGTCATCAGGCAAGAGCATATTGTTGAAATTCTTTGGGATTTCATCTAAAGCTTCTCGGCTGGTTTTCCAAGGTTTTGAATTACGTTCATAGCCACCCATGAGTAAACCTTGTACTTCCTGGCGGAAATAAATCAGGTTATCTGGATCTCGAAGTGAAGCCATTACTGGAGCTGCTGGATCCATGAAATTTTCAGTAATCAAATATTGATGGCTCATAGGCACAATTGGGATTCGAACATCAACAAGTCGGCCAATTTCAGCAGCATAAATGCCGCCACAATTAACTACGATGTCACATTCGATAACGCCTTTATCGGTTTCGACAGATTTAACGCGACCATCTTTGGTATTTATAGCTAAAACTCGAGTAAATGTGTGTATTGCAATTCCTGCTCTTCGTGCACCAGCTGCCATTGAAAGAGCTAACTGGGAAGGATCGACTTGCCCATCTGTTGTCATGATGCAAGCACCCACAACTCCGTCTAAATTTATGTAAGGAATTCGTTCTTTAACTTCCGCTGTCGAAATTTCATGCAAATCCAAACCGAAAGTTTTAGCCCAACCAATTTGCCGTCTAATTTCTTCCATTCGTTCCGGAGAAGAAGCAATTTTGATACTTCCGCATTCCACCCATGAAGGTGGGGTATCGGTTTTTTGTAATTCTCGGTAGAGATTTGCCGAATGCATATTCATTCGAGTAAGTGTCGGATCCGCACGCAATTGACCAACCATTCCCGCTGAATGAAAAGTGGATCCACTTGTTAAGTCATTGCGATCAACCAGAACTACATCTGTTTCACCTAATTGCGCCAAATGATATGCAACAGAGGTTCCGCCAACACCGCCACCAATTATTACGATTTTTGCACGTGTCGGTATCTGTTGCTCTGACATGCCGAAAAGGTAGCATCCGCAGATGGCTATGTCAGCAATAGAGCTAGAAAAAGAATTTGGGCCAACGCTCAATCAGTCAACTTTTCTGCATAGTCGAAAGAATTTAATTGAGTTATCGGGTGGACTTACAAATCGAAACATCAAAGTAGAGACTGATCATGGAAATTTTGTGGCTCGAATTTCAAGTAATGAATCTGCGCTCCTATCAATCGATAGAAATAATGAATTTCATAATTCGAAAGTGGCTGCTGAGGTAGCAATTGGTGCTCCAGTATTTGATTACAAAGCAGAGTATGGATTATTAGTAATTGGCTTCTTGCCAGGTAAAACTTTTGATGGGGTAGATGTTGCTAATAATGCTACGCGTATTGCACAAAGCGTAAAACAACTACATTCTGCCAAACCTTTTCTACTTGATTTTGATATGTTTAATATTCAAAAAAATTATCAAAAAATTGTTACCGAGCGCGGCTTTAGATTACCTGACGGATATTTAGATTTTGCGACCGCTAAAGATAAATTACAAGCGGCACTTGCTTTGACGGATACTGGCAAAGTGCCATGCAATAATGATTTGCTTCCTGCAAATTTTATTGATGACGGTGAAAAAGTTTGGCTAATTGATTATGAATACTCAGGAAATAATGACCCTTGTTTTGAATTAGGAAATATTTGGTCAGAATCAGGTCAAGATATCTCAGTATTGCACGAACTAATCACAGGATATTTTGGAAGTTTTCGTCAAGATAAATTTGCCAGAGCATGGCTATTTTCTACATTAGCAAAATATGGTTGGACACTTTGGGCATCAATTCAAAATTCAATTTCTGAAATAGATTTTGATTTTTGGGAGTGGGGCATGCAGAAGTACGATGATGTGCAGAGAGATTTTGGATCCAAACACTTCTTTGAATTAATGGATCAGCTCTAGTATCAATCCCGCAAGATCTTGCGGTTGCAAATTGGCAGGCCAATTCGGATGTTCACGATTTATCCCGTGTGCAATTACAAATGAGGCACGTTCTTGTGGTGAATCTCCGCCATGACCGCCTTCGTCGCGATGGCCATGATCGGTGACCACAACTAATACCCAAGGCTCCTCGCGCGCAATCAATGCATCATGAAGTTGCTTTAGGTAACCATCAATTCTCTCTACTGCATCAAAATATGGTGGCTCAATTGAGCCAAATTTGTGTCCCGCTTCATCAACACCGCAGAAATAGACGAAACTTAAATCCGGTCCTTTTTCTGTAATTGTTTCAAGTGCGTTATCAAAAACTTCCTTATCTACTTTTAAATAACCATGCATTTCGCCATCGTTGTAAAAACGCAGGTGTCCAGCATCTGCAATTACTGGCCCAACGCCATTTAGATCTATTAGCGGAGGCCAGCCCGCAGCCGCATAAGTTTTTAATGAATTATTTTTTGTAAGTGCTTGGGTAAGTAGATCTGGTGTTTGTTTGAGATTGTGGTTTTTAAAATCGTTACCTGTAACTTTATGGGAATCTTGTTGTTTGCCAGTAAGTAATGTGCTCCAACTTGGCCCCGAAACGGTAGGCATATCTACAACCGTGTCGACGAAGAAAGAAGCATCCCGCAAAAATTTCAAATGTGAGGCACGTCCAGAATCAATCGCGCGATGGAGTATCAATCCATCAATTCCAACTAGAAGTATTTTGGGGCGAGTTTCCACGACGTGACCTTACCCAATTAAGCGTTTATTGACTTAATATGTGGCTATGAAAAGACATCCGGGCACTGCGCTAGGTATTTTCTTGGTGCTTACCGGCATCGGACATTTCATAATTCCAAAGCCACTTGATTTGATTGTCCCTGAATTTTTACCTGGCGATCCTCGATTTTGGACTTACTTAAGCGGAATCGCTGAAATTGTCATTGGAGTTGCCTTAGTTAGCAATAGCGCAAAAGTAATCTTTGGTAAATCTATTAGATGGTGGGGCGCAATTTCGGCTTTGACATTATTCATTGTGGTTTATACCGCAAACATTAAAATGGCAATTGATTGGTCCAGCCGAGAGATGCCAGACCCACTAATCGCTTATGCCAGATTACCTTTGCAATTTCCACTTTTTTACTGGGCATGGAAAGTAATTAAAAAGTTTCAAGAAAAACCGCAAAGATCATGAGTATGCAGCAGGAGCGAGCTTATTTTGCGCCACGTCCTGAGGAATATGCGCCAATTCCCAAACCAATTCACCGAAATGATTGGGTATCCAGGGAAGATTTACCTGGACCAAACCCAGTATTTTCGGATTTGTTAACAGCAACTTTCATCAAAGATACCCCAAATTTCCTTTTAAGAATGCAAGAACGTTTCGGAAATCATTGTGCATTCTTTTTATCCAGAGAGCTATTTATTGGACTTTTCTCTGCAGAAGCTACATATCAAGTTACGGTTGCCCAACAGCATAATTTTGTAAAAGGAGTTGGATTTGCGCGGATGCGTAAAGTCCTAGGTGAAGGATTGCTCACAAATGAGGAACCGGTTCACTTAGCACATCGCCGATTAATGCAACCTCCATTTCACCATGGAAATTTAGATGGTTATGTATCAAAAATGTATTCAATAATTTCTACGCATTTAAAGAGCTGGGAAGATAAGTCAGAGTTAAATCTCGCCCCTGAAATGATGAGTTTGACTTTAGAAATTGTTGCTCAATGTCTATTTGGTTTGGACTCATCGAAATACACCAAAGAAATTGCACATTCAATGGAAATAGCTATCGATCGAATTGAGCGCACCATGTTGCCTGGATTAGAGAGATTTGATGGTACAAAATTTAGTTATTTCAAAGCCTTTGAATTAGCTGCAACTAATTTGGCTGAGATTGCAGAAGAAATTATTAAAGAGAGAATCAATTCCAATATAACTCATTCAGATGATTTGCTTGGAATTCTGTTACAAATGAAAGATCAAATCTCAATGGCACATATCCGCGATGAAGTTTTGACTTTGATCTTAAGTGGCCATGAAACTACTGCAAATATGATGACCTGGGCTTTTGCTTATCTAAGCGAGAATCCTGATTTTGCAAATAAACTAAATTTTGAAGCATCAAATCAAGAATGGCTAAAACAGGGTCGAGCGCCTACTTACTTGGAATTGGAAGAGTCAGCACCATTTGCATCAGCAATTATTTCTGAAACTCTTCGCTTGGCCCCACCAGTCTGGGTTGCGCCACGAATAGCAATAAAAGACTCTGTAATTGATGGGGTATTAATCCCAGCTGGTGCGCATGTTCTAGTCAGCCAATATGTAACACAGAGATCTAAAGAACATTTCATAGATGGCAATAAGTGGAACCCCGAAAAGTGGCTTAATAGCAACTTTGAAAAGTCCTTAAGTAGAGGAAGTTATTTTCCATTTGGCGCTGGAAGCAGGAAGTGTTTAGGAGAGTATTTCGCGTTGGCTGAATCTAGATTAATTCTGCTATTAGTTGCTAAAGAATTTAATTTGAGAACGAGATTTCCTAAAGCGCTCCCAAGAGCTACTTATAGACCCAAAGGTCCAGTTAAAAGCAAGGTCTACAAACTAGAGATTTAATTTCTTTGGGTGAGCGCGCCTAAGAGCCGTTCTAATGGTCCTTGCTGAAATTTTTGCAGCCACAGACTAGAAAGATAAGTAAAAGTAAACCAAATCAGAAATGCCAATATGAAGACTAGCCATAAATCTAATTTTTGAAATAACCCAAGACCCCAAGGTCCAAAAATTAATGAGGCTGCGATTGATTGCGCAATGTAATTAGTCAGTGACATTTTCCCCGCTGGCGCGATCCAGGAGACTTTCTTTGGTGCTTCTGCTGTCAGTTTTCGAATATAGCCCACATAGCCAATGGATAAAAGTGGTGCCGCCACAAATGAGATCACGGTTGCCAACAGATAAGTTGCTTCTGACGAGTTGCTGGAAATTTCATTCCTCAAGAAGAGGCAAGCTGCCACCAATTGAATAGGTAATCCAATCAAGATTCCTATACGAATCATTTTGGTATTTTGCTTAGAATCAAAATCAGTAGATAGAAACTTAATTCTTGAAAGTCGAAGCCCTAATAAAAAGGTAGCAAAAACGAAGCCACCTTGAAGCAAGATGCCACTTAGGATTCCAAGTCTCCACAATTCAACTCGTAGTTCGATTGCCTCAAAGAAAGTGCCACCTTTCATAGCCTGGTCAAGCCCGCTTGGCGGGATCAATTCTGTAGCTTCGTTTCCAAAACGTTCGCTTAGGTAAATCAAGATTGCAGCCGTTAATAGCAGAATCGAGAAAAAACCCAGAATTATTCGATTCCAAATCTTTAGAGTCCGATCGGTTCTAAAAAGAAATGGAATAAGTATTATGCCGAAAATTCCATACAAAACCAGAATGTCTCCGTGCCACAGAAATGTAAAGTGGAGAATTCCAATTGCAATTAAAACCAGGCATCGCTTGAACCAGCGTTTTCTATTTGCCCTGTCGGATTTGATGATGTACCCAGAGCTATATCCAAAAAGTAATGAGAAGATCAAATAGAACTTGCCTTGGAATATAGCAAAAATCAGAAACGCAGCAGCGCTATTTGCAAAACCTTGTACCCATTCAGCGCGAGCACCTTCTTCGCTCTGAAGGGCCATAAATGGAATATTTACAACTAATATTCCTAGGAGCGCAAAACCTCTGAGCACATCCGGTGTAATGTCCCGATTCAATGAATATCCGATCTTTAAGTTAAATAAGTTAATTATTGGTTGATTCTTAAATATCTTAATACCGCAGCCACTCTACGGTGTGTATCGTCACCGCCATGAATTTCAAGCTTATTTAGGATATTGGAGATATGTTTTTCAACTGATCCTTCGGTGATAAACAGTGTTTTGGCAATTCCGGCATTGGTTTTCCCCTGCGCCATCAAAGCTAAAATTTCTCGTTCACGATTACTCAATTCTGATAACTCTTCTCGAATAGCTTCAGATTGCATGGCTTCGCGAACTTGCTTCTCACTTACCTTTTTCTTAGAAAAGCGATTTTCAAATTTTGCCTGCAAAGTGGGTAGGTAAGCACCAGAGAGCAAACCATCGACTAATTTTGCATTTGCTCTTGCGATTCGTGGAATCAGCCAGATAGAGATAATAAATATCAATAATCCAGTAACCATTACTGGCCATGATTGAAAACTACCTTGGACGGCACCAGAGTCAGTCCCATCACCTATTGTGAATCTAACGATAGGGGACTCAAAATTCAGATTTCCTTGGATGACACCGCTATCGTCGGTAAATTTGAAGTCGCGGCTGAAATCCCCTTTTGCAAACAAACCCATTGAAATAAGGATGGTAAGGAATCCTGCTATTCCTACAACTCCAATCACAAAGGCAAAAGTTGACCAGAAGAATGCGATGAATACATATGCAATGGCCATCCAACTTCTGAGCGAAGTAAAACGTTCTTTCAAGCCATCCCAAGAGAAAGCTGGGTTGGAGAACCAATTAAGGACTATCTGATGCTCTGTGCCAAGTACCTTATTAACTCGATTGATCTCAAATTTAGCCACATATTCCATCAAGGTCATCAAACCCAAAAGAAGTACAACTGAAATCGGCAGGATTGCACCGCTGAATAAGCCGAAAGTGGTGATCATAAAGAGAATCACAAGTATCGGAAAGGAGGTCAGAACATAAAGAAGGCTTTGCAGCCATCTTTTAGTTGCAGATACGAGAGTTTTCATAACTTAATTCTCTACATGAAAGTATCTATACCCCTAAGGTGCTAGCAGGTGTTTCTTAATGGCGAGCGGCTTTTCTGACTAAGTAAGTGAGGGGGGTGGGGCTCGAACCCACGACGACCGGATTATGAGTCCGGGGCTCTAACCGACTGAGCTACCCCCTCGTGATGGGAATACTTTACACCGCAACAGTGAAGTTAAATTAATTGCCTTTCCAGTTAGCCATTTCAGTCTTGAGTGAATCAAGTCCCATTGGACCAATCTTTAATGCAAAATTATGGAATTTCTTAATTTCAAAATCATGTCCCAATCTCTGTTTTGCTGATTCGCGAATATCCATCCAATAACGTTCGCCAACTTTGTAAGAAATTGCTTGACCAGGCCATCCTAAATATCTTTCGATTTCACTTTTTGCAAAATCTGGCGCCACCATTGCGTTATTTACCAATAATTCAAAACCAGATTGCGCATTCCACACTTTGCCCGATGAATCTTTGTAACCGCAATGCATTCCAATATCTACTACTACGCGGGCAGCACGTAGCCCTTGTCCTGCTAAATAACCAAGTTCTAGAGATGGTTCATCAAATGCACCAAGTTCATCCATAAAACGCTCTGCATAAAGAGCCCAACCTTCTCCGTAACCCGAGATCCATGCATTGGTTCGTTGGAATCTTGATAGTCGATCTTTTTCAAGTGCAGCAGTTGCAAATTGCAGATGATGTCCAGGGACTGCTTCGTGATACCAAGTTGATGCTATGTGCCAGAAATTAAATCTCTTGTGTCCAAGCGTTGGATACCAAGTTGTTCCTGGCCGAGATAAATCTTCAGTCGGCGGAATGTAATATGGAGCGGCAGCTGCTCCTTCTGGAGCAATGCGTGCATCGCAAAATGCAATTCGCTCATCAATATCAAAATATTTTCCATCTAGATGAGCTACTGCTTCTTCAGTAAATGAAAGTAACTTCTTGACTAGTGCTTCTTCGCCGTCAATGCGATGTAGTTCGGCGTTTTCACAGATGTCCGCAACATCCTTTAATGATTTGCCACTTAGCCCAAGTTTTGCTGCCGCTTTGTGCATGCGGTCATTGATTCGTGCTAAATCTTCTAAACCCCATTCATATGTTTTCTTTAAATCTAAATCCGCGCCAGTAAAAAATTGAGCCCATGGCTTGTAACGTTCTTCACCGACAGCATCTTGTTCGTTAGAACGAGGTGCATGCACATCTCGAAGCCACTGGCTCATTTGGCCAGAGGCACTTGCAGCGCTCTTTGCTGCTGTGTGTAGCTCTGGATATTTATTAAATGGATCTAACTTCTGTGCCATCTTTTCCCAGCCACCTTCGGCATAGGTTTTTAATTGATCAGCAACCACAATCACTTGGCGTCGAGCAGTTTTGCGGCCTTGGGAATCCATCTCTTGAATAGTTGATTTCCAGCCATCTAATGCTTTGCCTACTAGATTTAATCGAGCCGTGATGTTTGCAATTGCGCCATCGCCTTCGGTGGGCATAATGGTAAAAATTTGGCGAATTTCGGATGCGGGATTGACTATAGGTGAATAAGTTACAAATCCCTCTTTAGAGTCGTGAATTCGTAATCGAGCTTCGGTGCGTTCAATTAAAACCGCTTGAGAAATTCGATCTATTTCATCTTTAGGAGTTAATGATTTAGCTTGTTTTACAACTTCGCGTTTATATGCGGCATCTCTATCTGCTTCTTCGATTGTAAAAGTATCTAATTGGTCATCGAAACCTTTAATACCTAGTCCGGTTGCCTCCATAGGTGACATACGCGCAGTTTTTTCGACATAGGTATCTGCTAATTCAAAAAGCGGTGAACGATGTTGGGACATTTAATTTCCTTTTCTAGAGAGCGCTTTATCTAGACCAAGAAAGATAAGCGCCAGTACATATCCTGCTATGTAAATCATTATTAGGGTAGTACCTACAGAAACATATCCATATTCAATAACATCAAAGAAGCCATATGGATAACGACTAATAATTGCACCTCGAATAAAGGTATAGAGCAAATATGCAGTGGGAATTGCAAATACTGAAATAGTCATGCGAAAGTTAAACCAATTTCGTGGGCCTATTAAGAGCCATACCAGGACGGTAATAATTGGCGTTAAATAATGTTGAAAAGCGTTGGTGTATACATTCCAACTTTCTGGGTGCGCTGTCGGCGCGATTAATAGGTGGTACAGAATTCCAGTCATCAATATCATTAAAAGCGAAGTATTACGTAGTAATTTAAAACGTTGATCGGCGCGATTTGGATTTAAAAATAAAGCTGTAATTGTGAATGCCACCAGCGCATTGCTCCAAATTGTGAAATATCCAAAGAGATCTATTACGCGAGTTAATGCGCCAGCCATGCCAGGAGAATGAGGTCCAAAAAGATGTGGATCGATTTTTCCTTCGGGAACTAAATCGAAAGTATTTACGATAAAAGACCCACCAAAACCTATCCATGCGCTAATCATGTTAATTCCATAAAGCGCTTTTACTTTATTTACATTATCCGAAGTATTTGCCATGGTTAATGTTAAGGTTTCCAACATGCGTATTCGAGCAATTTTGGGATTAATGGGCGTGTGCCTTACTTTTTTGGCTGCGCACCCTGCTAATGCAGCCCCTAAATATGCATTCCCAATTGTTGATTGCGCTTATACCTATTCTCGATACCATCATGATTATCCAGCTACAGATATTTTGGCTAAAAAAGGTTGCAAATATGTTGCGGTTACTAGTGGAGTGATAGATGAAATTCGCAAAGTTGACACCTACAACTACAAAAAACCTACGCCGTTAACTAAAGGTGGTATTTACGTCTCTCTAATTGGAGATGATGGTGTTCGTTATTACGGATCACACCTAAAAAAAATCGCAGATGGAATTGAAGTTGGTGTACGGGTAGAAGTTGGCACCGTGCTTGGAAACGTAGGTGATACCGGAGATGCCCGTGGCACCGCACCGCATGTGCATTTTGGAATTAGCTGGCCTACTACTCAGCGCGATATTTGGTGGGTGCGTCGCGGTGAAGTTTTTCCTTGGCGATATTTAGATAAGTGGAAAATAGGCGGGGATCGCTCTCCGGCGGCTGAAATAAAAGCGCTGCTGGCAAAAAAGGGCGAAGTCCCACCAATTCCAAAAAAGTAATTCCATTTCTCTTTGGCTGTATAGTTCGCTCAAAGTTCTGGGGGTCGGTGTAATTCCGAACCGGCGGTTATAGCCCGCGACCCGACATCAGCCAGATGTCGGTTGACTTAAGTGAAACTCTTAGGCCGACAGTAAAGTCTGGATAAAAGAACTAATAAGTGGTGTGCTGTGTGCACATTTGCTTTGCCCTTGGAACCGCAAATTACTAGTTCCGAAAGGGAAAAGAATGTCTATTCTTCAATGGCTTTTCGAAGCCACAATTCACTTCGGCAGTAAATCAATTGCGGTTCGCGAAATCATCGGCGGTGTACTTGGTCTAACAAGTGCAGTGCTGGGAGCGCGTCGCTTGGTTGCTGCTTGGCCAGTTGGAATTCTGGGCGATGCACTGTTATTTACAGTCTTTCTTGGCGCAGTATTTTCATTTGGCGATGACACACAACATGCAAACTTCTACGGCCAAGCAAGCCGTAACTTGTTATTAATTATCGTAAGTATTTATGGCTGGATCCGCTGGTCTCACCATAAGCGATTAGGAAAAGATGTTCCAGCAGTTGTACCGCGCTGGACTACAACCAAAGAGAAGATGTGGTTAATTCCTGCAATCATTATCTTCTTCTTGGACTCAATGCAGATTTTCAAAGCTCTTGGCGAATCCGGTCAGTGGCTATTTGTTGATACCTGGATCTT